>JAJYNP010000356.1 GCA_021786265.1 Chloroflexota bacterium
GGGGGTGGCGGGGGGGGGGGGTTCGGGGCGAGGCCGCATGCTAGACTCGGCCGCCGGAGGAGGCTGGCCGCCGTACCGTGGAAGAGCTCGCGCAGTCCGTCGACCGGACGGCCGATCCGTCCCGCGAGCGCGACCTCCGCCTGGTCGAGCGGACGCGACAGGGCGACCTCGACGCGTTCAACGAGCTGGTCGTCCACTACCAGGATCATCTCCTCGCGCTCGCCACCCGCCTGACCGGCGACGTCGAGGCAGCGCACGATGCCGTCCAGGACTCGTTCATCCGCGCGTACCGGAACCTGCACGCCTTCCGGGGCGACTCGTTCCGCGCGTGGCTGATCCGCATCGCAGTCAACGCCTCGACCGACGTGCTGCGACTGCGCAAGCGGCGTCCGAGCGAGCCCTATCCCGAACGTGAGGACGAGCCCTGGGAACCGCCGGCGGGCGCGTCGGCGGACCCGGAGCGTGAGGCGGTGCGTCGGGCACAGGCGCACGCGCTGTCGGCGGCGCTCGCCGCACTGACCGAGGGCCAGCGCGCGGCGATCCTCCTGTACGACGTCGAGGGTTTCGACTACCCGGAGATCGCGCGCATCGCGGGGGTGTCGCTCGGCACCGTCAAGTCCCGGATCCACCGCGGCCGCCTGGCGATGCGGGCGCTGCTGGAAGATTCCATGGAACTCTTCCGGGACTGAGGGCGTCAGGAGGGCCGTGAACATCGATCCCACCGGCGCCGGTGAGCGTCCCGATCAGGCCGGGCAGGGCGTTGTGCCTGCCGGGTCCGCCGTTGTGCCTGCCGGGCAGGGCGCTCACCCCGTCGGCCATTCCGCCGAACACGCCCGGCACGACCAGCTGCTGGTCGTGCGCTTCGCGGCGGGCGATGTCACCGATGCGGAGGCCGAGGCGGCGCGCGAGCTCCTGTCGATCTGCTCGGACTGCCGGTTGCTGGCGTCCGACCTGCTGGCGATCTCCCGGGCGACGGCCGACCTGCCCGCCCCGACCCGCACGCGCGACTACCGGATCTCCCCGGAGGAGGCCGCCAGGTTGCGCCGTTCGGGGCTGCGGGACTGGCTCTCGCGGCTCGCCGAAAGCGTGGATGCCGCACCCGGTCGTCTGGTGCCGCTGCAGCGTCTCGCTGCGGCCGCGGTCGCGATCGGGCTGGTCATGGCCGTGGTCACGTCACCGGCGGGCATCCCGGGCTTCTCGTCGGGCGCCACGACGCTGAAGACGGTGGGTCAGGCGGCGAGCGGGGCGGGGGCAGACACCTCCGCCGCGGGGGCCGCGCCGGCCGCCGCCCCTGCGGCGGCACCGGCGGCAAGCGCTGCTGCCCCGGCCGCGATGGCGGCGGCGAGTGCCGCTGCGGCGCCGGCCCCTGCGACCAGCGCACCTCCCGTCCTCGGAGCCGCCGGGCAGGCCTCCCCGGCGGGCACGCCGCCGTCCGCGGCCGCGACCGAGGGTCCGGTGTCCGCTATCGGCCCCGCCGCCACGGCAGCTCAGCTGACCGTGCCGGTCCCGAGCGGCCCGCCGAGCGTCGAGCGACCCTCGGCCAGCACGGCGCCGACCCCTCCGACGGCCGCGATCGTGCCGGCACCCGGGCAATCGGCCCAGCCGGGGGTCGCGTTCAACCGGGCCTCGCCGCCAACCGGCCCATCGCCGCCAACCGGCCCGCCCGTCGCAGCGTGGCAGGCATGGCTGCTGCTGGCGGCGGCCGGGCTGGTCGCGTTCGGGTTGATCCACCTGCGGATGCGGCGCGCCGGGTAACGCGCGTCCTGAGCGGCAGGCCGCATCCGCCATTCGTGCGTGGGTGGAGCGGCGTCGTGGCGGGGACGGGGCCCGGCGCCGCCTCCGCCATTCGTGCGTGGGTGGAGCGCGAAACTGACCGAGTTCGAGGTTCCGCCGTTGGCGGTTCCTCATCGCGAGCACGAAGCTGGGCGCGGGTCGGCGGCCGACACGCACCCAGCCGCCAACGTTTCACGTGGTGCACACCTGGCGGCGCCAACCTGCCACGCGTTCCCGGGATGTGCACCTGGCGGCCGTGACCTGCTGCCTGTTCCCCCGGTGAACGTTCGGAAGCGCTGACCCGCGTTCGCGTTCCCCGGGCGCACATCTGGCGGATCATCCCCGGGCGCCGCTCCCCCGGCGCGCATCTGGCGGATCGTCGAGCTCGCGTGCCCTCGGCGCAAGCTCGCCCGACGCGCGAAGCCCGACGTCCGACACCCGAAGCGAGTAACTCGAAGTCCGCAGCCCCGGGCCCGCTCGAGGCCCGCACCGCGGTCGGCGGAGTTCAGCTCACGAATCCGGCGATTACAATCGAGTGCGTCCCTCCCCATCGTGCGAGGTCCCATGGACCGCCTGATGCTGCTCGACGCGAACGGCCTCATCTACCGGGGCTACTTCGCGCTGATCAACACGCCTCTGACCACCAGCCGTGGCCTGCTCGTCAACGCCGTGTTCGGGTTCTGGTCGATCGTGCTGCGCGGGCTCCAGGACGTGAAGCCCGACTACGTGATCTGCGCCTTCGACCTGTCCGGTCCCACTTTCCGGCACGAGGCGTTCGCCGATTACAAAGCCACGCGGCAGAAGATGCCGGACGACCTGCGGGACCAGTTCCCGCGCGTCCGCGAGCTGGTCGAGGCCTTCCGGATCCCGATCTACGAGATGCAGGGGTTCGAGGCGGACGACGTGATCGGGACGCTGAGCCGGCAGGCCGAGGCGCGCGACCTGCAGACCACCATTGTGTCGGGCGACCTCGACATGCTCCAGCTGGTGACGGACCGCACGCACGTGATGACGACCCGCGGCGGCGTCCAGATGACGGTCACGTACGACCCGGCGACGGTGCACGCGCGCTACGGGCTGGTCCCGGCGCAGATGATCGACTTCAAGGCGCTCAAGGGCGACACTACCGACAACATCCCGGGGATCCCCGGCGTGGGGGAGAAGACCGCCTCGAAGCTGCTCCAGGACTTCGGCACGCTCGACCTGGTCTACCAGCGGCTCGACGAGGTGAAGCCAGAGTCGCTGCGCGCGAAGCTGGTGGAGCACCGTGACCAGCTGTTCGCCTCCCGGGAGCTCGTCACGATCCACCGCGACCTGCCCGTCGATCTGCGCCTTGACGACGCCCGGATCGGCGAGTACGACCGCGACGAGGTCCTGCGCCTCTTCCGCGAGTACGAGTTCCGCTCGCTGATCGAGCGCCTGCCCGCGCTCACCGGGGAGGCGCCACGGGAGCCCGGCGCGCTGCTCCGCGCGGCCGACGAGGGGGGCCAGGTGCCCGCCGCGATCGTGCCGGGACGCGAGCTCGCGGGCGGCCGGCAGACGGGGATCGCGGGATCGCACGGGATGGGCGGCGAGGGCCGCGGCGACGACGGGCGGTCGGGCTCCGGCCTCCAGCTGACGCTCGACTTCGACGCGCTCGGCGAGCCACGCGGCGCATCCGGCGAGCAAGCCGACGCATCCGGCGAGCCACGCGGCGCATCCGGCGAGCGTCGCGCGGCGAACGTCGGGCAACCGGAACGCGGCGCCCCGATGGCGGTCGCGCGAGCGGCGGCGGCCGAGACCCAGGAGCCCCAGATCGCCGTCGGCGTCCCCGACCCGGTATCCGCCCTCACGGGAGCCCTCCGCGACCCCGACCGGATCGAGCGTCTCTCGGGCGATCCATCGTCGTTGCGCCTGTGGCTCGCCGACCAGCCCGAGCTTGCCGTCGGGCTCGTCCTCGACCATCCCGGGCCGCGCCGGGGCCATCCCGTCGGGCTGGCCGTTGCCGGCGCCGACGGCCGGGTCGTGTCGGCCGGTCCGGACCTCGCCCCAGCGCTCCTGGCCGAACTGGTCGACGCGGGCCGCCCCATCGCGGGCCACGAGGCGAAGCAGTTGCTGGTCGCCCACGTCGACGCCGTGGATCCCCGCGCGGAGCGCTCGGCGTCGGAGATCCCGCTGCCGCGCGTCGCCTTCGACACCCAGGTGGCCGCCTACATCCTGAACGCCACGCTGCGCAGCCAGCCCCTGGTGGATATCGCCTTCGAGCGGCTGGGCCTGCAGCTCCCGGCGCAGTCGGGTCTTGAGCCGGCACATGCCGCCGCCCTCGAGGCGCTCGCGGTGGCCGCCGTTCGCGGGCCGCTGCGCGATGCGCTCGCCGCCGAGTCACTCGATCGGCTGTACGACGAGATCGAGCTGCCGCTGATCCCCGTGCTCTCCGGCATGGAGGCGACCGGGGTCGTGATCGACCGGGAGGCGCTCGGGGGCCTGAGCGCGCGGTTCGGCGAGGAGATCGGCCGGCTCGAGGCGGAGATCTACGCGGACCTCGGCCATGAATTCAACCTCGGGAGCCCGAAGCAGCTCGAGCAGGTCCTGTTCCACGAGCTGAACCTGCCGACGGGGAAGCGCACCAAGACGGGCTACTCCACCGACGCCGCCACGCTCGAGGGGCTGAAAGGCGCGCACCCCATGATCGAGAAGCTGCTGGACTGGCGCGCCTACACCAAGCTCAAGAGCACGTACGTGGACGCGCTGCCGGGTCTGATCGACCCGGACACCGGCCGGCTCCACACGACGTTCCATCAGGCCGTCGCCGCGACCGGCCGCCTCAGCTCGTCCGACCCGAACCTCCAGAACATCCCCATCCGCACGGAGCTGGGCCGGCGCATCCGCCGGGCGTTCGTCGCCGGCGACCCGTCGCTCACGCTCCTGGCGGCCGACTACAGCCAGATCGAGCTGCGGATCCTGGCCCACGTGTCGGGCGACGAGCACCTGCGCGAGGCGTTCGCGCGCGGCGAGGACATCCACCGCGCGACCGCCGCCCGCGTGCTGCACAAGGACCCGGCCGATGTGACGCCGTCGGAGCGGTCGATGGCGAAGATGGTGAACTTCGGGATCGCCTACGGGATGAGCGACTTCGGGCTGTCGACCCGGGCGGGGATCCCGCAGCAGGAGGCCCGCGAGTTCATCACGACCTACTTCGCCACCTACAGCGGCATCAGCTACTACATGCTCCACATCAAGGACGTGGCACGGACCCAGGGCTACGTGACCACGCTGCTGGGGCGGCGGCGCTTCATCCCGGAACTGCAGGAGCGCAACCCCAACCTGCGAGCGGCCGGCGAGCGGATGGCCATCAACATGCCGATCCAGGGCACGGCGGCGGATGTGATCAAGCTTGCGATGATCCGGATGGCGGAGCGGCTGCAGCGCGATGGGTTCCGGGCGCGGATGCTGCTCCAGGTGCACGACGAGCTGCTGTTCGAGGTGCCGCGCGACGAGGTGGCGCGGCTCGCGCCGGTCGTCAGGGAGACGATGGAGGGAGCGCTGCCACTCGACGTACCGCTGACGGTCGACCTGAAGTCGGCCGACGACTGGGAGTCGATGACGCCGCTGCCGGACGAGCTGCCCGCGATCTAACGGGCAGCTCGTGCTGGCCTGGCCTTCGGCCGCCGGCGCCCCCGTCACGCGGTCAGCGCCAGCGTCCCGGATCAGGCGTGGTGCTGCGGGTACCCCTCGTCCGAGTGCGTGCCGGGCCACCAGTGCCGGGCGTCGTCCACGGGCCGGGAGTCAGAACCAAGCTCAGCCGCGAGGATCGCGAAGGCGAGCAGGAGGAGAACCATGAATACGAGCGATTCCATGTCCGTAACTGTATTCGCCGCACTTGATCAGAGCAAATCCAAGTGGTTCAATAGATGATCATGGAAACTGATCATTGGGCCGACCTCGAACTCCGCCATCTCCAGAGCTTCCGCGCCGTCGCCGAGACCGGCTCGTTCCACGCCGCAGCCGATCTCCTCGACTACACGCAGTCGGCGGTCAGCCAGCACCTGGCCGCTCTTGAGTCCATCGTCGGCCTGCGCCTCGTCGAGCGTTCCCGCGGGCGCAGGACGGTCGAGCTGACCGAGCCCGGGCGCCTGCTGCTGCGACACGCCGAGGCGATCGTCGCGCGTCTCAGCGCCGCTCAGGCCGACCTGCGCTCGTATGCCGAGGGGGCGTCGGGCGTGCTGCGCGTGGGGACCTATCAGAGTGTCGGCGCCCGCATTCTGCCCGCACTGGTCAGCCGGTTCTCCGCCGCGTGGCCGGGCGTAGAGGTCCGCCTGCGGGAGGATCACGACGATATCCGGCTGCTCTCGTTCGTCGAGTCGGGCGAGATCGATCTCGCGTTCACCGTGTTCCCCCTGCCGGCTGGGCCGTTCGATGCAGTCGAGCTCCTGCGCGATCCGTACGTGCTGATGGTCGCGAGCGGCTCGCCGATGGCGCGGCACACCGGGGGGCCCGTGCTGCGCGAGATTGCCGGCCAGCCGCTGATCGGGTTCAGCGCCTGCCGGACGACCGAGCTTGCGGAGGAGCACCTGCGACGCAACGGGTGCGAACCGAGGGTGGTGTTCCGGTCGGACGACAACGGCACGGTCCAGGGGCTGGTGGCCGCAGGTGTGGGGTCCGCGCTCGTGCCGCTGCTCACGGTCGACGCGGATGACCCGTCGGTGGCGCTGGTGCCCGCGGACGTGCCCCCGCGGATCATCGGGCTGGCCTGGCATCGTGACCGTCACCGGTCGCCGGCGAACCGGGCGTTCGTCGATCTCGCGCGGGAGGTATGCGCGGCGGTGGGGGTCCAGATCCCGACCGTGGCGACGGCCATTGGGTACGCTTGAGGCATGCCCGAACTTCCCGAGGTCGAGACGATCGCCCGTGACCTGCGTCCGCTCGTTTCCGGTCGCGTCATCGTCACCGCCCGGACCGACTGGCCACGCATCGTCGCGCACCCGGACCCAGAGGCATTCGTCCGCGGGCTCCCGGGGCGCCGGATCCTCGGTGTGGAGCGGCGGGCGAAGTGGCTCCTGCTCGACCTCGACGGCGGGTCGGTGCTCGCGATCCAGGTGATGATGACGGGCCAGCTCTTCGTGGTTCCCGCCGATGCGCCGGCGGACCGGCACGTCCACGTGGCCATCGACCTGGATGACGGGCACCAGCTTCGGCTGCGCGACATGCGGAAGTTCGCGCGGGTCGGGCTCTACCGGCGGGACGAGGCGGGGCGGGTGGTGCGGGCCTCGGGCCCCGTGCGGGCCGGCGACGCCACGGCCGCCGGCGACCGGGACACGGACGCCCCGGACCGCATCCCGGGCATCGACCGGCGACACAGTCGCGATCCCGACGACGTCTTCGCGCGGCACGGCCCTGAGCCACTCGCGCCCGAGTTCACTCTCGCCCGCTTCCGGGAACGCCTTCGCGCGCGCCGGGGCCGCCTCAAGCCCCTGCTCCTCGACCAGTCGTTCGTGGCCGGCGTGGGCAACATCTACGCGGACGAGGCGCTCTGGCGCGCCCGCCTGCATCCGCTCCGGACCGCCGCCACGCTCCGGCCGGACGACGAACGCCGCCTTTACCGCTCGCTGCTCGACGTGCTCGCCGAGGCGGTGGAGCGCCGCGGCAGCTCGGTCGACGACTACACGGCCCCCGAGGGAGACGGCGAGATGCAGGACCACCTGCAGGCGTACCAGCGCACGGGGCTCCCGTGCCTCCGCTGCGGGCGGCCGATGCGGCGGATCACGGTGGGCCAGCGCGGGACCCACTTCTGCTCCTGGTGCCAGCGGCTTCCGGCTGCCGACCGGCCGGGGGCGGCCTCGCTGCTGGCGAGGCAGCACGACCGCGGGCAGAGCGGGAGCCGCCGGGGCCCACGCTGGACCGAGCTGGCGGGGGAGGGGACGCTGGGGCTCACGGTGTCCGAGGCGGCCCTGGCGGTGGCACGGGCGCGGGCCGAGCGCGCCCGGCGAGCGGCGGAGACGCGGCGCCGCAACGCCCGCGCGGGCGCCCGGGGCTGACGTGTCCATCCTCCGCTTCGAGCATGTCCGGCGCGAGATCGGCACCTTCGTGATCCTCGACGATGTGACGGTCGCGATCGCCCACGGCGACCGGGCCGGGCTGGTGGGGGTGAACGGCGCCGGCAAGACCACCCTGCTGCGCCTGGCCGCGGGCCTCGACGAGCCCGACTCGGGCACCGTCGAGCGCAAGCGCGGCCTGCGGGTCGGGATGCTGGCCCAGGAGACGAACCTCGACGAGCGGTTCACCTCAGCACCGACTCTGCGCGCGGCCGTCCGGTCGGGCGCGGCCGAGACCGAGCGGCTGGAGCATGAGCTGGCCGCGGTGGAGGCCGCCGGCGCCGCCGCCGTGAGCTCGCCGCACTACGCCGACATTCGCCACCGCTTCGAAGTGCTCGACGGCTACCGGCTCGACCAGCATGTGGACGAGGCACTGAGCGGCCTGGGCTTCGAGCGCGACCAGTGGGAGCGGCCGCCGACCGGGCTCTCCGGGGGCGAGCAGACGCGGGCCGCGCTGGCCCGTCTCATGGTGGCCGACCCCGACCTGCTGCTCCTCGACGAGCCGACGAACCACCTGGACATCGCGGCCCTGGAGTGGCTCGAGCTCGCGCTCGCCCGTCGCACGCGCGCGCTCCTGGTCGCGTCGCACGACCGGGCGTTCCTCGACGCGGTGGTGACCCGTGTCTGGGAGCTGCGGGACCGGCGCCTGGAGATGTTCCGCGGCGCATACAGCGCCTACGCCGCGCAGGCCGCGGAGCGCGACGCCCAGCTGGCCAGGCAGGCCGAGTCGGCGCAGGACGCCACTGCCCGGGAGCTGGAGCTGATCCAGAACTACCGCAGCCACCGCAACTACGCGAAGATGCACGAGCATGAGCGCCGCCTGGCCGCGATCCGGCAGGTGGAGGCGCCGCGACCCGGACGCCGGATGCGGCTCCCGCAGGGTGCCCTCGTGGGCGGCGGTCCGATCCGATCGGGCGACATCGTCGTCTCCGTCCGGGATTCCGTGGTGGGTTTTCCGCCGGCTCCCGGGTCGGCCGGGGGGACGCCCATCCTGCGGATCCCACGGCTCGAGGCGCGACGGGGGGACCGCATCGGAATCGTCGGCCCGAACGGCGCCGGCAAGACCACGCTGTTGCGGACGGTGGCGGGCGAGCTCTTCCCGCTCGACGGGGTCGTCCGGATCGGGCACGGGATCCAGTTCGGGTATCTCGCTCAGCTGCGAATGGCGGCGTTCCCCGGCGAGACCGTGCTGGATGCGCTGCTCGACCGCGTGGACCTCGGGTCCGGCGAGGCTCGCGGCTATCTCGCGCGGTTCCTGTTCCGTGGCGACGACGTGTTCAAGCCGGTCGCGGAGCTGTCGGGCGGCGAGCGGTCACGACTCGAGCTCGCACTGCTGGGGATCTCCCCGGCCAACCTGCTGCTGCTCGACGAGCCGACGAACCACCTGGACATCCCGGCACGCGAGGCGCTCGAGGGCTTCCTGCGTGAGTCGCCGGCTACACTCCTGATCGTCTCCCACGACCGCCGCCTGCTGGAGGCGACGTGCGGGTCGCTCTGGGTGGTGCAGCCGGGTGAGGGCGTCACACCGGGCTCGGCGGTCCCGTTCGATGGTGGCTGGCGCGACTGGCGGGCGGCCGTGGCGGGGGGCTGGACGGTGGCCGGGGCCCTCGAGGCCGAGTCGCACCGCTACGATCCGCGAGCGGCGATCGGCCCGCAGGTGGTGGCGCGGCGACGCGCGACCGGCGGGACATCGGCGTCCACCGATCGGCGGGCGGCTGCGGGGCGGGAACTGGTACGCACCGACCGGGCTCCATCGGCCGACCGGGCGGCGCGTCGCGTCGCGGGTTCGCGCGACGGGCGCCTTCCACCGCTCTCCAAGGACGCCTACCGGCGCCAGAAGGACGCGGTCGACGCCGACCTGACCCGACTCGGTCTGCGCAAGAGCCACATCGAGCTCGCGCTCGCCGACCCGGCGGTCCAGGCCAACTACGTCGAGCTGCGCCGGCTGACCAGCGAGCTCGTGGACGTGGGCCGCGCGCTTTCCGTGGCCGAGGACGCCTGGCTCGCCCTCGAGGAGCGCGCGCCGCGATGAGCGACCGGCATGCCGCGGGTGCCGACGCCCCGATGCAGGATGGACGTACCACGGCGCCCGAGCCCGAGCCGCGCGACACGGCCGAGCTGAAGCCCGAGCCGCGCGACACGGCCGAGCCGAAGCCCGAGCCGCGGGACTCTGCCCGGCCGGCCCACCGCCCGGTGCGGATCGGGCTGACCGGCCCTATCGGCTGCGGTAAGTCCACCGTGGCGGGCTGGCTGACGGCCATGGGCGGGCGTCGCATCGATCTGGACGTGCTGGCCCGCGAGATGACCGCGCCGAGGGCCCCAACGCTCCCGGCCATCCGGCGGCGCTTCGGTGACGGCGTCTTCGCGGCCGACGGGTCGCTGGACCGCGCCGCGCTGGCCGCAATCGTGTTCCGGGATCCCGCCGCGCTGGCCGACCTCGAGCGGATCGTTCATCCCTCCGTGCGCGAGCGGCTGGTCGAGGAGGTCGCTGCCGCGGGCGCCGCGGGCGTGCCGTTCGTCGTGATCGAGGCGATCAAGCTGGTCGAGTCGGGCATCGCGGCCGCCTGCGACGTGGTCTGGATCGTGGACTGTGGGCCGGAGATGCAGCGAGCGCGCCTGTCGGGGCGGGGCGTGGCGCCGGACGACGCGGAGCGGCGGATCGCGGCACAGGGCGCCGACCTGGCCGGCCGGCTGGTGGCGCGGCTCACGTCCGAACGGCCGTCGCTGCCGGTGCGGCGGCTGGTCACGGACGGCCCGGAGGCCGAGGTCCGAGGCGCGGTGGAGACCGCGCTCGGGGAGGCGCTGTCGGTCGGGCGCTGAGGGGGGAGTCGGGTGGTGCCCGACGGCGCCGTTCCGCGCCAATCGGGTCCCCGACCCGGCCACCACGCGACCCGGCCAGATTCCCGCCCGACCCGGCCACCACGCGACCCGGCCGGATTCCCGCCAGGCGTCGACTATGCACTGCGGTGCTCCGGCCGCGGCAGGAGCACGCGCCCTCCCGGCCGTCGACGGGACCCGAAACGCGGGCGTCCGTGCACGACCACCGGTGTTGCCGTCCGTCGAGGGGAGCCCAGCCCGTCCGCCGTCAGCCCTGGACCATCGAGCAGAGTGCATAAGCGTCGTGTCGCGGGAATACGGCCACCTCGCATGGGGGGACAAGGCCACTTCACGTCGCGCGAATGCCACCCCTCTTCCGGTGGTCGGCCTGCTGCGCTCCGCCCCGATGACCTCCGCCGAGTTCGCCGCCAGGTGGGACGCCAGCACGCGGACCGAGCGGACCGCCGCGCACGAGCACTTCATCGACCTGTGCCAGATGCTCGGCGTCCCGACCCCCAACACGGACCCCCACGGCACCGACCACGCTTTCGAGAAGGGCGCCGAGAAGACCGGCGGCGGGGACGGCTGGGCCGACGTCTGGATGCGCGGGCACTTCGCCTGGGAGTACAAGAAGAAGCACCGTGACCTGGTCGCCGCGTACGCGCAGCTCCTGAAGTACCGCGAGGCGCTCGACAACCCGCCGCTCCTCGTGGTCCGGACGTGGCGCGCTTCGAGATCCACACCAACTTCACCAGCACCCCGAACCGCGCGTACGCTTTCACCCTGGCCGACCTGGCGGAGCGGCCGGCGGAGCCGCTGCGCCTCCTCTGTGCGCTGTTCGGCGACCCGGACAGCCTGCGCCCGGACGTGGCGCGGGCCCTCGTCACCGAGCAGGCCGCCGCCAGGTTCGCGGGCCTGGCGCAGAGCCTCCGCACGCCGGATCGTGGAGTCGAGGGGCCATCATTCGCAGCCGGCCGTGGCGCACTTCCTCGACCGCGTCCTCTTCTGCCTGCTCGCCGGGGATGCCGGCCTGCTGCCGCACGGCCTGATGAAGCGCCTGGTGGAGAACCTCTACGCGAACCCCGCCAGCTTCAACTCCGGGCTGGCGCTCCTGTTCGAGGGGATGGCGCGCGAGGGCGGGTCGTTCGGGACCGACTGGATCGACTGGTTCGACGGGAGCTGTTCGACGACGCGCCCTCCATCGACCTGCGGGCCGACGAGATCCGGGTGATCCGCGATGCGGCCGACCTCGACCGACCAGACCGGCGATGGCCAGCACGCCCGACGGGGTGTGCTCATCACGACCCCAACCTTCTCCGCCGAGGCGCGTGCCCGCGTGGCCGGGATCGCGCGCGCATCGCCGCGTCGTCAACGGCGTCGATGCCCTCGTGCCCACCACCGAGGTGGCCGCCCGCCGGGCAGGGGAGCTGCAGGCCAGGGCGGGCACGTCTGACGCCGTCGACGCCATCGTCGCCGCCGAGGCGCTCCTCTCGCTCCGGCGCTGATCCTCACGAGCGATCCCGCCGACATGACGCGTCTCCTCGCGGGCCAGCCGGAAGCCGTGCGCGTTCGGGTGATCGCGGTCTGAGCGCCCCGTGCGCACCGGGCTCGCCATCAGGCCAGCTCGCCGTCAGGCCAGCTGGCGCACGCGCGGCAGCAGGTCGGGGCGCGGTCTCCCCTCGGCGCAGGCCGCCCAGCCGGCGAGACGGGGGCGCGGGCCGAAGAGCACCAGCACGCGCTCCTCGCGTGCTGGTCCCGGGCGCAGGCCGCCGTCCGTGCGCCACCCGCTCGGGGTCCCGGGCAGGAGCGCGGCCGACGTGGCGACCAGGCCACGCTCGCCGAGGGCGCGCAGCCGGCGGGCCTCCGCGCGGCAGGCCGGATACGACGACGCGCCCCCCGAGAGCACGTCCGCCGGGACGTCGGGCCGGGTGCGTGGCGGGCGCGGGATCTCGATGGCCCACAGGGCACGGGACACCCCCGCCAGGTCGTCCGGGTCGGTGATCCCCTCGTGGCGCAGGAACTCGACCCACGCGCCGTCGGGGGTCTCCGAGATGTACTGGACCGGCCCCTCGCCCTCATCGTGCCAGCGCGCGCGGGGCTGGTCCGCGCTCTCCCAGAGGAACGGGAAGCGCGAATCGACGTGCCGGAACCCGATCACGTCGCGGCGCCGGGCCCGGCCAGCGCGGCCGCCAGGGAACGGACCTGCTCGGCGCCGGGACTCGTGGGGTCCCAGTCCGTGCCGAGCGACTGTCGCGGCGAGCGGCCGCCGAGCTGTGCGCGCGGTCGCTCGAACCAGCTCCGTATGCCCAGCTCGTTGTAGGCGCCGGCAAGATCCGACACCACGAGCGCGAGCCAGTGGACGCGGGCCGCGGTCCGGTCGGGCATCGCCCGGCTGCCGGAGACGTAGCGACGCAGGCTCACGCCCGACGTCCCGAGCAGCGCGGCCAGGCCTTCGACGTCGAAGACGTGCAGGAGCTCGCGCAGCTCGCGGTCGGGCATGGGCGATTCGGCGAGCGCTTCGTCGAGCCGCCGGATGAGCGTGCCCAGCCGGCCGGGGCGTTCCTCGTGCGCCAGCTCGAGTGCGGCGTCCTGGCCGACACCTGCCGACGATGCCGCCCGGGCGATCCCGCGGAGGAGGTCGAGGTCGAGGCGCTCGATCACAGCGCGATCGGAGAGCAGGCCCAGGGCCAGCGCCCGGCGCACCAGGCCGACCGAGGGAGACAACAGGCGCGGGCCGTCGAGCGGTGCGTCGACGGACGTGATGCGGACCACGGTCATGATCCGAAATATATCCGCAGGTGCACCGACGAGCAAGGGAGAGATCGCGGCGCGCACGCACAGACAGAGCACACACAAACAGAGCACGCACAAACAGAGCATCTGTTCTAACCGGCCTCTCCGGTAGTATCCTCATCCCATGCCCCCGTTCAAGCTCGTCGCCCCCTTCCAGCCGACCGGAGACCAGCCCCAGGCCATCGAGCGGCTCGCGGACGGCCTTGCGCGCGGCATGAAGCACCAGACGCTGGTCGGCGTGACGGGATCCGGGAAGACCTGGACGGTTTCCAACGTCATCGCGCGGCACCAGAGGCCCACGCTGGTGCTGGCCCACAACAAGACCCTGGCCGCCCAGCTCTACTCCGAGTTCCGCGAGTTCTTCCCCGAGAACGCCGTCGAGTACTTCGTCTCGTACTTCGACTACTACCAGCCTGAGGCGTACCTGCCCCGGAGCGACACGTACATCGAGAAGGACTCCAGCCGGAACGACGAGATCGACAAGCTCCGCCACGCGGCCACCAAGGCCCTCTTCGAGCGGCGTGACGTCATCATCGTGGCCTCCGTCAGCTGCATCTACGGCCTGGGCGCGCCGGTCGACTACGGCGCCACCGTCATCCGCCTCCGGGTCGGCGGGCAGTACCGTCGCGACGGCGTCCTCCGCCAGCTCGTCGACCTCCAGTACCAGCGCAACGACCAGTCGCTGACGCGTGCCCGGTTCCGGGTCCGCGGCGACACCCTCGAGCTGCAGCCGGCCTACGACGATTTCGTCGTGCGGGTCCAGTTCTTCGGCGACGAGGTCGAGCGGATCGTGGAGATCGACCCGCTGACCGGCGAGGTGCTCGCGGAGCGCAAGGAGGTCGCCGTCTACCCGGCTTCCCACTACGTCACGCCGGCGGACAAGCTCAAGGCAGCCATCGTCGACATCGAGACCGAGATGGAGGAGCGCTGCACGCAGATGGAGGCGGAGGGGCGCGCGCTCGAGGCCGCCCGCCTGCGCCAGCGCACCACGTTCGACCTCGAGATGATGCGCGAGCTCGGCTTCTGCTCCGGCATCGAGAACTACTCCCGCCACCTCGCGCGGCGGCCGGCTGGCTCGCGGCCGTGGACGCTCCTCGACTACTTCCCGCCCGATTGGCTGCTGGTGGTCGACGAGAGCCACATGACCATCCCGCAGGTCGTGGGCATGTACAAGAACGACCGGACCCGCAAGGAGATCCTGGTCGACTTCGGCTTCCGGCTTCCGTCGGCGCTCGACAACCGCCCGCTCACGTTCGAGGAGTTCGACGAGCACCTCAACCAGGTCGTGTACATGAGCGCGACGCCGGCCGCGTACGAGCTCCAGCGGAGCGAGCAGGTGGTGGAGCAGCTGATCCGGCCCACCGGGATCGTCGACCCGCCGGTCCAGGTCCGGTCCACCCGCGGGCAGATCGACGACCTGCTCGACCGGATCCACGAGCGGGTGGCGCGCGGCGAGCGCGTCCTGGTCACCACGCTCACCAAGAAGATGGCGGAGGACCTGGCCGAGTACCTGAAGGATCTTGGCGTCAAGGTCTCGTACCTGCACAGCGAGGTCGACACGCTCGAGCGGGTGCAGATCCTGCGCGACCTTCGCCTGGGCGTCTACGACGTGCTGGTCGGGATCAACCTGCTGCGCGAGGGGATCGACCTGCCGGAAGTGACGCTGGTCGCGATCCTCGACGCGGACAAGGAGGGCTTTCTCCGCAGCGCGTGGTCGCTGATCCAGGTGTCCGGCCGCGCGGCGCGCAACGTGGGCGGCGAGGTGGTGATGTACGCCGACGCCATGACGGACTCCATGAAGCTGGCGATCTCCGAGACGGAGCGGCGGCGCGGGATCCAGCAGGCGTACAACGCGGAGCACGGGATCGAGCCGACCACGATCGTGAAGGAGGTCCACGACCTCAACGACCGGCTGCGCGCGGTGGCGGAGGCGCCGGGCGCGTACGTGGACGGGGCGGGCGGACGCCAGCTCTCGGAGATGAGCCGCGAGCAGGTGGAACAGCTCGTCACGCGCATGGAGGCGGAGATGCGGGCCGCGGCGCGCGAGCTGGAGTTCGAGAAGGCTGCGGCGCTGCGCGACGAGATCCAGCAGATCCGGCTGCGCGTGCTCGAGGAGGACGCGTCGGTCCAGGTCGAGCGAGCGGCCGAACGGGCGGCGGCGGGCGCGCGGGGCGGGCGCGTGGCCGTCGCGGCGGGCCGATCGCGCGGGCGAGGTGACGGCCGGGGGCGCGCGGCGGGCGCGAGGGCGCCGGGCCGGGCAGGTCCGGAGGGCGTCGACATCGACGCGGGGGGCGTGCGGGTGTCGTCCGTCGAGGTGCTCCCGGCTGCCGACGAACCGGCGCTCGCGCTGGCGGGCGTGGGTGACCCGGCGCATGGTGACGGGGAGGCGACCGACGAGGGCACGGCCTCAGACTGGCTCCCCGGCATCCGTGATGAGCACGACGACGAGGGCGGATGGCAGGCGAAATGGCTGGAGCGCCAGGCCTGGGACCATCGCGTGACGCCGAACGTCATCCGGCGCACGGGCCAGCGGCCTCGACGGCGGCGCTGAGCGAAGAAGGGCTCGCGCTGCGGTTTCGGTCGGGGAGCTGCTGACCCATATCGTTGGCATCGAGCACGGTCTGCACCCAGGCGGGGAGCTCGGCTACTCGCCCGGCATGCACGGCCTCGCTGGGCCGGACATCTGACATCGCGCTCGTTGGTCGGGTGCTGGCTCTACGTGGCGGAGTACCGATCCGGGGGGCGGTCGGCGGCATGTCCTGGCGGGCGTGGAGGGTGACGCGTCCGTTCGGGCCGCAGCGTTCGCGTGGCTGCGTGCCGAGAAGGAGCGGGCCGGCTCGGACACCGTGAGCTGCTCGATGCCGCCCACGTCGATCCGGATGCCTCGGACGAGGGCGATCCCGAGGTGTCGAACGGGTTGTCGCTGTGCAAGCTGCACCACGTCGCGTTCGACAGCCAGTTCGTGGCGGTTCGGCCCGGGCCGGCTCGAGCGACGATACGAGGCGTTCCTAGCCGCGTCCTGAGGGGCAACGGCTTCGGCGACAGCGCCCGCTCCGACGGCTGCGCTTCAGCCGCGCCTCGCGTGGTGCTCGGCGAAGAGATCGACCGCCTCGTGCAGGAACGCCGGGATGTCCTCCACGACGCGTCCCCATGCCAGGTTGCCGTCCCGGAATGCGGGTTCGTCCACCCACGTGGCGCCGGCGTTCACCAGGTCGTCCTTGATCCCCTTGGAGCCCGTGGCGCGGCCGCCCTCCACGATCTTCGCGGAGATCGCGACGAGCCCCCCGTGGCACACGATGGCGATCGGCTTGCCTGCGGCGTGGACGCCGGCCACCAGGTCGGTGACCGGGGCATAGCGCCGGAGCTTGTCGGGGGCCCAGCCGCCCGGGATCACCAGGGCGTCCACGGACGCCTGGTCGATGTCGGCCGCCGCCCGCTCGACCGGCACCTCGAGCCCGTTCTTGCCATGAACGGTTCCCGGTGCCGAGCCCACGCTCGTGACCCGGGCTCCCTCCTCGCGCAGGCGCATCACGGTGCACCAGTACTCCAGGTCTTCCACTCCTTCGGCGGCGAGCACCGCCACGCGCATGCCCTCGAGTCGCATCTGTCGCCTCCCTGCGCCTTCCTCGGCTACCTTGTCCCGATGCTACGCGTGCTGGCAGGGACCGTCCTGTTCCTGGTCGTGGTCGCCTCGACGATCGCGCGGCCACGCGGCGTCCCGGAGTGGGCGTCAGCGCTGGGAGGTGCCGCGATCGCGATCGCACTGGGCCTGGTCGGCCCGGTGGACGCGGCGCGCGCGGTGGCCGCGGACTGGAACGTGCTGGCGTTCTTCGTGGGGATGACCGGGCTCGCAGCGGTGGCGGAGCGCAGCGGGTTCTTCGTCCGTGCCGCGGAGCTCGCGGAGCAGTTCGGCGCCGGCAGCGGGCTCCGGCTGCTCGCGGCGGTGATCGGGCTGGGCGTGGTGATCAGCACCTTTCTCTCCAACGACGCCACCGCGCTGATCCTCACGCCGGTCGTGTACGGGCTCGTCGTCGCCCTCGGGATCGACGCGCTCCCGTACGTCCTGGCCTGCACGTTCATCGCCGACGCCGCGTCGCTGATCCTGCCGGTCAGCAACCCCGTGAACCTCCTGGTCCTGGACGGGCTCGGACTTCCGCTGGCGCACTACCTGGCCGCCATCGAGCCGGCCGCGCTGGCGTCGGCGGGGTTGACCGCCCTGGCCCTGGTGTGGCTGTTCCGGCGGAAGGTGCCGCGCCGCGTGCCCGCGGCCGGATCCCGGGTGGAGGGCGCGCGCGTGCCCCGGGTGTGGATCGGGCTTGCCGTCATCGCGGTCGCCTTCGTCGCGGGCGGCCTGGTCGGCGCCCCGCTCGGCATCGTCGCGTGTGCCGGGTTCGCCCTGCTCCTCGCGCTGGAGTGGACGGTCGCCCGGAGGCTGCGTCCGCGGCCGTTCGAGGGCGTGAGCTGGCCGATCCTCGGTTACGTCGGCGGCATGGTCGTGCTCGTCGCCGCGCTCGAGCGGCTGGGTGTCGTGGCCCGCGTGGTCGGGACGGTGCTCGGGTGGGCGAGCGGCTCACCGGCGCTCGCCGCGATCGCATCGAGCCTGCTCGCGGCCGCCGGCTCGAACCTCGTGAACAATGTGCCGATGACCCTCGTCATGGTGAGCGGCATCCAGGGCGCGCACCTTGCGGGACCGGTCCGCGACGCGGCCGCGTACGGGACGATCATCGGCGCGGACCTCGGCCCGAACCTGACCACGGTGGGGTCGCTGGCCACGGTGCTGTGGTTGCTCATCCTGCGCGAGCGGGGGCTGGAAGTGCGGGCCGGGGACTACCTGCGCGTCGGCCTCCTGATCACGCCGCCGATCCTGGTCGTCTCGACGCTGCTGATGGCAGCGATGCTCCGGTAGGAGGCGAAGATGGCAGATCAGACGCGTGCGCTGGTGGCCGTGGCGGGAGCCGAGGCGGAGCCGTTCTGGGAACGGGTTCGCGAACTGGTTCCGCCGGGTGCCGCGGTCGAGCTGTTCCACGTGATCGACGAGGCCCCGGTCCACGAGCTCGGGATGCAGTTCGCGCGACGGCCGGGGCATCCGCGACCGCCCGACCTGGACGCGAGGGCGCGGGAGGCCGAGGCTCGGGGATCGGACGCGATCCTCGAGGAGGCTCGGGCCGCGATCGGCAGGCCGGCCGCGACGGCGGTCGGACGGGGCAGGCCCGAGCGCGAGATCGTGGCGCGTGCCCGGGAGACGGGGGTGTCGCTGGTGGTGGTCGGGGCGCGGCCCGGGGATCTGCACACGCCGCCGGAGCCGCACAGCCTCGGCCACGTGTCCCGGTTCGTGGTGGACCATGCGCCGTGCCCGGTGCTGCTGGTCCGGGTGTAGCGGGCGGGGGTGCGCCCCGGCCCTGCGCCCCGGCCCTGCGCCCCGGCCCTGCGCCCCGGCCCTGCGCCCCGGCCCTGCGCCCCGGCCCTGCGCCCCGGCGGGCGCGGATGCTCTGGCCCGAGCGTGCACTCCGCCGGCTCCGCACCGGCCGCGCGCCTCGCACCCGACCGACGCGCGTCGCACCGGGGTGTGCACCAGGTGCACGAAAGCGACTGCCTCGGCCCAGGTCGCGCAGGTTCCGTGCTTGAGGTGCACGGAACCTGCGAGCGGGGCCGCGTTGTTGCCCGAAACGTGCGCGCCACGCACGATCTCGGCAGCCATGAGGCCGGAGACGCCTCCCGCTCTCCCGAGATGGTCGTTTTCGTGCACCACATGCACGACGAACCGGGGATCGGCCAGGGGCCGGAGGCCGGCGTGGACGATCGCGCACGCTTGGACGGCGGGCACGACGAACCGGGGATCGGCCACCGGCAGTTCACGGGCCGATTTCGCCCACACCGATTTCGCCCACACCGATTTGACCGTGCCATTGACAGGCCAGGAACAGCCCGGTATTGTCCGGCGACCATGAACCACGTCGCACTGAAGGCGAAGCGCTGGCGGCCCTGCCGGGAGGCACGGGCCTAGAGGCTTCGCGTCGGACGACGAACGGGGCCTCCAGGCACGGAGGTCCCGAAGGGCCGCGGAACCCACCAGGGTGTCCGCGGCTTTTTCACGTCCGCCACCGGATCGGATCCCGGGAACGGATCGGACCCCCGGCCTCCAGGCCTCTCCACTGGGAGGACTGCGAGATGCGAGCGATCATCCTGGGAACCGGACCGATGGGCCGGGCCCTGGCGGCCGGCCTCGAGGACCGGGGCCACGAGGTCAGGTCGGTGCTGGGGCGCCCCGGCACGACCCATCCGCCCGGCGCGTTCTCGGGCGTTGACGTCGCGTTCGAGTTCTCGCGCGGCGACGCCGTGTTGCCGAACCTGGCCGCAGGCCTCGCGGGTGGATGCCGGCGGTTCGTAGTTGGCACGACCGGGTGGAGCGTGGCGCCCGCGGAGATCGCGGCCATCCTGATCCAGCACGGGGCGTCGGCAGTGGTGTCGCCCAGCTTCAGTCCGGGCGTGAACCTGCTCGCTCGCCTCGTGGAGTCCGCCACGCGCATGTTTGCGGCCCTTCCCGCCTACGACCCGTACGTGGTCGAGTGGCACCGTCGGGGGAAGGCGGATCGGCCATCCGGCACGGCGTTGGAGCTGTCGCGCCGCATTCTCGCCGCGCACCCGGTCAAGCGGCAACTCGCGGACACGGGGCGGAGCGGTCCGCTCCGCCCCGACGAGCTGGAGGTCGCCAGCGTCCGAGCCGGCTCGTCGCCCGGGATGCACGTGGTCGGCTTCGATGCCGCCGGCGAGACGATCGAGCTGCGCCTCACGGCGCGCGATCGTTCTGCCTACGCGATGGGCGCGATCGCGGCGGCCGAGTGGCTGCTCGCGACGGCACGTGCGCCCGGCATCCATGCGTTCGGCGAGGTGGTCGACGCGCTGATCACCGGCGGCGCGGCCGCCACGCCCGTGCTCGACGGGCCCGCGGCTCCGGCCGCCACCGCGGCTCCGGCCGCCACCGCGGCTCCAGCCGCCACCGGCGGCATGGCCGCCACCGCGGCTCCGGCCGCCTGATGCCCTACCCGAACTTGAGCTCTTCCCGAGGAGAAACACGATGCACCCGACCCCCACTCCCGACCCGTTGACCATTGCGACGGGCGCGCCACGTCTGCACGGCGCCTTCACCGCACTCGTCACGCCCTTCCGGGCCGACGGCTCGCTGGACGAGCCGGCACTCCGCCGCCTCCTGCAGTGGCAGGTTCTGGCCGGCATCGACGGCCTCGTGCCGTGCGGCACGACCGGGGAAGCCCCGACGCTCACCCCCGTGGAGCGGGAGCGCGTGATCGCGGCCGCCGTCGAGGTGGCCGCGTCGCGCGCCGGACGGGGACGCGTGCCGGTCGTTGCGGGCACCGGCACCAACGACACGGCGGCCACCATCCGGGCCACCCGGCGTGCGGCCGAGCTCGGCGCGGACGCCGCGCTCGTGGTCGCCCCGTACTACAATCGGCCCGACCAGCGGATGCTGGCCGCGCACTTCACCGCGGTCGCCGACGAGGGCGGGCTCCCGATCGTGGTCTACAACGTGCCGTCGCGGACCGGCGCGAACGTCGAGGCCGAGACGGCCCTGCGCCTGGCCGAGCATCCCCGGATCGTCGCGGTCAAGGAGGCGTCCGGCAACCTCGAGCAGATCGCAACGGTGATCCGCGACCGGCCCGAGGGGTTCGCGGTCATGGCCGGCGACGACGCCTGGACGCTCGCCGTCCTGGCGATGGGCGGCGACGGGGTGATCAGCGTGGCCTCGAACGAGATCCCCGGCGAGATGGCGGCGCTCTGCGCAGCCGCGCTCGATGGCGACTGGGCGCGCGCCCGCCGTCTGCATGACCACTGGCTCCCGCTGTTCCGGGCCAATTTCCGGGGCGGCCCGAACCCGGTGCCGGTGAAGTCGGCGCTGGCGACGATGGGGCTGATCGAGGATCGGCTCCGCCTGCCGCTCCTGCCGCTCGACGAGCCGGCGCGGGGGCGGCTGGCGGCGCTCCTGCGCGACGCAGGACTTCTCGGGGGCCAGGTCACCGCCATGGCCGGCGTCGGCGAGGGGGCGGCGTGATGACCGGAGCAGGGCGCGTCGAGCTGACCCCGGCCGGTTCCAGCCTGCCGGTGGCGTCCCGCCTGCTCGACGATCTGGACGCGGGGCGCCGTCGCGCGGCCTGGCCCGACCCGACCGCTCCCGACGGCTGGCGGGTGGATGCGGCGCTGCGGACGGAACTGCTCGCGCTGTTCCGGGCGCCGGACATGCGATCGTGGCAGGTCGAGGACCTGTTCGCATTCCGGGACCGGGCAACGTTGCCCACCAAGCGGCTCCTGGACGGGCCGTGGCGCGTGGTGCCGGGCGGGACGAGCGTGCGGGCCGGCGCGTACCTGGGCGAGGGCGTCGTGATCATGCCGCCGGCGTTCGTCAACGTCGGGGCGTGGGTCGGCGACGGCACGATGATCGACTCGCACGTGCTCGTCGGCTCGTGCGCGCAGATCGGGTTCCGCGTCCATCTCGCCGCCGGGGCGCAGATCGGTGGGGTCCTGGAGCCGCCGAACGCACGGCCCGTGATCGTGGAGGATGAGGCGTTCGTCGGCGCCCAATGCGGACTCTTCGACGGCGTGCTCGTCGGACGCGGCGCGGTGCTGGCGGCAGGCGTGATCCTGACCGGCACGAGCCGGCTCTACGACCTGGTCGAGGAGCGGGTGCTGGAGGGGACGCCGGACGTGCCGCTGTCGGTCCCGCCCGGCGCGGTCGTGGTGCCGTCGACCCGGGCCGCCCGGGGCGAGTTCGCGGCCGGCCACGGGCTCGCCCTCCAGTGCGCGGCGATCGTGAAGATGCGCGATGCCTCCACGTCGGCGCGGACCGCGCTCGAGGAGGCGCTCCGGTGAGGGGAGGGGACGCGGCGGACGCATCGACAGGGACGGACAGCCTGAGGACCGCCCGGGACGAGCCGCCCCCGACCAGTGGCCACGCGCGAGCACGCGACGAGATCTGGCGCGACGGCCTCCTGGCGGGCCTCGAACCTCGCGAGCTCGCGCGGACGTTCGGCACGCCGCTCTACGTGTACGACCTCGACGCGCTGGCCGGCCGGGCGGCGCACCTGCGGGCGGCACTTCCCGGCCAGGTCGACGTGGCGTACGCGGTCAAGGCGAACCCGTCGCTCGCGGTGATCGCGCGCCTCGCGTCGACCGGCCTCGGGGCCGACGTGTCGTCGGAGGGCGAGCTGGAGGCGGCGTTGCGCGCCGGGGTGGCGCCGCGGACCATCGTCGTCACGGGCCCCGGCAAGAGCGATCGTTTCCTGCGACGCGCGGTCGAGTCCGGCGTGCGCGCGATCGCCGTCGACTCGCCCGGCGAGGTGGCGCGCGTCGAGGCGGCCGCGAAAGCCGCCGGCGAGCGAGCGCGCCTCCTCTTCCGCCTCGCCCACCCGGGACAGTCGTTCGGCGTGTCGTGGGACGACGCCCTCGCCGCGGCTGGCCATGCCGTCGCGTCGGAGCACCTCGAACCGATCGGCGTCCACGCGTTCGCAGTCTCGGCCGTCCTCGACCACGAGGTCCTTGGCAGCCACATTGCCCGCACCATCGACGCCGGCCGGCGGCTCGCGCGGGCGGCCGGCTTCTCGCTCCGGATCGTCGACGCGGGCGGAGGGCTGGGGATCCCGTATCGCGACGGCGAGGCGCCTCTCGACCTGGCCACGTTCGCCGCCGCCGTCGGGCGCCTTGCCGCTGGCTGGAACGACGACCCGGACCTGCGCGAGACACGCATCCTGATCGAGCCGGGACGCCACCTCTCCGGTCCGACCGGTGCCTACCTCGCGAGCGTGATCGACGTGAAGCGGCTCGACGGCCGGCATGTCGCGGTGCTCGACGGTGGGATCAACCACCTCCTCGCGCCGGCACTGGTCGGGCGGTGGCACAGGCTGCGGCTGGTCGGATCGTCTCCGCTCGACCTGCGCCCGCTTGTCCCGGTGACGATCACCGGGCCCCTCTGCACGAGCCTGGACGTCATCGGCCGGCCCGAGGCGCTCCCCGAGCCACGCCCGGGCGACCTGGTCGCCGTCCTGGACGCCGGCGCGTACGGCTTCACGCAGTCGATGCCGTGGTTCCTGTCGCACCCGGGCCCCGCCGAGGTCGCGGTGTCTGGCGGGCGGGCCGCGCTGATCCGGCCGCGGCTCGACCCCGCGGAGTTGCTGAACGGCCAGCGGCTCCCGGCCTGGTAGCGGTGCGGGCGCGCGGGCCGATCGGCCGCCGCGCGACAGCGTCGATCTCGTACATCTGTTCTAATCTGGCGCGACCGGCTACACTTGGGAGGTCATGCCGCAGGATCTCCTGGTGGTTCGCGGTGCCCGCGAGCACAACCTCAAGAACATCACGGTCGAGCTGCCGCGCGACCGGCTGGTGGTGATCACCGGTCTCTCCGGGAGCGGAAAGTCCAGCCTCGCGTTCGACACGATCTATGCCGAGGGTCAGCGCCGGTACGTCGAGAGCCTGTCGGCGTACGCGCGCCAGTTCCTGGGGCAGATGGAGAAGCCGGACGTCGACCAGATCGACGGCCTGAGCCCGGCCATCTCGATCGACCAGAAGGGCGCCAGTCGCAACCCGCGGTCCACCGTGGGGACCGTCACCGAGATCTACGACTACCTGCGGCTCCTGTTCGCCCGCGCCGGCCACCCCCACTGCCCGGTCTGCGGCCGCGAGATCGCGCGCCAGAGCGTGCCCCAGATCGTGGACCGGATCCAGGAGCTGCCGGACGGCACCCGCCTGCTGGTGCTCGGGCCGCTCGTGAAGGACCGCAAGACGGAGGGTGACCGGGTCTTCGAGGCGGCGCGCAAGCAGGGCTTCGTGCGGGTCCGGGTCGATGGTGAACTGCTCGACCTCGACGAGGCGCGCTCGCTCGACAAGTACAAGCGCCACACCATCGAGGTCGTGGTCGATCGCGTGATCGTCCGCCACGCGGACGAGGATGGCGTCCCGTACACGGTCGAGCGCCCCAACCCCGACCTGCCCCGCCTGGCCGACTCGGTCGAGACCGCCCTCCGCCTGGGCGAGGGCGTCATGGTCGTCGCGCCGGCCGACCCGGGGGCCTTCGAGGAGCAGCGCTACAGCGAGCGCTACAGCTGCCCGTTCGACGGCACGATCCTGGAGGAGCTGGAGCCCCGCAGCTTCTCGTTCAACTCGCCACACGGCGCCTGCCCGACCTGCACTGGCCTCGGCGTCCGCCTGGAGATCGACCCGGCGCGGCTGATCCCCAACCGCGACCTGTCGCTGCGCGAGGGCGCGCTCCAGCCGTGGGCACGCATGCCCATGGAGAACTCCTGGCAGCTCAAGATCATCGAGGCGATCGCGGAGCGGCGTGGGTTCCGCACCGACGCGCCCGTTCGCGAGCTGCCGGAGGAAGCGCTCCACCACCTGCTCTACGCGGAACGCGGCGAGCGCGTGGTGGTGCGCTACCAGCACGACCGCGGCGAGAACTCGTACGAGGCCACGTTCGAGGGGCTCGTCCCCAACTTGGAGCGCCGGTACCGCGAGACCGAATCGGAGTACGTCAAGTCCGAGATCGAGCGGTACATGGTGGAGCGGCCGTGCCTGGCGTGCGGCGGCAAGCGGCTTCGCCCCGAGGCGCTCAGCGTGACCATCGACGGGCGGACCATCGCGGACGTCTCCTCGCTCTCCGTGACCGACGCGCTGGACTGGGCGACCGACCTGCCCGCGCGACTCTCCGAGCGCGAGGCGACCATCGGCCGGCAGGTGCTCAAGGAGATCCGCGCCCGGCTCGGCTTCCTGGTCGACGTGGGCCTGGACTACCTGACGATCGACCGGACCAGCCAGACCCTCTCGGGTGGGGAGGCCCAGCGGATTCGCCTGGCCACGCAGATCGGGTCGAGCCTGATGGGCGTCCTGTACATCCTCGACGAGCCCTCCATCGGGCTCCACCAGCGCGACAACGCGAAGCTCATCGCCACGCTGACCCGGCTGCGCGACCTGGGCAACACGCTGATCGTGGTCGAGCACGACGAGGAGACGATCCGCACGGCCGACTGGGTGGTGGACGTGGGGCCGGGGGCGGGCGAGCACGGCGGCGAGGTGGTGGCGGCCGGCCCGCTCGAGGCGATCATCGAGGAGCCGCGGTCGCTCACCGGCGCGTACCTGCGGGGCGAGCGGTTCGTCCCCGTGCCGGCCCGCCGGCGCCCTGGGAACGGACGGTCCCTGGTCGTGCGGGGTGCGCGGGCCCACAACCTGCGCGGGATCGACGTCGCATTCCCGCTCGGCACGTTCATCTCCGTGACCGGCGTGTCGGGCTCGGGGAAGAGCACGCTGATCGCGGAGGTGCTGTACCGCGGCCTCGCCAAGGCCCTGTACGGCTCGCGCGACGAGCCCGGCGAGCACGACCGGATCGATGGCGTCGACGCGATCGACAAGGTGATCGAGATCGACCAGAGCCCGATCGGGCGGACGCCCCGCTCGAATCCGGCGACGTACACCGGCGTCTTCGGACCCATCCGGGAGTTGTTCGCGGGTGTCCCCGAGGCGCGGCTGCGCGGCTACCGGGCGGGGCGCTTCAGCTTCAACGTGAAGGGCGGCCGCTGCGAGAACTGCAAGGGCGACGGGATCATCAAGATCGAGATGCAGTTCCTGCCCGACGTCTACGTGCAGTGCGAGGTGTGCAAGGGCAAGCGCTACAACCGCGAAGCGCTGGAGATCCACTACAAGGGCAGGTCCATCTCGGACGTGCTCGAGATGACGGTCGAGGAAGCGCTCGAGCTGTTCTCCGCGGTGCCGGCGATCCGGAACAAGCTGCAGACACTCAACGACGTGGGGCTGGGCTACATCCACCTGGGGCAGCCCGCGACGACGCTGTCGGGCGGCGAGGCGCAGCGCGTGAAGCTGGCCACCGAGCTGTCACGCCGGGCGACCGGGCGCACCGTCTACGTGCTCGACGAGCCCACGACGGGCCTTCACTTCGCGGACGTCGAGAAGCTCCTGCAGGTGCTGCACCGGCTGGTCGACGCGGGCAACACGGTGATCGTGATCGAGCACAACCTCGACGTGATCAAGACGGCCGACTGGATCGTGGACCTGGGGCCGGAGGGCGGCGCGCGGGGCGGCGCCGTGGTGGCGGAGGGGAGCCCGGAGCAGGTCGCCGAGGTGGCGGCGTCCGCCACCGGTGAGTACCTGGGTCGGGTCCTGCGCGGCGAGCCGCTGGTGCCGCTGACCGACGTGACGTTCGCCGAGGCCGCGGGCCGTGCCGGCACGACCCCGGCCAGGGCTCGCGGCGCCGGGGCGGTCGTCGCGAAGCGAGCCGGCGCGAAGCGGCACGCCGTCGAGGCGTAGGCTACCGACCGGATGCCACCGGGACGACTGCACGCGCTAGCATCCGCTCATGCCTGAGATCGACTTCGCTTTCCTTGCGGATGCCGCGGACGCGCGGCCCGGCCAGAAGTTCCACATCCTCGGTGGCGGCGTGACCCGCATCGGCGGCCCGGCGTTTCCGCTGGTGCATCCCCACCTCGCGCTCGTCGTCGGGCTCACCGTGACCGCCGCGGAACTCGGCCAGGACCATGAGCTGCGGTTCGTGCTGCTCGCCCCGAACGGTGCCGAGCTGTCGCGCGCCGAGGCGCAGATCCGCGCCGACGGGTGGTCCGCGGGCGGTGGGGACACCTCGGTGACGTTCGCGCTCGACCTGTGGAACCTGACGTTCGCCGAGCCCGGTGACTACTCGCTCCGGATCCTCATCGCGGGCTCGGAGCGCAAGCGGATGACGCTCACGCTCGAACGGAGCACGACGGCGCCGGGCAGCGGCGTGGTCCCCCCGTTTCCGCCCCCGACCGGGCGCGCGTGATCGGCGCCTCGCGCGGTGTCGGGACCCCGCGCCATGCCGGCGCCACGCGCCGGCCACGACAGGGGCCCCGGGTCCCGCTGACCGCCGCCTCGTGAGTCCGCGCCGCCCGCCCGGTCCCCCGCGCTGGCAGGACCCCGCGCTCGACGAGGCGGCGCTGGAGGTCGCGCGGCTGGTGCGCGGCGCTGTCGCGGCTCTCCGTGGCCTGGGCCACGAGCGCTGGGCGGCCTTCCTGGAGCCGCTGGTGCCGGCATTCGAGGACGGCGACCGCGCCGATCTGCTGGCGGCGGCCCGGCGGGCCCGCGCCGCATTCGGCGCGCGCGACTCCGTCCTGGACGCGTGGCCCTCCGACGACGCGCGGCGGCTCCGCGATGCCGTCGATCGCCTGCAGCACCTGATCGACCGCCGCCTGGCGACCGAGTCGTGACCGCGACGCGGGCCTCCGCGCGCATGCCCGCGGACGGGGCCGCGGCAGCCGGGCAGTCGTGGGTGGTGCTGCTCGCCCTCTACGGCCTCGCCTCGTTCGTGGAAGCCTTCGGCGTCAGCCAGGTCTTCGCGTTCATGCTGCTGTACCTGCAGGGCATGGGCGTGCCGAAGGCCGAGATCGGCCCGACGATCGGCGTGCTGAGCTCCCTGGTGTTCGTGCTGGGCCTTCCGATCGTGCCGCTGTGGGGTGTCTGGCCGACAAGTACAGCCGCAAGGCGGTGATCATCCGCAGCGCGGTCGTCGAAGCGGTCGTGTTCGGCGCGGTCGCGCTCAGCCGGACGCCCTGGCAGCTCGGGCTCAGCCTGCTGCTGGTCGGGTTCCAGCTGGGCAACACGGGCGTGATGCTGGCCGCCATCCGGGACGTCACCCCCCGGCGCCGCCTGGGCACGGCGATCGCGCTGTTCGGCGCGACTTCGCCGGTCGGGATGGCGGTCGGCCCGTGGATGGGCGGCATCATGATCGGCGTCGCGGGGCTGCCGGTCTCGAGCGTGTACTGGCTGGCCGCCGCGCTCTCGATCGCGGTCGCACTGCTGCTCGCGTTCGGATCCCGCGAGGTCCGTCCCGAGATCGTCCCCCAGGGATCCGTCCGTTCCCTGGCATATGGCGCCGTGCGCGGCGTCCTCGATGACCCGACCGTGCGCCGCCTCTTCCTGGTGTTTGGTCTGGCGTTCTTCGCGCGCCAGATCGCCAACCCGTTCCTCCCCCTGCTGGTCGAGCGCGTGGTGGGGCAGGGAACCGGGCTGGCGGGCGCGATCGGCCTGGTCACCGGCACGGCGGCGCTGGTGGGCGGGCTCGCGTCGCCCGTCGCCGGACCCCTCGGCGACCGCTTCGGGTTCCGCCCGGTGCTCGCCGTGGCCTTCGCGGGTGGCGCGCTTGGTCTGCTCCTGATGCCGGCCATGCCGACCGTGGGTGCGCTGGCGATCGTGGTCGTCGGCTGGTCGGCGTGCGTGGCTGCGGTCAGCGCGATGGTGTTCGGGCTGCTGGCCGTGGAGGTGTCGCCGGAGCGACGATCGGCGACGCTCAACCTGGTGTACCTGCCCCTGTACGTCGCCGGCATCGTCGGCCCCTCGATCGGCGCGGCGCTGGTGGGCAGCGGGCTGGCGACGGTGTTCGCCGCGGGGGGAGGGCTGCTCGCTGCCGGATCGGTCGCCGTGGGCGTGCCGCTCCTGCTCGGACGGCGGGCGGGCAGCCCGGCCGCGTGAGGCGTCGGCCCGGAGATTCGTAACCCCTCCCCAGCGCTGGACGCGCTGGCTAGACTGGTCGGAGCGTAGCGCTCGATTTCGGGGTCGAGCGGCGCGGAGGTGCCGGAGGGAAGCCATGCGTGTCCGTGCGGCTCTGGTTGCGGTGGCCCTCCTGGTGACGGTGACCGCGTGCGGCGGCTCGGCCGCCTCTCCGAGCCAGCCCGCCGCGTCGGTTGCGCCGGCCGCGTCGTTCGCCGCTCCGTCGGCGGCTCCGCCGCTGGCGACACCGACGCCCGTGCCATCGGTGGCTCCGGCCACGAGCGGCACCACGTACACGGTCAAGAAGGGCGACACGCTGTGGGCGATCGCCCAGCGGTACAAGATCACGCTCAAGGCCCTGCAGGACGCCAACCCGCAGCTCAAGGACCCCAACGTCCTCAAGATCGGGGAGAAGCTGGTGATCCCGAAGCCGTGAGCGGCCCATCGCGCGACGAGGCCTGGGCGCTCCTGTGCGAGTGGACGCCGAGCGACGCCCTTCGGCGACACGGGCTGGCGGTCGAGGCCTGCGTCGCCTGGTACGGCGAGCACCGGTTCGGGATCGCCGGCGACGAGCTGCAGACCTGGCGGGCGGCGGGGCTGCTCCACGACTTCGACTACGAGCGCTACCCGGAGACGCACCCCATGCGGGGCGCAGAGGAGCTGCGGCGGCTGGGGTACCCCGACGACGTCGTCGGGGCCGTGCTCGGCCACGGCGATCACACCGGCGTGCCCCGGACCAGCCTGCTCGCGAGGACCGTGTACGCCTGCGACGAGATGAGCGGCTTCGTCATCGCGGTGGCGTACGTGCGGCCGAACCGCAGCCTGGACGAGGTCGACCCGCGGGCCGTGACGAAGAAGATGCGGGACAAGGGTTTTGCCCGGCAGGTGCCGCGCGACCAGCTGGTCAAGGGGGCCGAGGAGCTCGGCGTGCCGTTCGAGGAGCACGTCACGAACGTGGTCGAGGGGCTCAAGACGGTGCGGGACGTGCTGGACCTGTGAGAAGAGCGCGCATCCGAGCGATGCGTGCGTCTCACCGGGCTCCACCTCGTCACCCGGCGCCGCGCTATGCCATGCCCTCCGGAAGTTGTGTCACGCCGGCCGGAGTTCCGCATCTACGAACGCCTCTCGCAGGAACTGCGACGGGGCATCCGGGTCGTACACGAGGGTGAGCGAGCGGCGCGCCCGGGTCCAGGCCACGTAGGCCAGCCTGCGTTCCTCTTCCAGGGTCCGCTCGGGATCGTCCGACTCGTCGACGCTCCGAGCGCTCGGGAACCGCCCCTCGTCCAGCCCGACCACCGCCACGTGATCGAACTCGAGGCCCTTGGTGCTGTGCGCGGTGGCGAGCAGCAGCGGCGCATCGTCCCGGCGGATGGCGGCCCGGCGGATGGCGGCCCGGCGGGCCCGCGCCTCGACGACGGCGGCCGCGAGCGCCGTGCCGTCCGCGTGCCCGGGTGCCCAGGCGAGCAGGGCGGCGGCAGCCCGCGGGTTGTCCGGTCCGGATGACGCGCGGGCGAGCAGGAGCCGCTCGAGGAGTGGCGCCGCTCCCGGCGCCGAGGCGGCCTCGAGCAGCCCGTCGATGGCCGGATCATCCAGCAGCAGGCCGTCGTCGGCCGCGCGGTACGGGACGCCGGCCTCGAGCGCCACCGCCGCATAGGGCGCGAGCTCGGCGTTGGTCCTGGCCAGGATGGCCCGCGTCTCTCCCTCCGGCGAGCGCCATTCTCGGAGCAGCCGGCGCGCGCGCGCGACGTCATCACCCGGGTCCGGCAGCAGGTACAGCCGGCCAGTCGACGACGGTCCGGCACGGATCGTCTTGGCGAAGCGCTCGCGGTTGTGCTCCACGAGCCGGACTGCCCGCGCGACGACCTGTGGTGGGCAGCGGTAGTTGGTCACGAGGTCGACGCGCCGGAGATCGGGGAGGGGAGCGGCAAGGTCCAGGACCCGGCGCACGTCGGCTTATCGTTGGGTTTACCATATGCGGCATGAGCAAGCAGCCCGTCGCCTACATCCGCAAGTCCCGCGTCCTCAACGGGCACAGCGTGAGCTGGGAGGTGCAGGAACAGGCCGTCCGCTCCCTGGCGGGCGCGGGCGACCTCCTCATCCTGTCGGACTGGAACCGCTCGGGCCGGGGCACCGCTCGTCGCCCGGGGTACCAGACCATGCTCAGCATGATCGAGCGCGACGAGGTGTCGGCCGTCTACGCCTACTCCCTCTCGCGCTTCGCGCGCTCGCTCAAGGACTTCACCGCGCTCGTCGAGCTGTGCTTGAGCCATGGCGTCCCGATCCGCTTCGCCGTGGATCACCAGTTGAACGTGGAGGGGGCCACCGCGACCAGTACCCTGCTCCTCAACGTGATGGCCGCCTTCGCGCAGTTCGATGCCGACATCGCCCGAGAGCGCGCCCGGGAGGCGGTGGCCGTGCGCCGTCAGCGCGGCGATCGCATCGGGCACCCCTTCTACGGCGAGCGCGAGGGCGAGGACGCCGAGGCCGTGGTGGCCGCCTACCGCGAGGCCGGCAGCGTCATGGGCGCCGCCCGTCTGCTCAACGCGCGCGGGATCCCGACACGCAGGGGCGGGCCGTGGGCCACGACGACGACGCGCGAGACCCTGGTGCGCCTGGGCGCCATGCCGGCGCGCTCCCGGCCGGGGGCCAAGGCCCGCGCCCCGTTCGTCCTCTACGGCCTGCTGCGCTGCCACTGCGGGCACCTCCTGACTGGCACGCGCTACCGGAACGGCCCGGCCCTCGCCTATACCGCCTACAAGTGCCACTTCGCGCGCACGGTGCCCGACCATGGCCTGGGTGCCGTGCCGGAGAAGCGCCTGCTGCCCTGGGTGCGGGCAGAGGCCGCCCGGCTCCAGACGCCCTCTGCGGTCGAGATCGAGGCGCAGCATGAGACGACGCGCGCCGCCCTCGCCGCGCGCCGCCAGCGGGTCGCTGAGGCGTTCCTCGACGGTCTGCTGGATCGGGCCAGCGCGAACGAGCAGACGGCCGCCATCGACGCCGAGCTTGATAGCCTGGGTGCCGCGCGCGCCGTGGTGGCCGTCCCGGCCCTCGACTGGAGCTGGGAGCCCGAGACCATCAACGAGGTGTTGCGGGCGCTCTGGTCGGAGGTCCGGCTCGACACGCAGCTGCGCCCCCTGGAGGCCGTCTGGCGGGTGCCCGAATGGCGGTCGGACGATGCCGCCGCGGTCATGCAGTTGCCGGCCGTGTTGGACGGCCGCGAGGCCGGGGGCCGGCCGTGAGCCGCGCCTATCCACCGGCGGACTTCGACCCCCCGCAGCTCGCAGAGGGGTACGGTGGCGCGGTATGGTTCCGTGTCTTCCGCTGTCCCGACTGCCGCACGATGCTCGGCTGCCAGCGCATCGGCCGGACCTACGGGCGGGATGCGAGCGGGTACGGCTCGGTGGCCACGGGCTACACCATCGAGCGGGTTGAGCTGTGGTGGGAACTTATCAAGATCAAGCCCACCGCCGATGGTCTGCTCCGGTTCGGTCTCTCGAGGCGCGCATACCTGGCGGCGCCGAGCCCGTCCGGGGCGCCGCGTCGGCCGTCCGTCCGCCGGGCCACCTCGGTGCTGCCAAGCGTGGAGACCACCGACCAGTTCAACATCACCCAACGCGGCGATCCCTACCACGTCGGACGGCACGATCCCCGCCGAGCTACGAGCGCCGACCATGGCGACTTCGTGCTGGCCCTGAGCCAGGCGCAGGCGCGCCTGCCGTTCGTGGTGACCTGCCCGAGCCTCGCGTGTCGGCGCCACCGGCGCCACTGGCTGGTGGCCGGGCTGCCGTCCGAGGCCGCACTAGCGGCCTCGACGCCGCCCAGCTAGAATCGCCCGTGGAACTGGAGGAAACCCTCCGTTCCAGCAATCCCCGCACCGGGTGAACAGCCGGGATCGGGCCCAGGTCTTCCGGTGAGCCGGAGAGACGGAAGCCGTCGCGTAAGGCGCGACGGTCTGAGGTTTCTTCGGCATGTCCACGCATCGCTCCGCTCCCCGTTCGCGTCTGAACGCGGGCACCCCTGACGTTCGCCCCCTGAGTTCCTTCTCCCCGCCCCAGCAGCGCCTGCTGCGGGCGTTGATCGAGGCCGGCCGCCAGCCCCTCGGCGGAGCCGGCCAGGCGGGACGACCCCGGGTGGCGCGATGAACGCGGCGCAGTTGGCGTTCATGGCGTCCTACGACGGGCCGCCCGACGAACGCTACTTCGCCGAGCTCGCACGCCTGGAGGCCGGCGTCGGACACGGGGAGGATGGCCGAGTCGTCGGGCGCCCGCCCCGGGTCGCCGACGGGACGATCGACCGGCCGGCCCTCGCGGTCGCCATCCCCTCGAACGGTCAGCCTGCCCAGCCGATGGCCGGACTGCGTCGCGGACCGAGCCCGTTGCTTTCTGCCCAAACCGCACTCCCAAGCAGGGCCGGAAGCAACCTGCGCTTTCAGACGGCCCGCGAGATCGCCGCGCAAGTCGCCGAACAGGTCGAGTGGTACGTGCCCGGCTACATCGCCGCGGGCGCGACCACCGAGCTCGTGGGCAAGATCAAGGCGGCCGGCAAGACGACCTTCCTGACCCACGCCATCGGCGCGATCGTGACCGGCGAGCCCTTCCTCGGCCGCGGCACGCGTCGGACGGGCGTCGTGTACCTCACCGAGCAACCACCGTCGAGCTTCCGGGTCGCCCTGCGACGCGCCGGGCTGCTCGACCGGGACGACGTGGCCGTGCTGTTCTGGCGCGACACGGCGGGCCGGTGCTGGCCCGAGGTGGTGGCGAGCGCGGTGCGTGAATGCCAGCGACGCGGCGCCGGCATCCTCGTGGTGGACACGCTGCCCCGGTTCGCCGGTCTGCGCGGGGATGCCGAGAACAACGCCGGCGACGCCGACGAGGCGATGGCGCCCCTGCAGATCGCGGCGGCCGATGGGTTGGCCGTCGTGGTCGTGCGCCATGAACGCAAGGCGGGCGGCGAGGTGGGCGACTCGGGCCGTGGCTCGTCTGCCTTCGGAGGTGCCGTGGACATCGTCCTCGCGCTCAAGCGCGGCGACGGTGCCACGCGGCCGACCGTGCGGGTCCTCCACGCCCTCTCGCGCTTCGATGAAACCCCGCCCGAACTCGTCGTCGAGCTTACCGAGGGAGGGTACGTCGCCCTCGGCGACGAGACGGCGGTTGCCCGGGCGGAAGCCCGCGCCCGCGTGGTTGAGTCCCTGCCCACAGATCAGACGGCGGCGCTGACCTTCGATGAGCTGCACGCGAGGCTCCCGGGTGCCTCGCGCAGCACCATCCAGCGCGTCCTCGACGATCTGATCGCCGCAGGCAACGCGATCCGCAGCGGGGCCGGCAGACGGGGCAGCCCGTATCGCTTCTCCCGAGCGGCGCCAGCCGAGTTTCCTGCTGCCCAGCTACCGGAGGAGTCTGGGCAGAACGAAACCCGGACCCAGGGCGGCAACGATCCGCAGGCAGCGGCGCGGATCGGCACGCCGCCAGCGGAGCCCCAGGGCACCGAGGTGACGACATGGATGGGCTGACCCTGCTTCGGGAGGCTCGTCGGGTCGGTCTCCTCGTCGTGGAGGATGGCGACCGCCTGGTGGTGCGCGGGCCGCGCTACCTGGAGCGAGAGGCCCAGCACCTGCTCGCCCACAAGGTGCAGGTGCTCCGCGCCCTGGCCACCGAGCGTGGCGAGATCGAGTGGCGCGTCAGCGCCATGCGCGCGATGGCACCCGGCCAAGGACCCGTCCCGCTCCTGCTGGCGCGGCCCGACGCCGTCCGCGGACCCAACGACTGCTGCTCCTGCGGCGATCCGCTGGGCCAGGACGACCGTTACCGCTGCCGGGCCTGCGTCGAGGCCGCCATCCGGGTCCTGGCGACGCTCCCATGAGCGACAGCGATACTCGTGCCTGCGTCGTCTGCGGGGAGCCGCTCCGCTGGGGCCGGCGAGACCGCCTGACCTGCTCGTCCGCGTGCCGCCAGCGCCGCTCCCGCGCGGGACGCGGCGTGGTCCACGGCTGGGGTGGTCCAACCGACCGCCAGGCGCGTCGGCGACGCGCAGCGGCCAAGGAAGCCGTGACCGGTCAACACCGGGCGCGGGGTGGCCCATGAACGGGACGCTGGACGCCGTCGGCCGCTCCCTCCGCGTCGCCCTGTACGCCCGCGTCTCGACCAGAGATAAAGACCAGGACCCCGAACTCCAGCTCGACGCCCTGCGCGCGTATGTCGCGGCCCGGGGCTGGGTGGCCATGGAGTACGTCGACCAGGCGGCCGCGGGGGATCTCGCCCACCGCACCGCCTGGGCACGCCTGCTGGCCGATGCTGCCCAGCGCAAGGTCGACCTGGTCCTGGTCTGGAAGCTCGATCGGGCCTTCCGCTCCACGCTGCATGCGCTGGCCACGCTGCGCGACCTCGAGCATGCCGGGGTCGGGTTCAGCGCCCTCACCCAGCCCGAGCTCGACACCACCAGCGCCACCGGCCGGCTGGTGTTCACGATCCTCGCGGCGGTGGCGGAGATGGAACGCGAACTGATGGCCGATCGGGTGAAGGAGGGGATGCGTCATGCCGCCCGGCAGGGCAAGCGCATCGGCCGGCCCCCGGTGACGGCGCGGCCCGCGTTCACCCGACGCTGGCCAGCGGTCCGGGCGGAGGTCGTCGCTGGGCGTCTCTCGCGTCGGCAGGCCGCGCGTCGGCTGGGCATCGGCACCGCCACCCTGGCCCGACTCCTGGCCGCGGACGCGGCCGAAGGCATGGCACATACCCATGACTGACATACTGGCCAACCCGACCGATGCCGCCATCTGCGGGCTGCTGGCCGCGGGACCGCTCCCGACGGCGGCCCTTGCCGAGCGGCTCGGGAGCCCGGAACGGAGCGTCCGACATCGCCTCTATCGGCTGCGGCAGGCCGGGTCCGTGGTCACCGATCTCGATGGGCTCCATCACCTTGCCGCGCCCCCATCTGGCGCCCCTCTCGCGGGACCGGGCGACCTTGCCGCGCCAGATCGGGCGGTGCCGGAGGCCCCGGCCTCGCGACCGGGCGGGCGCCCGGGGGCGGTCAGGATCCTTGCCGCGGTCGCGGTCGGGGTCGCGGTCGGGATTGCCGGGTCCGCGGTCATCGCCATCGCGCGGAGGCGTCGGATGGCACCGCCACGAACCTCACCGCCGCCGGTACCACCGCTGGGGTTCGTCGATCTGGGCGCCCCGTGGGGCGGGATGCCGTGGTAGCCCGGAGACGTCCGGAGACGCCAGGAACGCAGCGGACTGGTGACCGCGAAGGTCATGCCCTGCACGGTCCCGAGCGAACCCCCACCGCTCCCCATCGCGGGCCGTCCCTGGAGGATCCTGCCATGACCCGTACCACGACCCATCGCCCGCCCGCCGGTCGCGCCCGGCTCTACCGGATGCGCGCCCAGCAGGCTCTGGCGGCCATCCCGGCAGGCTCCATCAGTGTCCTCCTGACGGACCCGCCCTACACCAGCGTGAACCGGCGTGGGGGGAGCGGGGCGCACCTGCAGCACTGGTTCCCGGGTGGGCTCACCTGGATCGAGATCGGCCGGCTTCTGGCCCTCGCCCGGCGGAAGCTGCGATCGGACGGGATCGCCTTCGTGATGGTCAACGGCGAGGGGCTCCACGACGCCCTGGGGGCCCTGCAGCGGGCCGGCTTCGCCCGCGTCCGCACGATCACCTGGGATCGCACCTACCCGGGCCTGGGAGGCGGCCTACGGCATCAGACGGAGTTCATCTTGGTGGGCCTGCTCCCCGGGTCGCGCACCCTCACGGGGGTCGATCTCGTCTCGGTGCCCGCGGTGGGCCCCGGCACGGCCGGAAGGTATCCGACGCAGAAACCCGACGCGCTCGGGCGCGTGCTGGCGCGCATGGCCAACATCGGCCCGGGCGACGTGGTGCTCGACCCCTTCGTGGGCAGTGGCGCGCTGCTCGTCGGGGCTCGTGAACGGGGCGCCATCGTGCTCGGCTGCGACATTGCCCCGCTGGCCATCCGTCAGGCGACGGCCAAGCTCGGGGCCGCCGGGACGATCACGCGGCCGGGACGATCATCCCCGCCACGCACCCGGACAGGCCGTCGTCGACCCATCCCAAAAAGGCAGCCCCGCCGCGGTGCCTGATCCGTGCGGCGACTCCCCGGCCGGGCGTATCGGATAGGAGGGGCTTTCGGCCTGGCGTCAGGCGGGCTCCCGAGAGAGATTGAGCTCGAGCAGTCGCGCGAGTATCTCCTCGTCCGCAACGTCACGCGGCCAGCCGTAGGCGTCCAGGACGGCCCGGTCCAGCACGGCGTGCGCCTGCTCAAGCCACGCCGGACGCGCGTTGTACAGGCGGGTAAGCGTCCGCTCGCGGAGCGCCGTCAGGTCCATCGCCGCGGGGTTGAGCCAGCCTCGGCGAAGCTCACCTAGCGCATGCGCGGCCATCGCGATTGCAGCACGCTGCTCGTCGGTCGGACGGGGGAACGGGAAGGTCTCGTAGCAGGTGGTGGGAGTGTATGTGAACCCTGAAACCGCCTCCCTGCGCTGCGCTCCCGCCGTGCGGCGGGACCAGACTTCATGTGGACGAGAGTGGAGGACACCCAGGAAGTAGTCATCCTCCCGGGCGAACACGATGATCCGACTGTCCGCAAGGACGGTCGGGGGCAACCAGACGAATAGGCGGTGCGGCGACAGGCGAGTCGTCGCGATGTAGCGCGAGAGTCCGGCGAGGGCTGCTCGCATGTCGGGCCGCGGACGTTCGTGTTGCCACCAGGCGTCGATCGTCGTGCGTGACGCGGCTCGGGCCGGCCGGACCCGCTTCCGGACGAGTTCGAACGGCGCCTCATAGAGAGCAGCTTGCGCTTCGGGCATGCCGACCCCGAAGTCGACGATCCACATGCCCCGATCGCGCCCGTTGAGATCCTCACCATTCACCCATCGGCGCACGACATCTGCGTTGGAGCGGCCGTCGGGGTTGGGAGTGGCAAGCAGTCGCCGCGCGGCTTCCGAGTCGACCTCGAACGGGCCGCCCTTGGTGTCGCCCATGAACGCTATTCCCAGATTCCCCCGGAGCCGACGGGCACGGGTCAGGTCGAGGCCGCTCGTGAGGTCGGCGTTGATCGACGTCACGGCCAAGCCGTTCAGGGTGCAATCCGCGTCCGACCCGTCATCTTGACCAACGAAGCTGATGTGTACGCTCGCTCCGGCGAGCACCCAGGGATCGTCTGAGCGCGCAAAAAACAGATCGCCCGTCTCCTTGATGCGCTGCAGCACGCGCCGGCTCGCCCCGGACCGGATCGACTGGTTGGCGAGCAGCCCCGCGCGGACCAGGTGACCGGCCGCAATCTGGGCGCGCGCCTTCTCGTGCCAGTACGTCATCAGGTCGGCTTCACGGGGAACCTTGCCATCGAAGACGGCGAAGAGGGTGTCGACATATCGATCCCCAAGCGCCGACCGCATCACCTTCCCGCCTAGGAAGGGCGGATTGCCAACCACGACGTCGGCGTCTGGCCATTCGGCCTCCCGCGGGTGCGCCGGGTCGGAGCGGTCGACCAGCGCGTCCGCCTCCCGAATGTTGTCGAGTGGCTGGAGGATCGGGTCGCGCCGGGCGCTGAAGCCGTGGCTGAGCATCCACTGTAGCTCGCCGATCCAGATCGTCACCCGCGCCAGTTCGGCGGCGTAGGGATTGATCTCGATACCGAGCAGGTTCTGAGGACCGATCTGCGGGAACTGCTGGGGCGTCTGGAGCACGAGCGAGCCCCAGAAGATCGCGTCGCGTTCGAGGTCCTTCAGCAGCTGCAGCGATAGGTAGAGGAAGTTGCCCGAGCCGCAGGCCGGGTCGAGCACCCGGATGGCGCGGAGGTGGTCGAGGAACGCCTGCAACACGCGCCGCGGGTTCTGCTCGGCCGGCGTGCGCGCCGTGATCTTGCGTCCGGAGAGGACCAGCTGCGTGACCGTCGCTTGCATCTCGGCGTACTCGCGCCGCAGGGGCGCCATCAGCACCGGCTCGACAAGCTTCAGGATCGCGGTCCGGTCCGTGTAGTGGGCCCCGAGCTGCCCCCGCTGATCGGGGTCGAGTCCGCGCTCGAAGAGCGTGCCGAAGATCGCCGGCTCGACCTGACTCCAGTCGAGATGCGAGACCTGCCGGACCGTCTCGATCTCACCCGTGGTCAACGAGAGCACGTTGGCGTCCTCGAAGAGGCCGCCGTTGAACCACTCGATGCGCTCGACCCCGAAGAGCCCGCCTCCCTGGGCCATCTTGCCAAACAGCTCGCCGAGGCCCGCCGCGAACATGGCCGGATCGACACGCGTCACCTCGGCCAGCCGTTCGAGGAGCCCCTTGGGTAGGAGGCCCACGTCCTCGGCGAACATGACGAACACAAGGCGGTCGAGGAAGTGGGCGACGGCACGGGGCCCGTGTCCGCGCGTGCGGAGTGCGGCGGCGAGTTCGGCAAAGTGCTGGGCCGCCTGCTCAGTGAGTTCCTCACGCACCTTGGTTGGCCGGAGCGCTTCAGGATCGGAGAAGGCTGCCCGGAGGACGCGCAGGGGCTCCACCGGGTCGGCCGCGAGATCCGCGAGGCTGAAGCGGTGCACGATGGGTGCGGTGCCAGTGAAGTTCGTGTGCACCTCGAAGCGATCGAGGTCGCACACCACGAGGAGCGGCGGGTTCTCAAGCGCCTCGCGGTAGCCGTTCAGCTGGTGGTAGGCGGCCGCGAGGTCCTTGCGCTTACCCTTGTACTCCCAGGCGAAGTGGTCGCGCATCCAGACATCGGCGAACCCTTCGCCACCTTCGGCCTTGCCGGCTCCTTTCTCGAACGCGTACCACTCGCCGGTCGGGTCGGCCTCGTTGGGCGTCGGCTGCCCGAGCATGCGGCACAGGTCGATGAAGTGCTCCTGCGCTGCGGCCTTCTCTGTCCGCGCGTTGCCCGTCCACTTGGACGCGAATTCGCTCGGTGTCATTGACGGACAGGGACCTTCGTGGCTGCCACGCCGCGAGCATACCCTCCTGACGTTGTTCAAGGGACGCGCTACGAGTCACCCAGGCGCCTCTCTGTCGACCGGATGGTGGCGGCCTGGCGCGCATGCGCCCAAGGCAATGATGGCCCGCACATACAATCCCAGTGTGGACACGGCGCAGGACCCAGCAGTGACCAAGCGCATTCTCGCCGCCCTCGCCCCCATTGATGGTTTGCGCCACCGCTGCGAGACATTCAACGCACTATCTGCGTTGCCGCCCGGCTCCACGGCCGCGGGGGACGCAGCCATGTCGACGCTCCTGGGCGTCGAGCCCGTCCGCCTGGCCATGGTCCAGGTCGCCTACTCACTCGACCACCTGGTGACATGGCGCCACATCCTGACCAAAGGGTTGCAGCCGGTGGTCGCCCACATGACGTTGCTTCGCGGCTCGATGGAAGCCAGTGTCGTGGCCCGCTGGCTCGTCGATCCGGCTGTGCAGCCGGCCGAGCGCCTCGCGCGCGCCGCCGAATGGCTGCGCGAGGACTACAGGCTACGTCGCCGGGTCGACGAACTCGCCAAGATCAAGCCCGTTCCCCCGGGCAAGAGCGCGGTGGACAGAATCGCCGACCTCGACTTCGAAGTCGCCAATCTTGCCCTCCGCGTACTCACAAAGATCAATCTCACAGACCTGTTCCGCAAGTACTCCAACCGCTCGGGCGATGTGGGAGAGATCAACTACTCCATCCTCAGCGCTTTCGCGCACAGTCGCAACTGGGCCTTGCTCCTCCAGGCCGCCGAGAAGGTCGGCTCAGGGGTCGCCCCCGGTGGCGCCGTCATGAAGACGTCTGCCAACGACACGTTCGCTTTGGCGTTCACGGTTCACGCCGTGCGGACGGCCACGCTGGCAGTAGAGGACGTCGGAGGGCTGCTTGCGGCATAGCACCTTGGGTAATAAGTGATGTCAGACGGACTCGATCGCCGGGCGCATGAGCTGGACGAAGTCACCTTGCAGGACGCCACGCGGAACGCGCTCGTGGCTGGCTCTGCGTACATCCCGGTCGTCGGACCGCTCGTCGCAATCCTCCTGGACAAGTACATGCCGGAGCAGCGGGCGAGGCGCCTGCTTGCCTTCGTGCAGGACCTCAAGGAACGGCTCGACGAGGTTGCGGACGAGGTCGACCAGAAGTTCACGCGATCGCCTGAGTTCGAGGGGTTGGTCGAAGAGGTGCTCGAGACTGTCATGCATCGGCGCTCGGAGGCGAAGCAGCGACAGTACGCTGGGGCAATCGCCAGCTCAGCGATGAAGGGCCGGCCCGACGAGGACGAACGCTTCCGGCTGCTTGACACCCTCGAACGCCTGCGAGAGTCGCATGTCCGTCTCTTGGAGTACTTCGCCCGCATGTCCTACACGAACCTGGCAACGTTTGACGCAGTTAGCACGCACGTCTCGCACGACCTCGGGCTTCAGCTCGACGCGCTCCTTCGCGACTGGGAAGACCTCGCGACGTGGCATCTCGTGCGGCTCCAGAGGCAGAGCGGACGCGAACCCCGCGATACACGGATTCCCACCGCCGAAGTCAGCGATTACGGCTGGGCGTTCCTCAGGTTCGTTGAGGGCCGGCCGGTTCCATCGGGACCGCCCCAAATGGTGGTGATGAACGGGCCAGAGAATCAGCGTGTCCGGATTGTCGTGCACGGGGCGATCGCCGGCCCCAGGACGCATATGGGCCCGCTGAGCCGCATCATTCAGCAATCGGCCGACACGGCCTCGCTCGCTTCAGCTCTGGCTGACTACGCCGCGTCGAGCGGGCTCGGCCGGCTCGTCCGTAGTCAGACTCAGGTGGCAGGCGAGCTCGTCTTCGAGTTCTCGGGTCCCGGAACGGCAGCCGATGAGGCAGCCGGTCCGCTAACCGCTGCGCCCTGAGACCGGAGAGGCGCGCCGTAACGACCACGATCCGGCACCGGCGAGGCCCAAACGACTCAGCTCGCTACGAAGGAGGTCAGATGTGTCCGTGCCGCCTGTCGAACCTCAGCGCGATGAGAAGCTGCCGACCCCTGAGTCGCTTCGATTGAGCATCTCGGAGAACTGGCGGCACGCGCGCCATGCTCAGGAACTGAGGGATCGGCTGAACAACCTGTACTGGGTCTCTTGGGGAGCCGTCCTTGCCTATCTGCACGTGACGGCGTCCGGATCCAATCCAGCCCCGTCCGAGGAACCCGCACTGATCTTCGGGCTGCTGGCGCTGTTCTCGGCCCTGGTCCTGTCAGCCACGCTGAAGTGGACGGCGGAGTTTGCCAACCACGTGGCGGGTGTCTACCACTCTTCACTGGCTCTCGGCCTGGTGACGTTCGACAGGCATGCGGACAGCGAGAGCGTTGCGACGAGGAAGACGTGGCTCCGTCAGATCTTGGGCGGCGGGGCCTCACTTCCATACCCGGAATCAGTCCGGGGTTACATGGCGTTGCCTCTCAACCTACCGGTGATCTTCAACGTGGGCCCGGCGATTACGATCATCGTGTCTGTCGGATTGTCAATCAGTACGGGCCTTTGCCTTCGAGTCCTGTTCGGCGACACCGTCGGTGTCATCGCCGGCCTGACGGTGCTCGTGTGTGCAATCGGTGTCGCGGCATGGGTGGTTCGTATGACGGGCATTGGAATTGACGGACGCAGTCCTCAACCGTAACGACCTCATTTCGACCCACCCTTCGCCCCAGCTGGGCCGGCGCCGGGTGGGAGAATGAGCCATCGCTCCGAGGTGGTCGCAGCGCCGAGCGGAGGGAGCGGATGGATCGCTTCGACACGTTCACCGACCGTGCGCGCGAGGTCCTCACCCAGGCCCAGGACGAGGCCCAGCGCTTCAACCACGTCTACATCGGCACCGAGCACCTGCTCCTGGGCGTGCTCCGCGTGGAGGACGGCCTCGCCACCAGGGTGCTGCGGGAGCTCGGGGTCGAGCCGCGCAAGGTCCGCGCGGTCGTCGAGTTCATCATGCAGCGGGGCGATCGCCCGGTGGCCGGCGAGGTGGGCCTGACCCCGGCCGCCAAGCGCGTCATCGAGCTGGCCATCGACGAGGCGCGGCGCCTGGGCCATCGCTACATCGGCACCGAGCACCTGCTGCTGGGGCTGGTGCGCGAGGGCGAGGGCGTCGCGGCTGGCGTGCTGGAGTCGCTCGGGGTCACCCTCGAGCAGGTGCGTCACGAGATCGTCCACCTCATCGCCGAGCCAGGCTCGGACGTGCCGGGCGGCCCGCCCGGCCGCGTGACCGAGGATCAGCACGATCACCCACGCATCGGCCATGCGGAGATGCGTACATGGCCGCTGAGCCAGCTCGATCCGGCCGCGGCGGCGTACATGCGTCGACAGCGCTGGACCGCCGAACAGCTCGCGCAGCTCGGCAGCAGCCCGCTCGTCCGCGTGATCACGGTCGGCGCGACCGCCATCACCGCCGGGGTCGCGGTGGAGCTGGTGGCGCTGGAGGTTCGCGGAGCCGGCCTGAGCGCCTCGCTGCGGTTTCGACCGGCGGATCCGGCGGACCAGACGATGCACCTTGGCGACCCCGAGCTCACGGTGCACGATGACGTGGGCACAGCCTACGAGGTGGGGACGGTTGTGCCGTCACGGTATGGCGGAGGTGGAGAGGCGCGCGCGGTCGTCGTGCCGCGCCCACCGGATAGCGCGCGGACGCTGACCCTGTCGGTCGTGCGCATCATGCGTCCCGCCCTCCCGCCGGAGGTCCGCAATCCCTTCGATCGGTCGGTGGACGGACCCTGGGAGTTCACCGTTTCGCTGGCGCCCTGACGCGCTGGCCACGTGGACGGCGGCGGTCATCCTCCGAGAGCCGAAGGCACACTGCAAGGACCCGGTCGCGGATCGACGTGACGAGGATGCCCGACGCTAATCCGAAGCTCCAGCGGACCGCGAGCACGACTGAGCACGGCCTGCGCTGACGCGTTCTGCCTACGTGCCTGCGGGTGAGAGCCCGAGGAGTTCGAAGGCGCGGGCCTGGAGCGGGGTCGGCGTGGCGGC
>JAJYNP010000305.1 GCA_021786265.1 Chloroflexota bacterium
GGCGCCGCCATGGTGGTGGTATCGTTTCACCAATGGATGAATCGATGTCGACTCCCAACGGTCGCCGAGTCGACGGACGCGGTTGGCTCGACCAACCCGATCCACGGTCCCGAGATATGCCCTCCAAGTGCGGCACGCCACCGAGGCCGACGTCGAGTGGTCGTCCATGAGGCCTGCGGTCGACAAGGCATGGCTCCACCCGGACCGAGTGGCCGCTGTTGAACGGTTGCTGGCGCTGGCGGAAGCGGACGCGCTGGCTTCGGCGGTCGCGCTGCTGGTCGATCCCACACGCCTGCGGATCCTCCATGCGCTCGCGTGGGCTCACGAGCTCTGCGTCTTCGACCTGAGTCTCCTCTTGGACCTCGATCAATCGACCGTCAGTCGTCAGCTTCGTCTGCTTCGAGAGCGAGGCATCGTGACTCGACGGAAGGACGGACGCCTGACGTTCTACCGACTCGCTGAGTCCTCGCTGCGAAGGTTTCTCCGCGCCTTCGACGATCGCCTGCGCTCGCCAGGGGTCGACTTCGAAGCGTCACCCTGGTCCGTGCTCTGTCCGGAGGTGAGAGGTTCCGCTCGGCGACCTGACGACCGGGCCTCAGCCGCGGAGCCGAACCCGGCCGATGACGAAGCGGCTCCGGGGCAACGGCGGCAGCGACGAGCGATCGATCCGTAGGTCTGGCGCCGGCACATCGTAGTCAAGTTCGTCGGTCAGGAAGCTCAGGGCCACATTCATTAGCTCCACCGTGATCCACTATCCGGGTTGTCGGCCGCGTGGCCGACGCGCTCACCTCCACAAGTGAGCACGGCGCTCGGGTTGAGATCGTGCCGCTGGCATTCGTCACCGTGCTCGAACGGGTGGCGGGATGCAAGTTCAGCTCGTTCAGGCCGACCAGGGCGGACGCTGCAGGTCCGTCTGCGAGCCGCGGCCGACCGGGACCCCGATCCAGGTGTGGCAGATGGTCCGCGCGGAACTCCGCGGCGTCCTTCGCGACCGGGACCTTGCCGTGATCAGGGTCGAACGCGCCGACGAGGCTCCCCACCTTCGCGGGCGTGAGCCGGTTCAGCCTCCGAAGTCGAGCAGATCTCCCAGGAACCCGCCACGGCGGCGCTGCGGATCCTGTCGGCCCTGCCCCCGGCTACCTGCCCGCTCGTCCCAATCGTCGCGGTCGTCGCGGGGGTTTCGACCCGCATCGGGTTGCCCGGGCGCGTAGTAGGCGCCCTCGGCGTCGATGAGGCGTTCGAGTTCGCCGCGGTCGAGGAACAGGCCCCGGCAGCCGGTGCACACGTCGATGACGACGCCGCTTCGTTCGACCGGCCGCATGGCGCTGGCGCACTTTGGGCAGCTGAGGCTGACGGTGTCACTGGTCATCGGTGGAGGAACCTCGTGCTTGGTTTGGAATGGCGCGGTCCCGGCTGGACGCGACCCTGTCTGAAGTCTACGTGCTTTCAGGATGACCTGAAACGAGGGCGGCCACGCGGGTCGCTCCTCTCGTCCATGTCCACGCTGTCCTGAGAAGGTTCCGTTCGTGACTGGAGAGGCGCCAGGACTGGGCGATCGGCCGCGGCTTGTCGGAAGCGTTCACGGCGACGATGGTCGAGTGGACCGGTCGCGCCAGATCGAGACCGCCGCGAGCACGAGGACCGCGATCGAGATGGCGACGTCACCGACGTTGAACGTCGGCCACCGTAGGTCGCCCAGGCCCATGTCCACGTAGTCGAGAACGGCGCCGCGCATCAGGCGCTCGATGAGGTTGGCGAGCGCTCCGCCGACGAGCAGCCCGAGGCCAACGGCCACCGGCCTGTCCGCGCGGTGGCGGTGCGCGTACACGGCGATCGCGACCATCGCGCCGATCGAGAGGACGACCGGCACCGGACCGGTCCCCTGCAGGAGGCCGAACGCGATCCCGTCGTTGGTCGATGGCGCCAGCCGAAGGGCGCTGCCCAAGAGATCACGCGGCCTGTCCATGGTGCGAACGCTGGCGTCGACCAGCTGATCGGCGACGGCCGCCGCCAGGACGCCGATGACGAAGGCGGCAGAGACGAATTCAGGGCCTGCCGCCCGCTCACGGGCCGGTCGGGCGGTCATGCGTCACCGCCAGGCCTGAGCACACGCCTTTCGCTCGCCGCGGCGCCCCGCACCGACGTGACGCCAGCGAGCATATCCGCCGGCGACATGCGGACCGCCGGCCCGACCGCAACGCCGACCCCGATCACGAAATCGCCGAAGAAGCGCTCGACGACCCGGCCGTCGACCGCGATCCCGTGCCGCTCGAGCTCGGCCACGAACTGGCCCGCGCTGAACCAGTCCCGACGGGGATGGTCGAGGAACGTCCGGTACGACCAGCGCGCGAGCGCATGGGTCGTGACCTCCTCGAAGAAGAACCGGCCGCCGGGCCGCAGCACGCGCCGGACCTCGCCGACCGCGGCGCGCCAATCGGGCACGTGGTGGATGATCCCGAAGTCGAAGACCGCATCGAAGGAGGCGTCCGAGGCCGGGACAGATGTTGCACTGGCGACGAGCAGGGTCACCCGATCCGGCCCGTAGCGGGCGAGGCGAAGGCGGGCCAGGGGGACCATCGCCGGGTCGAGGTCGACGGCCGTGACGTGCGCGGCGCCGAGCCGCCGGAGCAGGATCTGGACCCCGACACCCCGGCCGCAGCCGACTTCGAGCACCCGCAGCCCATCGACCCGCCCGCCCAGCCGCTCCAGGCTCGACGCTCGACCATCCCCGGGAGCACCCGCCGGCACAACATCAGCGGACCGCGGACGTTGACCATCATCACCCGGTCCCAGGTCGCATCGTCGACCGCGTGAGCCGGCAGGAAGTTGTCGTTGATGCCGGCGTTGTTGACGAGGATATCGACCCGGCCATTGAGGCGCATTGACTCGGCGACCAGCCGATCGACATCGGCTTGCAGACCGATGTCGGCCAGGATGCCGGTCGCCTCGGCTCCGGCGGCCGCGATGAGCCGCAGCGCCTCGTCGAGTCCGGCCGCGTTGATGTCACTGGTCACGAGAGTGGCGCCCTCGCGGGCCAGTCGGACCGCGGTCGCGAGCCCGACGCCCGAACCCGCGCCGGTCACGATGGCGACCTTCGTTGCGTGTCGTTGCGTGTCCACGGTTCACCTCATCGTCGCAATTGCAACGGGGCCGGTTGGCGCCAAGCCGCCGCCCCTCGGTGCCTTGGTCTCGGGCGGAACTTGCGCTGTGTTCGATCACCCGCTGTCAGGGCGCAGCTCGTCGACGAGCCGTCGGGCCGCCTCGCGGTCGCGGTACCAGAGCGCGTTCACCTCGGTGTAGCGGGCCCAGACGGGTGGCAGCGACTCCTCGGCGAAGATCGCGTTGACCGGGCACTCGGGCTCGCAGGCGCCGCAGTCGATGCCCTCGTCGGGGTCGATGTAGAGCATCCGGTCGACGCCCTCCTCGAAGTGGATGCAGTCGACCGGGCAGACCGCCACGCACGACTGGTCGAGGACGTTGACGCACGGCTCGGCGATCACGTAGGTCATGACGACCCTCCAGTTGGGGTTGCCAGCTCGCCCGGCCGCGCTCGCGCGTCCCAGACGGCCTGGAACTTCTGCGACCGGAGATCCCGAGCCGGCAGTGCCTCGTCGCGAACGAGGTCAACGCCGACGATCCCCTGGCTCGCGAGAAAGCCGCCCATGCGGTCGGCCACCCGCGCCCAGGTCGCGTCGCGATCCGACTCGTCGTCGGGTTCGAGGCGGACCCGCAGCTCGCGGTCACCGCTCTGGTAGGCCTGGAAGCGCCGCACACCGGGCGTCTTTTCGACGACCACGCCGAGCGCGAGAGGCAGGACCGGAACCTCGCGGCCGTCCGCACCGGGGAACCGGAGGACGTCGCCCTTGCGGCCCCCGACCTCGATGACCGGGAACGGACTGCCGCAGGCGCATTGTGCCGAGCTCACCGTGAGGCTGTCGCCCAGGTCGTAGCGCACGATCGGCTGGACACGGTTGGCGAGGTTCGTGAGGAGCACGGTGTGGCTCGGCTGGTCGAACGGCGAGGGCGAGTAGTCGGCCTCAACCGGCTCGAGCATCACCCAGTCGGTGTTGGCGTGCAGCCGGCCGAGCCGGCAGCTGAAGGCGATGCCATGGAACTCGCTGGCCGCGTACTGGTCGAGGACGCGGGCGTCGAACGCCCGCTCGATCGCGCTCCTTGCCTCGGCGGTGAGGACCTCGCCGCCGACGATGACGAGCGCAGGCCGCACGCGGAGCCGACCTCGCTCCGCCTCCTGGGCAAGCAGGTGGACCACGGTCGGGTAGCCGACCAGGATGGCCGGGTCGAACGTGTTGAGCTGCGCGACCAGCGGGGCCAGCGGCGTCAGGACGCTGAAGAGCCGGATGCGCCGGGCGAGGGCCGGGAAGCGCCTCCGGTTGAGGTTGACCATGCTCGTGCTCACGTGATGGCCGTCGGTCGCGACGACAGCCGCGATCCGCAGGCCCTTGCCGAGGGCGCGGGGGAGGCGAGCCGGGGTCAACGCGTGCGTCCGGGTCACCGTGAGCGCGTCGTACACGCCGAGAGCCACCCGGTCGTGGACGAACACGCCGCGCTGGCCGGTCGTGCCGCTCGTCGTCCAGACCGCGAACTCGCCCTCCAGGAATGTGCCCGCCCGGGCCGGGTTCGCGACGAACGCCTCGACCGCGCGGCGTGTTACGCGCGGGTCGGTCAGCCAGTCGTCGAAGCGGGCCATGAGCTCGGGCTTCGACACCGGTGGGAGCTCCTCGAGGCGTGGGGCGCCGGGCAGGCCAGACCACCGCTCGCGGTAGAAGGGGCTGCGGGCACGAGCATGCGCGACGATGGCGCGGAGGCGTGCCGCCCGGCGCGTGGCGATGGCGGCCGGCCCCTCCCGCGCCGCCCGACGCGCGTCGAGGGCCAGGCGCAGCCAGCGCCAAAGCGGGCGCCGGCGGTACGTTTCCGGGACCGGCAAGAGTGGCTGCTCGCTCATGACGTTGAGCCTATCCGATCCGTCGTCGACTTGCGGTGGCCGATCCGCCGCAGGCCCGGGACCTCCTCCCAGGCGAGGATCAGCAGCACGAGTGCGGCGAGCGCGATCGCCAGCACCGGCCGGCCGAGACCGGCGACGACGCCGATCGACGCAGTCGCCCACATCCCGGCCGCGGTCGTGAGCCCGCGGACCTCGCCGGTTGAGCCGCGCAGGATGATTCCCGCGCCGAGGAACCCGATGCCCGTCACGACGCCGGCGATCAGCCGCGCGGTCTCCGCCGGGTAGAGCTCGGCGCCGAGCCCGGCTAGCGTCGCTGAGCCGAGGCCGACGAGGGCGTAGGTCCGGTCGCCGGCCGGCGACCCGCAGCGCTCCCGCTCCCAGCCCAGGACGAAGCCGAGCCCGGCGGCGAGGGCCGCCCGGAACAGGAGGTCGAGCTCCGACATCGGTCGCCCCGCCGGTCAGGCTCGTGCGGCCCGCAGGCCGTTGGCGACCGCAAGCAGCTCCGCCCCCTCGTGGACGGTGACCACGAGGGCGATCGTGAACAGGCCGCCCGCGGCGCCCAGGATGAGGACGGGCAGGATGACGAGCGAGAACGCCAGGTTCTGGCGGGACACGAGGCGCGCCTTGCGTCCGATCCGCAGGGCATAGCCCGCCTTCTCGAGGTCGTCGGCCATGAGGGCGACGTCGGCGGCCTCGATCGCCGCATCGGAGCCGGCGGTCCCCATCGCCATGCCAACTGTCGCCGCGGCGAGGGCCGGCGCGTCGTTCACCCCGTCCCCGACCATCGCCACGGCCCCGTGCTCGCGCTCGAGCTCGCGGATGGCGGCCACCTTGTCCTCGGGCTTGAGGCCCGCCCTGACGTCGTCGATCCCGAGCTCCCGGGCGATCGCGCGGGCCGTCCGCGGATGGTCGCCGCTGAGCATCGCGACCCGGCGAACCTCGAGGCGGTGGAGCTCTCGGACTGCGGCTGCGGCGTTGGGGCGGACCTGGTCGCGGATCGCGAGCAGGCCGAGGATGTGGACACCGGCGGTCGCGTCGACGGGACGCTCGCCGACGAGGACGACTGTCTTGCCCTCCTCGCGCATCTCCTCGAGGAGGGCCGCGGTCGAGGCCGACGGTGCGGCACCGAGCTCCCCGAACAGATCGGGGCTGCCGACGTGGACGTGGCGGCCGTCGAGGCGCGCCGCGGCCCCGGCCCCGGTGAGAGCCGCGAAGTCGTTGGCCTCGGACGGGACGATGCCGCGCTCGCTCGCGGCGGCCACGATCGCCCGCGCGAGCGGGTGCTCCGAGAGCCGCTCCACGCCTGCGGCGGCGGCCAGCAGGCCCGCCTCGTCGGTGCCGTCGAGCGGGACGATGTCGGTCACGACCGGCCGGCCGTGGGTGAGCGTGCCGGTCTTGTCGAGCGCGACGACGCCGACCGTGCCCAGGTTCTCGAGGTGGATGCCGCCCTTGATGAGGACACCGTGCCGCCCGGCCGACCCGATGCCGGCGGCCATCGCGACCGGGGTCGACATGACCAGCGCGCACGGCGCCCCGGCCACCACTACCGTGATCGCTCGCGTGATCCATTCCGTTGAGTCGCCGCCGAGGGCGATCGGGACGATGGCCAGCACGGCCGCGCCGACGAGGACGAGCGGGCTGTAGATGCGGCTGAACCGGTCGATGAAGCGCTGGGCGCTGCCTTTCTGGCCCTGCGCCTCCTCGACCAGGTGGATGATCGCGGACAGGGTGTTGTCGGCGAACGCCTTGGTCGCCTCGATCGTCAGTGCGCCCTGGCGGTTGATCGTGCCGGCGAAGACGGGGTCGCCCGGTCCCTTGTCGACCGGCACGCTCTCGCCCGTCACCGGCGACTCGTCGAGGCTCGACGCGCCCGCGCGAATGACGCCGTCGGTTGCGAGGCCCTCGCCGGGCCGGACGAGGAACACGTCGCCGGGCACGAGCTCGGTCGCCGGGATCGTCAGCTCGGCGCCGTCGCGCAGGACGTGCGCCTCCTTCGGGGCGAGGTCGAGCAGGGCGCGGATGGCGGAGCGGGTCCGGGCGAACGTGAGCGACTCGACCGCCTCCGCCGAGCCGTACAGGAAGACGAGGAAGGCGGCCTCCTCCCAGAAGCCGAGCGCGGCTGCCCCGACGGTGGCGACCGCCATCAGGGCCTCGATGCCGACCTCGCGCTCGTGGATCAGCTCCTCGAGGCCCTCGCGTGCCCACCAGTAGCCGCCGAACGGGATCGAGGCGACGTAGAAGACGATCGGCAGCGGGTCGGGCAGGACGCCGGTGATCGATCCGAGCCAGCCGGCCGCCAGCAGGAGACCCGAGACGATCGCGCCGAGGATCGGCGGGTACGTCCACCAGGGCCCGGCGTGCGCGCCCTCGTGCTCCTCCTCGTCGTGTTCCTCGCGCTCTCGCTCGGTATCCGGTTGCATCGATTGTCCTTTCCCTCGAAACGGCATTTCACGAGTTGCTGAAACAATACCGCACTTGAGCCTCGGGCTTGAAGGGCCACATGGACCGAACAGTCGGGACAACCGTTGGATCGGGCCATGCCACATTTCATGTGCCCATGAATAGTCGGGAGCCGACCATAAGGGCGACCGGCGACGGAGCGGCCCACCGAACGGGTCCGTCCGTCCCGCCGGGTCTTGGATCGGAGGTGCTCCGTGGATACGTTGGGGATCGCCATCCTCGTCGTGGGCGCACTGGTCGGCGGCTGGGCGTACCGCTTCGCTGGCGAGAACCAGGAGGGATTCCTCTGGCTCATCACCGCCGTTGGTTCTGGTGTCGGCGGCTTCATCGGGAGCGAGTCCCTTGGTGGCGCAAGCACCTGGGGGCCGGAGGCCGGTGGGCTGTTCCTCGTGCCCGCATTGATCGGCGCCGCCGTCGTCGGTGGGATCGTCGAGTGGGTCGTTCGGCAGGCATCGCCGAAGAACAGGGCTCACGGGCAGCCTGTGTGAGGCGATCGTCACGGCCCGGCCGGTTCGTCGGCCGGGCCGTGAACGCCATTCGTTCCCGTTTCGGGCCCAAGAGGCACATGGATATAGGCCATCCTTCACTCGCTGATGAATGGTCGTGGACGTATGGTCAGACCGTTCGTGGGGACCAAGGAGGTCCGCGGATGGTGGGTTACGGGTCGTGTCTCGGTTGGGACGGCGTTTACGGGGGCTGGATGGCCGGCGGCTGGCTCGGTCTGCTCCTCGTCATCGCGCTCGCCGCCGTCGTGGTCGTGGGCATCGTGCTGGCGCTCCGCTCGAGTGGTCGTTCGCGGGAGAACCCGGCTGAGATCCTCCGACGGCGGTTCGCGCGTGGGGAGATCAGCGCCGAGGAACTCGACCAGGCCAGGCGAACGCTCGGCGCCTGAGTCGAGCCCGAGTCGAGGACTATCATTCAGACATGGTCGAACCGATCCGACTCGCTCCGCGGCCGTCGCTCGAGATCGAGACGAAGCTCCACCGTGGCCTCGCCGACCCATCGCGGCTGGCGATTCTGCGCGAGTTGCGCCGGGGGCCGTTGACGGCCGGTCAGCTCGCTAGCCTCGTCGGCCTGACCGCGCCGCGTGCCTCGAACCACCTCCGCTGCCTGCTCGAGTGCGGGCTCGTCGCGATCGAACCACGGGGCCGCTACAACGTTTACCGGGTCGCCGACCCGGCGATCGGCCGGCTGCTCGACGCGTCGGCGCGCGTCTTGGCCGAGGTGGCCCCAATGATCGAGGCCTGCCTCAATTACGGACCTCCGAACCGGCGGGCCCTTCGTCCACCGGTCGCCGACGCCTCCTCGGCCACCGGTCGGAGCAACGACCTGGCCTGAGACCGGGCCGCCCGGCGCGGTGCTCGACGCGACCGCCCCGGGCCTGTTCTTCGCCGTGGCGATCGGGCGCGTCGGGTGCTTCCTGACCGGGTGCTGCGCCGGCCGCTGCACGAGCTCGCGATGGGGGGTGTGGTCGTCGGACCGGCGGATCGGCGCCCGTCGCATCCCGGCCCAGCTGCTGGAATCAGCGGCCGGTCTCCTCATCGGCCTTGTCGCGGCGTGGCTGGTTATCGGCAGCGTTCCCGTCGTCGAGGGCCTCAACTTCGTCGCGGCATTCGGCGTGTACCTCGTCGTCCGCCAGCTGCTCCTTCGGCTGCGAGCCGAGCGACGCGAGTACTCGTGGCGACGGAGCAGCGCCGTCGCTCGGGGACGTCCGTAGGCGACACCGGTCGACCTAGGAGGCCCAAGAAACGCGCCACGAAGGCGCCGGCGAAGCCGAGCAAGAATCCGATCGCCCGCTGGCGGCCACGGTCGGCAACCGCGACGGCCCTGGAGAGGTTGGACTGCGCCAGCTCCACCGATGTAGGCCACGAACACCGGCAAGGGGGTATCCACTTCGCTCCACCTACCCCAAGATATGGGGGTGGCAGGGCATCCGGTGGCCGGGGTCGACTACCCGCAGCGCTGGGCCGAGTTTGAGGCGTGGTTCCCCGACGAGGCGCACTGCG
>JAJYNP010000307.1 GCA_021786265.1 Chloroflexota bacterium
CGGCGCGTGCTCGCCGCGCGGCGTGCACGGGGCCGGCAGCGCCTGACCGTCTGATACACCGGATCGCGATGGCGATCCCGCTGGAGACGCTCCGCCGGCCGGCGGATTTCGCGACGCTCCAGCGGCACGGGACCAGCCGGGCCCACCCGCTCGTGATCGTGCGGACGGTGCGGAACGGCCTGGAACGCACCCGGTACGCCTTCTCGACCGGCCGCCGCCTGGGAGGGGCCGTGGTCCGCAATCGCGTCCGCAGACGACTCCGCGAGATCGTGCGGTCGCTCGCGTCCCGTGTCGCGCCGGGCTGGGACGTGCTGATCGTCGCCCGCCCGGGCAGCGTGTCCGCGAGCTACGCTGAGCTGCGGGACGTGGTCGTGCGGCTGTTCGGTCGGGCCGGGATCCTGCGGCCGGAGGAGGGCGGGGCATGAAGGCGCTGGGGATCGGGGCGATCAGGCTCTATCGGATCCTGTTCGCGTGGCTTCCCTCCTCCTGCCGCTTCGAGCCCAGCTGCTCGCGCTACACGGAACAGGCGATCGCGAAGTACGGGCTCCTGCGGGGCAGCTGGATGGGTGCCCGGCGCATCGCGCGCTGCCACCCGTGGAATCCGGGTGGCTATGACCCTGTTCGGTAAGCACGAAGGAAGGGAGCGCTCCACGAGGTGACTTTCCGCCGACTCGCCCTGTTGCCGGTGGCCTCGGCGCTGGCGCTCCTTGTGCTGTTCTCGGTCAACCCGCTCGCCTTCGCCGCGACGCCCGTCCCGACCGCGACCTCGGCAGCGGCGCCGGTGACATCGTCCGCGGCCGCAGGGGCCGCCGGCGCCGCCTCGTCCCAGCCGCCGTGCCCCAATCCGACCGCGACGCCGGCTCCCAGCCTGCGACCCGGGCAGACGCCGGAACCGACGCGGCACCCCAACCTGTGCCCGGCCCAGCCGAACGGCGCCGACCCGTTCAGCCTCCTGGCATGGGCGTTCACGCCCATTTTCCAGGTGATCTTCCTGGTTCTCATCTTCTTCTACAACATCGTCGGCGACATCGGCATCGCGATCGTCCTGGTCACGCTGCTGATCCGGCTCCTGCTGGTCCCGGTGTATCGCGCACAGATCGTCTCGCAGCGCCGCATGCAGATGCTGCAGCCGGAACTCAAGGCGATCTCCCAGAAGTTCAAGGGCGACCGGCAGAAGGTCAGCGAGGAGCAGATGCGGCTGTACAAGGAGCGTGGGGTCAACCCCGCCTCCGGGTGCCTGCCGACGATGCTGACGATGGTGCTGCTCCTGCCGATGTACTCCGTGTTCTCGTCGGGCCTGACCGCGCCGAACATCAGCTCGATGCTCCACGTCTTCGGGGTCCAGGTGGTGGACGTCAGCTGCCAGGCGGCGTCGGCGACCGGCGGTCCCTGCATCCAGCCGCACGTCTGGTGGCTGGGGGGTCTCGACGCCAGTCAGCCCGAGATCCTGTTCAGGCTCCCGATCATCGGCTTCGGGTTCAGCCTGCTCGCGCTCGTCTCCGCGCTCCTGCAGCTGTTGCAGACGCGCATGATGATGCCGAGCACCAGCGATCCCCAGGCCCAGGCCCAGCAGCGGGCGTTCCTCCTGCTGCCTCTGCTCTCGCTCGTGTACGGCTCGTTCCTGCCGGCCGGGCTCTTCATCTACTGGATCGTCACCACGGTCTTCTCGATCGTGCAGCAGTATCTGATCGCCGGCTGGGGGTCGCTCTTCCCCCTGTTCGGGTGGACACCGTCGTTTGCGGTCGGACACACGCCGCGGTTCGCCCCGCCCCCGCCGAGACCGCCGGCGTCGGCACCGGGTGAGCCGGCGAATCCGCGCCGCCCGCCCAAGGACAGCGCGGCGGGAACGGTGCGACCGAACAGGGAGCGGGCCCGGACGAGCCGGCGAGGGAGGCGTCGATGAACAGCGAGTACCAGGAGTTCACCGGCAAGACCGTCGAGGAGGCGTTGCGCCTGGCGCGCGAAGCCTTCGGGGTGGCCGGTCTCGACGACCTGGACTTCGAGATCCTGACGCCCGGGAGCCGGGGCGTGCTCGGCATGGGTGCCGAGCCGGCGCGCGTGATCGCCGCGCCCAGGGCGGCGCTCGGTGGCGTGACCCCTCGACGGGCCGCGGCCGAGTCCCAGCCGCTCCCCCCGCTGTCGGAGCGGCCACCTCGCGACGAGCGGGGTCGTGGCGGTCGCGACCGGGGCGGCTGCGGCGACCGCGACCGCGGGCGCCGCGAGCGTCCCGTGCACGAGCCGGCGCACGAGCCGGCGCAGGAAAGTCCCCAGCGGGACATGGCGCAGCGGATGGTGACGGGGCGCCCGGAACGTGCCGAGCGCCCGGAACGTGCCGAGCGCCCGGAACGTGCCGAGCGCCCGGAACGTGCCGAGCGCCCGGAACGACGGGGTGACCGGGGACCCGTCCGGCGCGCCGGACGCGAACAGCGCGGGGCCGTGACGCTGTCCGAGGGAGAGCGGGCCGAGGTTGCCGCGGCCCGCTCGCTCAGCTCGGAGCGCGAGGAGATCCAGGCGGCGGAGGCGAGCCCCGAGGCGCTGGAGGCCGGCCGGGAGATCCTGGAGACGATCCTGGGCCACCTGGGCTACGACGTGCGCGTCACGATCCACACCGGGGAGACATCGAAGCTGGACGTGACCGGCGAGGGGGCCGAGAAGGAGGCGCTGGGTGCGCTGATCGGCCGCAAGGGCGAGCGACTCTCGGCACTGCAGCATCTCGTGAACCTGCTGCTGTCCCGCCGGATGGGCGAATGGACGCGCGTCCTCGTCGATGTCGAGGACTACCGGGGACGCCGTGAGCGCCAGCTCCGCGAGATCGCCCTCCGTGCCGCGGACCGCGTGGAGGAGACCGGGAGGATGCTGCAGCTCGAGCCGATGCCCGCGCTCGAGCGGCGGTGGGTGCACCTCGCCCTGCGCGACCGCCCCGGCGTCGCCACGCAGTCGATCGGGGAGGAGCCGAACCGGCGCGTCGTGGTCATCCGGCGCGAGGCGTAGTCGCCGCCGCCGGCCGCGACGGATGCCGCCGGCCGCGACGGATGCCGCCGGCCGCGACGGATGCCGCCGGCCGCGACGGATGCCGCCGGCCGCGACGGATGCCGCCGGCCGCGACGGATGCCGCCGGTACACCCATCCGGATGCCGCCCGGTCCAGGACCGAAGAGCCGTGCCCGCCCCGCGGACAGGCCCGGTAGGATATGGACACGATGACTGCCGAAACCGCGAACCTCGGGCTCGCGCAGCCGATCGCCTGGCGGCGCGCGGTGGCCGCGTTCGGGATCACGCTGCTCGTCGCGGCAGCCGCCCTGGTCGGCTTCGCCCTGGGTTACCAGCAGGCGTTCGCCGCCCGCGTCGTCCCGGGCGTGACGGTGGGCGGGGTCTCCATCGGCGGCCTCGACCGAGCGGCCGCGGAGGCCGTCCTCCGGTCCCGGCTTCCCAGCGTGACGCGCGGTGCGCTCGTGTTGCGGTCACCCGATGGCGACCAGGCCGTCCCGTTCTCCAGGCTCGGGCGCGGATACGACTACGGGTCCATGCTCGATGCCGCGATGGCCGTAGGCCACGATGGCGGTCTGCGCGCGGACCTGGCCGAGGACGTGCGCGCGCTCGTGCGCGGCGAGCCGGTCGCGGTCAGCCTCACCTACAGCCGCGCGGCGCTGCAGGCTGCGGTCGCGTCGGTGGCCGCAGGCCGGGACGCCTCTGCCGCCGACGCCGCCGCGGTGCTGGGCTCGGACGGCGTGTTCACCGTGAGGCCCGCCGCCGGCGGCAGCTCGATCGATCGGCAGGCCGTGCTCGCAGAGGCCGATCACGCGCTCTCGACCCCCGGCGCCGCACCGGTGATCGGTCTGCCCGCGTCGCCCGTCGCCCCGACGATCACCACGGCCCAGGCCGAGGCGGCGATCGTGGCCGCCCGGCAGATGACCGCCCAGCCGCTCACGCTCAGGGTCGCCACCAACACGGCCTTTTCGACGACCATCCCGCCGACGACCCTGCGGACCTGGGTCACGTTCGTGGCCACGCCCGACGGCGGGTACGCCCCGACGATCATGTCGAGCGCGGCACGGGCCGCGCTCGCACAGCTCGCCCCGAAGGTCTCCCGGGCCCCGACCGATGCCACGTACCTGCTGGGCGACGGCAAGGTCGTCGGCGTGCTCGAAAGCCGCACCGGCGCCGAGCTCGACGTGAACGCGAGCCTGCAGACGATCTCCCTGGTCCTCGCGGCACAGACCGCGGGCAGCCAGCCGCCGACGGCTCAGCTGGCGATGACCTCGGTCGTCCCGGCGCTCACCACGGACGAGGCCCGCAAGACCGCTCCCCTGATGACGCTGGTCGGCAGCTGGACCACCCACTTCTTCCCGGGCATCTCCAACTACTGGGGCAAGAACATCGGCATCCCCGCGTCGAAGATCGACGGGTACGTGGTCGCGCCCGGCGCGTGGTTCGACTTCTGGAAGGTGGTCGGCATGCCCACTCTCGCCGAGGGCTACGGGATGGGCGGCGCGATCATCGACGGCCACACGGAGGAGACCGGCGCGATCGCGGGCGGCATCTGCAGCACGTCGACCACGCTCTTCAACGCGGCCCTTCGCGCCGGCTACGAGATCGGGGAACGCGCCAACCACTACTACTACATCTCCCGGTACCCGGTCGGGCTGGATGCCACGGTCGCGATGGGCACGGGCTGGGAGCAGGACATGACCTGGCGCAACGACTCGGCCTACCCCGTGCTGATCCACGCGATCAACGGCCCCGGCACGGTCACGTTCCAGCTGTTCAGCGTGGATCAGCACCGGACCGTGACGCTGTCGACACCGATCGTGAAGAACTACACCTACGCCACGACGCAGTACGTGAAGGTAACCACGCTCAAACCGGGGCAGGAGAACCAGGTCGAGTACGCGTCCAACGGGTTCGACTCGTGGGTGACACGCACGGTCACCGACGCGACCGGGGCCGTGATCCACCAGGAGACGTACTACTCCCACTACGCCACGGTGAACGGCCTCATCCAGGTCGGTGTCGCCAGCCTTCCCTCGCCCAGCCCGTCAACGTCCCCGAGTCCTTCACCCAGGCCCTGAAGGGCGCCGCGGCTGCTCGCAACGAACGGCGGCCGCGATGGCTCGCAGCCGCCGCGCTGCGTCTCCCGCGGAGACCGTGCCCCGTGCCACCGCCACACGGCGGTGCCGGACCAGGGTCAGCGGATCAGGTACCCGAGGAGCGATGAGACCGCCGCACATGCCGCCGGCTACGGGGCCCCGTTGAGCAGGTACAGCACAAGGATGAAGACCAGCAGGGCCATCGCCACGTACACCACGGGCGAGAGCCCGGGCCGGGCGGCGGACCCTGGCCGGGAGGTGCGCCTGGATCGGGCGACGCCGGCCCCGAGCCGGTTCTGGTCGACCCTGCCGTCCTGGCTCGCCACAACGGGCCTGGTGCGGAAGGTGTTGGGTGGTGTCTGGTCCCGCAGCGTGTTGGGGCGCACCTCCACGGGCCCGGTCTGCCTGTAGGTCATGGTGCCTCTCCGTGACGGCCGGCGCGTCCGGCCGCCCTCAAGCGTGCCACCTGCCGCCAGGAATGCAACAGGGCGATTCGGCGCGGCGCCAGGCGACGGCGGGAGGCGGCCCCGCCCGGGTCCCGATTCGATCGGCCCGGCGGGCGGCGCCGGTGGCGTGGATGATGTGGGTCGACGGGCCGGGCAGGCCGGCAGCGCGTTGGAAAGGGGCCACGGCATGCGAATCAGCTTCGAGCACCACCCCCACCCGCGGGTCGCGGCGCACAGGCAGGCCAGGCCGCCCAAGACCACCGATGAGCACGTCGGCCTCAACGGTCGGGTCGCGCTCATCCTGACCACGGCGGTGGGCACCATGTGGTGCGCCTACGCCTTCGCCGTACTCGCCCTGCTGGTGCTGCCGCAGGCGGTCCACGGCGGCACGCTCACGCTCGTCCAGTGGGTCAGCCAGACCTTCATCCAGCTGGTGATGCTCTCGGTGATCATGGTCGGCCAGAACATCCTGAGCCGGGCGTCGGACAAGCGCGCCGACATGACCTACCAGGACGCGGAGGCCACCTTCCACGAGGCAGAGCAGATCCAGGCGCACCTCAAGGCCCAGGACGACGCCATGAACGCGCTGCTCGAGAAGGTCGAGGTGCTCGAGGCCGCGCTCGCGAAGGCGTAAGCGAGCGCTGGCCGCGCTCGCAACGACGCAACGGCTTCCCGTTCGGCAAACAGAAACGGCGGCGACCAATTTGGCTGATCGCCGCCGCTGATGAGTCCTGGTGGAGATGGGGGAGGGTCGAACTCCCCGTCCAGAACCTTCGTCCAGGGACCACTACGAGCGTGTCCGATGCTTTGTCGTCGGCCGCCCGGTCCGCCATCGGCAGCGTCCCGGTCGGTCCAGTCACGTCCCCTTTCGGGCTTGTTCCCCGGCTACGCGACGCTACCCGGGGCCGCATCCCCGCTGAATGACGCTTCCACAGCCCACGGGGAGGAGGCTGCTTCCACGCTCACCTTACCGCCTAAGCGGCGAGGGCGAGAGCAGGCTGGCGGTTGCCAGTTACTTCGTTTGCCGCCTGTTTAACGAGGCCAGACGGCACCTCGGCTCGCGTTCCCTGGGGTTCGGGCCCTGTCGAAACCACGCATCCCCATGCCGAACTTCCGTTCGGACGTTCCATTCTAGCCGACCGACCGACCGAATCCAAGCCCATGCATGCCGACTCATGGACGTCGAACCCGGCCACCGGATTCCGCGGCACCGGATCCGTGCGCCCCGGCTCCGTGCCGGGGCAAACCGTGCCCCGCCCTCGGCCGCGCGCGCCCTCCGCTACCGGCCGCGCTCCACGTCGGCGAGCTCTCGCGCGAGTTCCCGCCGCGCGTCCCGGTCGGCGATCTCTCGTCGCCGGTCGTGCTGCTGCTTGCCACGCGCCAGCCCGAGCTCGACCTTGGCGAGCCCCTTGTCGGTGATGTACAGGCGCAGCGGGACGAGGGTCAGCCCCTTGCGCGTGGTGCGCCCCAGCAGCTCGTCGATCTCGTCGCGGTGCAGCAGGAGCTTGCGGGTGCGGCGCGTGTCGTGGTTGAAGCGATTGCCGCCCTCGTACGGCGCGATGTGGGCGCCGATCAGCCAGGCCTCGCCGCGCTCCACGCGGGCGTACGCGTCCTGGAGGTTCACCTTGCCTGCGCGGACGCTCTTGATCTCGGTCCCGGTCAGCACGATCCCCGCCTCGACGGTCTCCTCGATGGAGTACTCATGGCGTGCCTTGCGGTTGACCGTGATGGTGTGCTCGGACATGCGGACGATCCTTCGGGCGGCGGCCGGTCGGCCGCGGCGTCGCGTGGAGCCCCGGGGATGGCGCCTGCGGGGCGGCAGGGCCGCGGTGGCGGGAGAACCGGTGACGCGAGAACGGTGGCGGGATAACGGCGGCGAGGCGACAGCATACGGAGAACGCGCCCCGGACGCACGAACGCCGGCCCATGGCGGGCCGGCGTTCGGTTGCTTACCAACCTGCGGTTAAGCCGAGGCCTCCCGCGGGGTGGCGCAATGACTGTCTATCACTGCACATCACCTCCTTTCGTTGGGCGGAATACTAGCCACTGTCCCGGTCGAAGGCAAGCGGCCCGGGGATCCGCTTCGGGCGCCAGGTGGACCCGCCGCGACAACCAGGGCCATCGCGGTCGCCTGGCCTGCGACGACGGCCGAGGGCCCGCCGCCCGGCACGCCCCCGCCTGCGAGCAGCTGGATCGCCCGATCCAGCGCCGGGTCCGTGTCCGCCGGCGCGTTCGCCGGCGACCGGAACGGGACGTTCGGAGTGAGCCCCTTCCCGTTGATCCACCGCTTCGAGGGCGTCAGCCAGCGCGCGATCGTCAGCTTGAAGCCCCCCATGTCCTGGCCGAGCAGCTGCCACTCCTGCACGGTCCCCTTGCCGTACGTGGTCGTCCCCAGGAGCGTTGCCCGCCCCGTGTCCTGGAGTGCGGCGGCCAGGATCTCCGAGGCACTCGCCGTTCCCTTGTCGACGAGGATCACGACCGGGAGCGAGCGGCTGGTCGCGATTCCGCCCGGCTCCGCGTCGAACGCCCTCCGCGACCCATTCGCGAGCTGCTCCCAGTAGATCGGCCCGCTGGCGATGAACTGGCTCGCGATCGCCCGTGCCTGGTCCACGAACCCGCCCGGATTCCCGCGCAGGTCGAGCACCAGGCCGTGCACCCCTCCGGCGAGGAGCGCCCGCAGCTGCGCGGTGAAGTCGGCGGCGACGCCCGAGCCGAAGCTCGCGATCTGGATGTAGCCCACGGTTCCGCTGGCGACCGTCCGGCTCGTGACATCCTCGGGGTTGACGATGTCGCGGACGATCCGAACCTCGAACGGAGCCGCCGCGCCGCGCGAGATCCGCAGTGTCACCGGCGTGCCGCGCGGGCCCCGCACCATGGTCACGACGTCGTCGATGGTCCGGCCCGTCACGCTGGTGCCGTCGACGGCGAGGATCACGTCGCCGGCCCGCAGTCCGCTCCGCTCCGCCGGCGAGCCCGCGATGGTCCGGACGATCACGACCCGGCACGTCGAGCCGGCCGGCGAGCACCCCTCGGCGCCCGCCGGGTCACTGGTGGCGACGACCGCGCCGATCCCCTCGAACTGGCCGGACAGCCCGGTGAGCGAGGCACGGTACGCCTCGCCGGTCATGTACGTCGAGAAGGGGTCGCCGAGGACCTTGAACATGCCGTTGATGGCGCCCTCGATGATCGTGTGGCGGTCCACCGGGAGCCCCGCATACCGCTGCTCGATCGAGTTGAAGGCGTCCCAGAACGGCTGGAGGTCGGCGGAGAGCTGCTGGGGCGTCCCGTCGGTCAGGGCGGTCTGCCGGCCGAGCAGGAAGCCGCCGGCGAAGAGGACGCTCCCCGCGAGGACCGCGCCGCCCAGCGCCGCCAGCCACGTCGCCGCTCGGCGGCGTGTGGCACGCGCAGGTGCCGTGGGTCGGTCGCCGGCTTCCGGAGCGGGGCGCTGCGCATCGGGCGCGCCCGGAGGACCGGCCCAGCCGGGTGGGCCGGGGGCCGGGACGTCGTGCAGCGGAAGCACGGGAGCGCCGCTCGGCCCGGACGTGTCCCGGGGTCCTGCGACGGGATCTGGAGACGGCGGAGGGATCTGCATCGGACGGTGCCTCGTCGCGTGCCACGGCAATGCGGTGGCAACCGGCGCGAGGACCGATTGTGCGCGCTTCGGCGGCGGAGCGCGCACGCCGGAGCGGACCGCGCCCGGTGGCCGGGAGGCCTTCGACCGGCCCGGGCTCGTCGCGGCTCGGGGCGCGCTAGCCCGAAGCTCCTACGGCCGTCCGCTCGGCCGTGAGCACGAATCGATCCTGGTCTGAGCACGATTGGCGTTCGTCTCACGGTGTGAGGCGTAGGCACTAAATAGGTTGACGTCGGAGCCGGGATCGGCG
>JAJYNP010000227.1 GCA_021786265.1 Chloroflexota bacterium
TCGAGCCGCTCGGCGGTCGGACGCCGCTCTCCGGTTTCGCGCCGCTCGCCGGGATCCAGCCGCTCGCCCGTTTCGCGCCGCTCTTCCGTTTCGGGCGGGTCTCCCGCCTCGCGTCGAGTGGTCCCCTCTCGCATCGCGCGAGGTTACCAAGGAGCCGGAGTCGGCTCCGGGCAGCCGCGACACGGCGGGTTGCAGGTCCGTCGCAGGTCCGCGCCGCGAGTGCAATGCCGCTGCAAGGCGCGACCGGACGGCGGTTTCGGCGCGGCGTTGACGCGGGCGGGTACGGTTAAGGGACGTCAACGGAGGTATCGATGCCGGCATACGCCTGGCCGATGCGGATCGCGTTGGTTGCCCCTCCCATGCTCCCTGTGCCGCCTCGCGCGTACGCCGGGACCGAGCGCGTGATCGAGGTCCTGGCCCGCGAGCTGCACCGGCGCGGTCACGCAGTCACCCTCTTCGCGTCCGGGGATTCGCGCGTCGACTGTGAGCTCGTCCCGACGGTGGATCGCGCGCTGTGGGAGCGCTCCGAGAGCGCCGAGATGCTCGACCCCTTCATCCAGCTCACGGAAACGCGCGTGTGGCGCGAGGCCGAACGGTTCGACGTGATCCACTCGCATCTCGAAGGGTGGGGGTTCGCGTTCGCGCGACACTGCCCCACGCCGGTCATCACGACGATGCACGGTCGACTCGATATGCCCGGCGTCCCCGAGCTCCTGACCGAGTTCTCGGAGATCCCGCTCGTCGCGATCAGCAACAATCAGCGGCGCTGGTTCCCGGGAGCGAACTGGGTGGCGACGATCCACCACGGCCTGCCGCTCGAGGCGATGGCGCACAGTGACCGGCCGGGCGACTACCTGGCGCTGGTCGGCCGGATGTCGCACGAGAAGGGTATCGCCGAGGCCATCGAGATCGCGCGCCGGACGGGGCTGAAGCTCCGGGTTGCGGCAAAGATGCGGTTGCCCGATGAGAAGGAGCTCTACCGCGAGATCCTGGAGCCGGCGGTCCGGGAGGGCGTCGCCGAGTACCTCGGTGAGGTCGGATCGGTGGAGCGCGACGCGCTCTACGCGGGCGCGCTCGCTACGCTCATGCTCGGCGCCTGGCCGGAGCCGTTCGGGCTCGTCGCGATCGAATCGCTTGCCGCCGGGACGCCGGTGATCGCCCGGAAGGCCGGCGCTCTCCCGGAGATCGTCGAGCATGGCGTCGACGGGTTCCTGGTGGACGACCTGCGCGAGGCGGCGCTCGCGATCGAGCGTGTCGGGGAGCTCGACCGTCACCGGATCCGGGAGCGCGTCTTGACCCGCTTCTCGCCGCAGCGGATGGTCGATGCCTACGAGCGGGCCTACCGGCGCGTCATCGAAGATGCGCAGGCGCGCCGAGAGCCACGGCAGCCGGCGCGTCGGGCTCCGCTCGTCATCGACGAGGACGTCGTCGACTGCGCCCGCGCCCAGTCTCCGGGGCTCATGGCCGAACGCCGGGTCGACGGCCACAGCATCGCGACGCGGATGGGGTTCGGCGTCCGTCGGGAGGAGCCGTCCACCGTGGGGGGTCGTGACGGTGTCGCGGGGCGCACGCTCGATCGCCGGGCCATGCTGGGCGGCCTGGACGACGTGCCGCGGCGCTCGGCGGATCCTCAGTGCCCGCCCACCGATCCGCCCGCGATCGACGTGCGGGGGCGCGGCGATCGGACGCTGGCCGGCCGGTCGCTGGCCGGGGCCGCCGGACTCGACGGGCGGATGGAGTACGCGGTCCCGTCCCCGTTCGAGGTGGAGGCGGACGCCGCGAGCGGCCGCGACGAACCCGGCTGAAGAAGCCGGGCGTGACGGACCGCTCCGGGGGCCTATGCGAGGCGAGCCGCCGCCGCACCGGCGTCGCAGGCCGAGCCGGAAGCCTAGAGGCGGCTTGGCCCCGCCTCCAGCGGCTCGTCCGACGGGTCGGGTGGGCCCTGTCCGTCCCCCGCGCCGGCGGTGGCCGCAGCCGCCGCGTCCGCGGTGACGGTCTCGCCCTCTTCTTCCGCCGCGGCCTCGGACTCGGGCGTCCACCGCGTGTCCAGCAGGTAGCCGATCCCCTGGAAGGTACGGACCGGCCCGCTCGAACCCACGGGCACGCCGAGCTTCCGCCGCAGCCGGCTCACCCAGATGCGGAGGTAGTTGAACTCGCTCCGGTACTGCGGGCCCCAGACCGCCGTGAGCAGCTGCGTGTGGAGCACGACGCGGTCGGTGTGCGTGGCGAGCTCCTGGAGCAGGAGCCACTCGGTCCGCGTCAGCGAGACCCGAGTCCCGGCGCGCGAGACCGTGCGGCGCCCCAGGTCGATCTCGATGTCGCCGATCGTCACGACACGGGCGGGGCCCACGGGCGTCCGGCGCAGCACAGCGCGGACGCGCGCCGCGACCTCGTCGGGGTGGAACGGCTTCGCGATGTAATCGTCCGCACCGAGGTCGAGTCCGCCGGCGATCTCAGAGGGGGATCCACGCGCAGTGAGCAGGATGACGGGGACCGGGGACGTCTCGCGGATCCGGCGCAGGACCGTCAGCCCGTCGATGTCGGGCATCAGGATGTCGAGCAGGACCAGGTCCGGCTTGAGGCGCGCGAACGCTGCGAGCCCCTCCTCGCCCCCGGACGTGGTCTCGATGTCGAAACCCTGGTCGGCAAGTGCCGCGGCGACGATTTTCCCGACCCACGCCTCGTCGTCGACCACGAGCACGAGGCGCCTCGTTCCCACGTGATCCTCCCTTCCCCAGGAGGGGACGCGGCACCACTATAAGGCCCGCCCGGAAGCGGCGCCCCGCGGTTCCGGGCTCGGTGACTCCTCCCGGCGCTCCCACGCCCGGTCCCGCGCCGCTACCCTTGTGTCGGGCCGGTAGCTCAGCGGTCAGAGCAGGGGGCTTTTAACCCTCGTGTCCTGGGTTCGAATCCCAGCCGGCTCACCACCATTCCACGCATGAACGATGGCCCGGGTGTGGTCCGCGCCTACAAGCTCCTGACCCGGGTCGAGCGGGCCTTCCGCGCCTTCAAGGTGGTCGATCTCGAGATCGTCGCGACGCCGACGCCGCTCCAGGCACGCGCCCTCGCGTTGCTCGGGCTCACGCCCGCGAGCGTGCAGGCAGAACTCCGCTCCCTCGGCCACGCTCAACTGAGCACGGCCGGCCCGTCGAACTTCGGCCTACACGCGTCGCCTGCCGGCCGAACGCACCGGCGCACCGAACCGGTGCTGGACATCGCTGGCCAGGGTCGCCTGGCTGATCCGGCCCGTCGCGGCCTGCAGCGAGCGATCGAGCAGCCAGGCCGAGTCGGAGGTCGAGAGTGGCGACCTGTTGGCCAGTGATGGCCCCGCGTTGTAGGAGCCGCTGGCGGGCATGCCGTTCGTGTTGCCCTCCGCGATCTTGACCAGCCTGACACGGGTCCCGTTGAACGCCGAGTCGCCGGCGATCGGGTCGGTCAGCGCGACGTCCTTGAGGTACGGATCGACGGCCATCGCCGGGTTCGGGACCAGGCCCTTTGCGCGGGCCGGCTCTCCCGCGATGCGCTGCCCGTCGATCACGATGTCGGACGCGCCGTAGGCCCAGTGGCCGTAGCTCCAGGAGACGCCGATCGACCCCGGACGGACGCCCTCGACGACCCGCACGCGGCCAGCCACGGTCTGCGTTTGCCCGACGTACGTCTCGAAGTTGCCCGCAAAGTCCGGACCTTCGATCCGCACCACGTTCCCGTCGTGCAGCCCGAGTCGTTTCGCGTCGACGCTGTTGAGATAGACGAAGTTCTCGGGCATCAATGCCATCTGCGCGGCGTAGTTGCCCGGCGTGCGCGACTGGCCGCCCCAGATCTCCTTGTAGGTGAAGAGGTCCAGGTCGTACTCGGCGGGGAAGACGACAGCCTGGCCGATGGTCGATGTCAGCGCCTGGTACACGGGCACGCCCGAGAGGGGTTGCCCGGTCATGGAGTTCTTCGCGCTGCCGATCGGTTCGACGTAGAGATCGAGGAGCTTGCCCCACTGGTGTGCGAGATACGCTCCGTTGTAGGCCTTCGAGGACGACTCGAACCGACCGCCTCGGTTGAGCACGGTGACGACCCGCCGCCAGTGCTCGCCGACAGCGGCCTGCCACCTCGCCTCATCGAAGACGGCCGCCGGCAGGTGGCGGCGCGCCTTGCCGAAGAGCTGCACGTCGGCGTCGCTGGCGTCGGGGACCTTGTCGCCGTCCTTGTCCCCCCAGCCGACGTTCGCGACCATCTTGAGGTGGTAGTCCTCGGAGCGGCCCAGGTTCATGCCCGCACCAAGGCCGTTCTGCCCGAACCCCGACGTCCCGAGGCGCTCGGCGAGCGCGATGACGAGCGTGTCGGTACTGAGGACCATCGACTCGCCGCCCACCGTGACCGTGTCGGTGACCGGCGCCGCCACGGGCTGGCGGAACTTGGTGTTCTTGGTGACCACGGCAGGGCTCGTGCCCACGCCGTTGGACCACCGCTCGAGATACGAGAGGTCCGGGAACAGGTAGTCCGCGTACATGCTGGTCTCGCCGACCGTCACGTCGGTGGCGATGAAGAGCGGCAGGCGCTCGGTATCGCGCAGCATCGCGATCTGGAGATGGCCGGCCGGAGTCGCCAGGGCCGGCGTGCCGTAGTGCAGCCACAGGATCTTGGCCGGGTACGGATAGCCGGCGTAGGCCGCCGGGATCACCTCCTGGTACACGTCGAAGGTGAACGGGAACCACGGGCGATCGGCCGGATAGCCGTGGAAGAGTGTGCTCGACTCGTAGGAGCCACTGGACTCGCGGGTCAGCTTGACCCCGAACCTGGTCAGAGCGCCGGGGTGCATCTGGTCGAGGGGATAGGGCTGTCCCGGCTTGGCGCCCATGAAGTCCCAACCTCCGCCGCCGGACGTGAATCCACCCTTGTGATCGACGTTGCCGATCAGGAAGTTGAGCGCGATGATGGCTTGCGCCGCGTAGTACCCGTAGGTCGTCTTGATCGGTCCGCGGTAGAAGTCGATCCCGGCCTGTTTCCCGTGGGCCGTGAACTCGGAGGCCAGGGCCACGATGGTCGCCTGGTCGATCCCGCTCTCCTGTTCGTAGAAGTCGAGCCCGTTGGCGGCGGCGCTCTCCTTGAGCGCGTGGAAGCCGCTCTTGACGTTGAGCCCGGCCAACGTCGTGTCCACGTCGAGGTCGCCCACGACGGCCTCCGCCGTGTCGTACGGGTCGAAGGCGGTCGGCGCGCCCCCGACCATGGCGACGAAGTGGCTGCTGTCGCCGAGGCCCACGTCGGCCGCCCGCACGAACTTGCCCGTGGCCACGTTCACCAGCCAGCTGGCGTTGGTCCAGGACGGCTCGCCGGCAGCGGCGGCCGCGGCCTTGTTCGCGTTGCGCAGGAAGGCCGTGTCGTACCGGTTGTTGTCGATGATCCAGCGCAGCATGCCCATGGCGAGCGCGAGATCTCCGCCTGGCCGGACCGGGATCCACCGGCCCTTCACCGCGCTCTTCGACAGGCGCGGGTCCACGACGGCGACCTTGAGCCTGCCATTGACGATCGCCTGGGAGACCCGCGCACTGAGCGGGGGCGGACCGAAGTTCGCCTCGGCAAATCCTGTGCCCCAGAAGATCACGAACTCCGCGTTGGGATAGTCCGGCTTCATGTGGTTGGTGCCCACCTGCCAGCCGGTCTGTGCGGTCCACTGCGCGGTGCTGTACTGGAACGCGACGTGGTGGGCCTGCTCACAGATCGTGGTGTGGCCGTACCAGTTGACGGACCCGAGGGCACCGTAGGTGAACCGCTGGGTGATCTTCTCTCGATCGGGCGAGATCCGGCCGCCCAGCAGCACGAACTGGTTGTTCTTGGGGCCCAGGTCCGGGTGGTTCGGGTCGATCAGCACGTCGAGGTGGTCGGCGTACTTCGTCTTGAAGTCCGCGACGCTGAGCTGCCCGGACCGCAGGAGCTTGACGTCGTCCGACATCTGCTTCGCGAGGGCCGGGTCCCGCAGCGCGAAGACGTCCTTGAAGCCGGGCACGACCCGGTCTTCGCCGAGGTGGGCGAAGAGCTTGCCGCCGTCGGTGATCTCCTGGACCGCCTGGTCGAAGGGGATGGTCTGCCACTTGCCGGAGCCGCGCGGCCCGGCGCGCTTCAGCACCTTCCGCAGGCGATAGGGGTCGTACAGTGTCTGGACGCCGGACTGGCCCTTGGAGCAGATCGAACCGTCGACCTGCGCCGCGGTGGCGAGGTCGGTCCTGTACTCGAGGGACGGCAGCAGGTTGATCGGGCTGTAGGCGTTGCCGTCGATCTTGACGAGGATGCCGTCCTGGATCTTGGCCTTGATCGTGCACTGCGTGTTGCACTGCAGGCACGTGGAATACAGGACGTTCTCGGGCAGGTTCAGCGTGTACGGCTCTGCCGCGGCCGCCTCTGGCGACGTCGCGGTGCCGGCCAGCAGATAACCCGCGTTCCCGAGCAGGGCGCCACCCGCGGTGAGCGCGCCGGCCTTGAGCAGCTGTCGGCGGGACAGATCGGGTCCCGCGAAGCGACGACTCATCGTGTCTCACCCTCCTCGGTGATGCCCTGGTCGGGGGGTGCAATCTGAAGGAAGCGGTACCCGAGCACGAACACGGCAATGCCGAACGCGATGATGCCCGCCGTGACCTGCCACTCGAACAGGCTCGGCACATAGCTGTAGACCAGCCGGTTCCCGATGGGATCCAGGTACGCGTGCTCCAGGCCCTGCAGTTCGGGAGAGATCAGCCCGGGGATCACCATGTTCAGGCGGACGGCGAGGAACGTGATCGCCACCAGCGCCGCCCCGATCCCCTGGACCAGCGTGTTCCGGCGCGTCAGCAGGGCCACCGGGACCACGACCCCGAACAGCACGTGCGCAATCCAGAAGACGTACCAGTAGGGGCCGAAGAGGATGTACGTGATGAGGTTGTATTCGGAGCCGACCTGGTACCACGCCGGAATGGAGTACTCGGCGAATTCGAGCACGAGATCCAGCAGGACCAGCCAGATGACCGCCCGGCTCAGGTACGCGACCAGGTCGCGCCACGCCGCCCTGTGCCTCAGTGGCAGTACCGCCGCAATCGCGGTCAGCAACGCAACGCCGGAGGCCAGGGCGCCGGTCAGGAAGATGATCGGGGAGATGGCCGTGTTCCAGTACTCGCGGGCCACGACCGTGCCGAAGAGGGCTCCCACGCCGCCTTCGAAGCCGATGGCGATCACCACGCCGACGCTGCCGATCACCCGCAGGCGTGCCTGGTCCCGCTCCAGCGGGGCCGCGCCGTTCCTCGATGCCCGTGCCCGCAGGACGATGACCAGCTGCGCCAGCAGCACCACGAAGTAGGCGGTGTACAGCCAGACCATCCAGGCCATCATCGAATGGAACTGCGGGCGGACGAACACCTCCCAGAAGCGCTCCATGTGGCCGAGGTCGAACAGGATCGACAGCAGGGCCAGGGCGAGGGTCACCGCCGCGGCGTACAGCGCGATCGGTCCGATGGGCGTCAGGCGCCGGATGCCGAACACGTAGACGAGGCTCGACAGGAGGAAGGCCCCGGCCGAGAGCCCGCCGAAGTAGATGTACGCGGCGACCCAGAGCCCCCACGGGATGTAGCTGGAGTACGCGGTCGGCGGCTCGCCGAGGAGGAACCTCTGGACGATGCCGATCAGGCCGAACACGGCCAGGGCGAGCCACAGGACGATGGAGACGTAGAGCCACGCCGAACGGCTGCCCGCCGCGCGTACGCCCGTGCTCCTGGTTCCCTCGCTGTCAAGCTGTGCAGCAACGCTCATCGTCGGGACCGCCCTTCACAGCAGGTAGAAGACCTTCGGCTCGGTGCCGAGGTCTTCCTTGAGCCTGACCGCATTCGCGGACGCGGCGAGCTCGGACACCAGCGAGTCCGGATCGTTCAGATCGCCGAAGATCGTGGCGCGGCCGATGCAGGTGGTCACGCACATGGGAAGCAGGCCGTCCACCAGCCGATGGGCGCAGAAATGGCACTTGCGCGCATTGCCCACCGGGCTGGTCGGGATGGGTCCGCTGGCGCGGCTCCAGGTTGCGCTGTACTCGAAGCTCGGCTCCTTCTCGTACTGCGCGGCACCGGCGAGCGCGAGGGCGGCCGGCGCACCGGTGGCGGCGTTGTCCGTCCAGTTCTGCCCGAAGTCGAACGTGCGCGCCTGGTACGGGCAGGCCGTGATGCAGTACCGGCACCCGATGCAGGCGTCGTAGCCGATCTCGATGATCCCGTCGGGTCGTTTCCAGGTGGCATTCACCGGGCACACCGACACGCAGGGCGGGTTATCGCACTGCATGCACGGACGCGGCAGAAACTGCCGCGTGACGTTCGGGTAGGTGCCGATCTCGGTGTCGATCACGGGTCGATACACAACGCCCGGTGGCAGCTTGTTCTCCATCACACAGGCGACCGTGCAGGACATGCAGGCCACGCACTTGCGTGTGTCGATGACCATCCCCCAGCGTCGCTGGTCGATGGGCTTGCTCAGAGCTCGGACGAGATCGCGCTGCATGCGGACCAGGATGTCCTCGTCCGCCTGTGGGCTGACGTTGAACGTGGGCGCAGGCGCAGCACGCTGGGCGCCCCGCCCCTTCGCCGTCTTCTCTCTGGCAGGGGCGAGTACTGCCGCGTTGACACCGCCCAGCGGAAGCACGGCCGCGACCGCCAGGACGGCGGCCGCCTTGGTCAGAACATCGCGCCGTTCGAGGGCGGTCGTGTCGCCTGGGGCGGGGTCCGGTTCGGACGTTCCGACGGCCGCGCCCCCGCGTGTCTGCAGGTTCGGCATAGGTCCCTGCTCCCTCCCGTCGCGTGACCACGAAGCGCGTCGGGTGCCCGTGGGGCACAAGCGTCCGGGGCAAGGCTCGCCGTCTGGACTAACCGCGAGCTACCCGACGTGCCGCTATGCTCGGCAACGTCCGACCGTGGGTCAGGGGGCATGCGGCCCGGCCGTCGCCTGCCGTTTGGCGACAAACGGGGCGTCGCGCGCGCGGGCTGACACGGCAATCGGCTGACACGGCAATCGGCGCCCCGAATGACTACCCATGCCACGCGACGGCCGGGCGATCGCTCCCGCTCATTCCCGGAGGGATCCATGAACGACCAGCCCGCAGGCGGCTACCTCCCGGGCGTGTACCTGGCGCTGCGAGCCTCGTACCCACGAGCGCCATCCGGACGACCGCGGCCCCGCCGATGCGAGGGAGCCGTCCGGGCAGCGCAAACAGCCGCGCGCCGCCCGGATCGTTCTTCCCCGCCCCACCGGTGCCGGCGGGATGCTCAGGACGTCCGGACGACCTGCAGCACGGAGTCTTCGACGGCATGGAACTCCGGGTAGAGCCGATCCGGATCCGTATGCAGCCGGTAGTCCCAGACGGCCGCCCAGATCCCCAGGGTCACCACC
>JAJYNP010000246.1 GCA_021786265.1 Chloroflexota bacterium
CGAGCAGCTCGGCACCGACCATCCGGACCGACGGCTGGAGATCATCGCCGAGCAGGCCGAGCGGCTCTCGCGAATGGTCCGTCAGCTCCTCACGGTGACCCGGCTCGAGTCGGGGGCGCTGAAGCCCGAGGCCGAGGTCGTCGCGCTGGCACCCAGAGTGCGGCGAGCCTGGGAGGCGATCGCGGTCGAGGAGATTCCGTTCATGCTCGAGGATCGGTCGGGTGGCTGGCTCGCGATCGCCGACACCGATCAGCTCGACCAGGTCCTCTGGGCGCTCCTCGACAACGCGGTGAAGCACGGCCGGCGCGGGCCGGTCGAGGTCGAGATCGCAGCCGAGGAGGTGGCGGGCCGACTGCGCCTGACGGTCACCGACCACGGCCCTGGCGTCCCGGAGGCCGACCGCGCCCGGCTCTTCGCCCGCTTCGAGCGGGGTACGAGCCAGCGGGCGGAGGACGGCTCCGGACTCGGGCTCTACGTCTCACAGGAGCTCGCTCGGGCGATGGGCGGCGACCTCGTCCTCGAGCCGGCGGCGCCGGGCCGGGGCGCGGCGTTCAGCCTCTACCTGCCGGGCGAACCAGGGCTGGAGTGAACAGGGGTCGACAGAGTTCCACGCGCCAGGGACCCCGAACCGGATCGTGGAGGCGTCGCGGCAGGTACCCGTGAGCGGCTACTCGTCGTCGAGACCCATCGAATAGAAGATCGCCCGATCGATCTTCTCCATGAGTTCGGGCGAGAGTCGCCCACACCGGCGGCTCGTGAGACGCTCCCGGGACACGGTCAGGACCTGGTCCAGCTTCACCATGCCGTCGTACGCCAGCCCGGTCTCGCGAGAGGAGACTGCCACTTGCTGGGGCCGTTCGCGGGTGGCGGACGGCAGCGTCTTCGTGATCGCGGCGACAACCACGGTGCTGCTGACAGCGTTGAGATCGTCCGTCGACACGACCAGTGCCGGGCGCGAGCCGCCCTGCTCGCTCCCGCGCGGCTGCCCGAAGTCGATCTCGTAGACGTCACCCCTGCGGACTTGCGGGACCGGTCGGGTGCCGATGCTCATTCGAGGGTTCCGAGAAACACCCCTCGGGCTGCCCCAAGCGCGGCCTCGGCAGACTCGACGTTGTCGGCCGCATCCAGCAGAGCGGCTTCCTGCGCCAGTCGACGACGCTCCTCGCGCCAGTCGCGCAAGATCGCCTCTTCGACCAAGGCCACCTGCGAGACGTTCCGCTCGGTGGCTCGGTCGCGCACGTACGCGGCGACGTCCTCGCGCAGCCGAAAGGTCATGGCCACGCGCCGAGCGCCGTGCTCCGGATAGGAAGTTCTCATCAGCGTTGGGCTCCTGCTGCTCCTGACCGGCAACGATACTGCGCCAACATACTGCTATCAGCGCAATGTAAATTGTATTGCGCGACGGGTATTGCGCGACGGCCGGTCCAGCCCGTCATGGCCGTCGACGAAACGGCCGGCTGTTCGGACGGTTCGAGCGCGGCAGCAGCCAGCGGGCGGAGAACGGCTCGGGGCTCGAACTCTACGTCTCGCGCGAGCTCCTCCGTGGGGCACCGGGGCACCGCCGCAAGGTGGGCTGCAAGGCGCATGCTTGATTGTTGGCAGGTATCACCGGGGGAACGGGGTTGCACATGGGCATTCTCGGCAGCGGACGGTCCAACCGCCCGAAGGCAGCGATCCAGCGATTGGCCGGGCGATCGCCCGGCCAATCGGTCGTCGAGTTCGCGCTCGTCGTCCCGTTCCTGCTCCTCATCCTCCTGTTCGCGATCGACTTTGGCCGGGCATTCTTCGGCTACGTCATCCTCAACAACGCCTCGCGGATCGCCGCCAACTACGCAGCCTGGTACCCCGACGCTGACTGGGCCAGCCCGAGCGACCCCAACCGGGTCGAATACGAGGCGCTCATCCGGCGCGATACCGGCGTCGCCAACTGCGCGGTCGCCTCGATCCCGCAGCCTGTTTACACCGACGGTCCGGACAGCGCCTCGCCTGACACGTCGAAGGACGTGGGCGACTTCGTGCGGGTCGACATCCAGTGCACGTTCCAGCCGCTAACGCCGATCATCGGCTCAGTCGTCGGCAACTCGCTCACGATGGGCGCGAGTTCCGAGTTCACCGTCCGCGCCGGGAAGGTCACCGGTGTGCCCGACCCGGCGGCCGTCCCGCCGCCACCGCCGCCCTGCCCGGCGGGCGAAGCCAAGGTGCCCGACCTGGTAAACCCCGCGCCCGAAACAGTCTCAGACGCGCGAGCCGAGTGGACTGCAGGTGGCTTCTCCGGGTCGTTCTCGCCGAACGGGCTGAACACCAAGACGGTCCTGTCGCAGAGCCTGCCGGCCGGGTCGTGCCAGCCGACAGGCTCGTCGATCACGGTCACCCACACGACATGAGCGCACGTCAGGCTTCGGGCTCCCGCGGCCAGTCGCTGCTTGAGTTCGCGCTCGTCATCCCGCTCGTCCTGCTCCTGCTCATGGGGCTGTTCGACTTCGGACGGGCGATCTACGCGTACAACACGCTCAGCAACGCGGCCCGGGACGGTGCTCGCAGAGCCATCGTGGACCAGCGCATCGTCTCCGGGGTATCTGTCGCTGCCCAGGAAGCGGCCGACCAGGCCACGGCCCTTGCTCTCGACCCGACCGACGCGTCAGAGATCCTGGTCGAGTACAAGACGCCCAACCTGAGCGCGGACTGCCCGGCGACCCTGCCTGAATGGACGGGCTGCGTCGCCGTGGTGACCGTCAACTGGCAGTTCCAGGCCATCACGCCGATCATTGGCAGCTTCATCGGGCCGATCACCCTTTCGAGCACGACGAAGCTACCCGTGGAGGCCACCAACCGATGACGAACACGACGACGGCCGCCCAACGGGCGGCCCTGAGCGCCGGGAGGATGCAATGAACGGAAGGGCGCAGGCCCGAGCCCGTGGGCAGGTGGTCGTCATCCTGGCCCTGGCGATCATCGCGATCATGGCGATGACCGGATTGGTCATCGACGGCGGCAATGCCTTCGCCCAGCAGCGGTTGACCCAGAACTGGACCGACGGCGCGGCCGAATCCGGGGCGGTCCAGCTCATGCGCCGGTTGGTGGGCGTTGACTGCCCCGACGCATCGACTCCTCCGCCGTGCGGCAGCGTCGTCACCTGGGATCAGCGGGTCGTGGATGCGGTGAACGCGCACGTCACGAACGACGGCCTCGACACGATCGTATCCATCCAGTACACCGACTACTCGGGCAACGATCTCGGTGCCGCGGGCGCAGGCGTGATTCCAAGCGGTGCGGCCGGCATCCATGTCACAGCTTCGCGGGACGTCCACACCTATGTCTCCGGGGTCATCGGCATCAACCAGTTCACGGCGACGGCGCAGTCGACATACATCGCGGGATACCAGAACGGCACCGGATTCGGCGGGGTGATCCCGGTCACGTTCCCGGTGCTGTTGACAACGTGCGACAACAACAACGACCTGATCAACCCGGGGAGCCAGTGGCCCGTCGGACCCGACAACCCGGTCATCGTTCCGCTGTGCAGCAACAGCCCGGGCAACGTCGGCTGGATCGACTGGACACCGCCCGGGGGCGGCGCGAGCGAACTTGCCGACGCGATCGTCAACCCGAGCAACCCATCGATCACGACGCCCCGCTGGTACTACGTCACGGCCACCGGCAACATCAACAGCGACCAGGTCCAGACGGCGCTCGAGACGTACATCGGAAAGGACATCCAGCTGCCGATCTTTTACGCCGACACGAGCGACCCTCTGCCCGGGACATGTAACACCGAGCCGGCCGATCCGAAGAACGAGGTCACGAACTGCCCGGACGCCAACCGCGGCGGGAATGGGGCGAACCAGTGGTACTTCCTCGTGACGTTCGGCGACTTCCATCTGCAGGAGGTTCACATCCAGGGCTCGACCGGCCCGTGCGCAGGCGCCGGTGGTAACGGGAGTACCGGCTGCCTGATTGGGTACTTCAATGATGATGTCGTCCCGGCGAACGTGACCGTCGGTCCGCCCAACCAGTACACGACGGAGTTCACGCCGCCCGGAGTCCAACTGATCCGGTAGCGTCACACCGCGGCAGGCGGAGAGCTTCGCAGCGAGGCCCGCGAGGCTCGGGGGTCTCGGTCCAGCTGATCAGGTAGCGCCGTTCCGGGTCTCGGGAGTCAGAGGAGCCGCGCCCACCCGCCGGGCGCGGCTCCTTCGTGCCGACTGATCCGAGGGTGTGGCCGCGCAGCGGCGGCCGGTACTCCTTCCTGGGCCGTCTGCCCCCTTCGGGCTATGCACGCGCGCACCGTTTCAAGGCATCGTGAAAGGCGCGACGTGAACGATCGTCGCACCACCACACCACGCCATTGGAGCGCGAGACGATGCGCCCGACGCTCAGCCCGAAGCTGCGCCCGACGCTCAGCCCAGGACTCAGGTCCAACCTCGGCCCCCTGGCCTCCGCTCTGCGGCACCGCCGCCGGTCGCGCGGCCAGAGCCTGGTCGAGTTCGCCCTGATCCTGCCGGTCCTGCTGCTCCTGATCGCCAGCGCGGCCGATGCGGGACGACTCTTCTTCGCCTACGTCACGATCGAGAACGCCGCCCGAGAGGGTGCCTTCTTTGGCGCCTTGCACCCGGAGTGCGACACGGCGAAGACCGGTTGCGGCGACCCGAACAACGTGCCCTGGCATGTCGCCCAGGACCTCACCGGGGTCCAGGGAACGTCCACCGCGATCACCTGCGTCGCGGGCGACGGCTCGCTGAAGTCCCCGGGCAGCTGTCTGGAGGGAGACTCGTACCGGGTCACGGTCAGCTATCCGTTCCCGTTCCTGACGCCGCTGGTCCGCACGATCCTCGGTCCGTCGCTGACCCTGACCGCCACTGAGAGCTCGCTCGTCCTGAACACCGCCTACGGCGCCTCGCCCACCCCGACCCCAACGCCCACCCCGACCCCAACGCCCACCCCGACCCCCACCCCGACACCAACACCGGCCCCCACTCCCTGTGTCAACCCGACGGTGACGTTCTCGGGGACACCGACGGAAGGCCACGGCGAGGACGTCACGGTCACCTTCACCGGAACCTCGACCGGAACGCCCGTGTCGTGGCTCTGGACGTTCGGTGACGGCGAAACGTCGACGACGCCGGAGACGACCTCCCACCAGTACACCCGCGGATCGCAGCACGGAACGATCCACTGGGACGTCACGCTGACGGTGGCGACCGGGGCGACCTGCTCGACGACCGTGACGGAGCACAACTACATCACGCTCAACCCATGACACCCACCAGCCTCTCGCTCTCTCGACGCCGCGGGCGCCGCCCGTCCGCCGGCCAGGCCCTCGTCGAGTTCGCCCTGACGATCCCGATCTTCGTCTTCCTGCTGTTCGGGCTCATCGATCTGGGGCGCCTCGTCTACATCAACAACGCCCTGGCCGAAGCGGCCCGGGAGGGCGCCCGCTGGGGTTCCGTCCAGGGCCGCTCCGGGACGGCCGCAGGCATGACCTCGATCAAGAGCTACACCACGGGGATGCTCGCCGCCGTGCCGAGCCCGACGGTGGAGCCCACCTGCCAGGACCTCAACCTCCACACGGTCGCGACGTGCACAGCGGACGACTTCCTCATCGTCCAGGTGAGCAGCCAGGTCTCGATGTTCACCCCGGTGATCGCCGGGCTCGTCGGCACGAAGACCTACTCAGCCACATCGAAGGTGACGGTCAACCAATGAGCATTCGCACCCCCCGCACGCCCGCGCGACACATCCGAACCGGTTCGGATGAACAGCGCGGCCAGATTCTCGTCATCTTCGCCGGCGGACTGATCACGTTGATCCTGATGGTCGGACTCGTCATCGACGCCGGGAACGCGTTCCTCAACCGTCGCGACGGCCAGAATGCAGCTGACCTCGCGGCGGTTGCCGGCACGAAGATCGTCTCCGACTACTACGTGAAGACGCCGAGTCTCACCTCGGCCGACGTGTACAACGCGATCAGCGCCCGGATGTCGGCCAACAGTTGCAGCGCGAGCGGCGGAACGCCGTGCACCTGGAGCGCGTCGTACGTCGACCAAAACGAGGCCGTGCTCGGCCCGGTCGTCGCGAGCGCGAGCGGCATCCCGTACAACACGCAGGGCGTCGTCGTCCACGTCAGCCGCCAGCCCCGGACCTACTTCCTGGGCCTCGTCGGCCAGACGAACTGGAACGTCGCGACAGACGCGACCGCGCTGACCGCGCGAACGACCACCGTCCCACCTGGCGACCTTCTGCCGATCGGCACGAACCCGCCCCAGCCATACGTGCCGAACAAGGAGTTCACGCTCACCGACGGCTACGGCCCCGGTCAGTTCGGCTGGCTGTCATGGACGGGGGACAACGCAACCGGCATCCTGGCCTCGAGCATCTGCTACCCGGACAACCCGGCGATGACGCTTCCGATCTGGGTCCCCGGCGAACCCGGCGCCCACAACGGCAACGACGTCCGGGCCTGCCTCGACGCCTGGATCGCGAGTGGCGCGACGGTCCTCATCCCGGTCTTCGACGCCTGCCAGCCGTGCAACGGCAACAACGCCAGCTACCACATCACCGGCCTGGCGGCCTTCGTCCTGACCGGGTACGACGGGAGCGGGCCCGCGATCACGACGCTCACCGGCCGCTTCGTCCAGTACTCAGGGCTGACCTCGGTCGCCGCCGGCAGCATGAGCGGTCCGCCGCAGGCGGGAGACCCGACCTACTTCCTGGGCCTCGTCCGCTGATCACAGGCGAACATGACGAGAGCCGCGTCCGACGAAACCGGGCGCGGCTCTTCTCGTGCTCGGGCGCCCGATCCAGGTCGGCGTCGGATCAGTACGCGTCCGGTCGCCGGTTCGCGAGGACGGGGATCTGGCGCCGGACCGCGGCGACACGTTCCGGATCGATCTCGGCGTGGATGATCCCGACGCGGTCGGGAGCCTGGGCGATGACCGTGCCCCACGGGTCGATGACCATCGAGCGCCCGAAGGCCGGCTGACCGGGCGGACCACCGATCTGCGAGGGGGCGATGACGTAGGCACCGTTCTCGATCGCCCGGGCCCGCAGGAGGACCTCCCAGTGGTCGCGGCCGGTCCGCTCGGCGAAGTTCGCGGGCACCGCGAGTACCTCCGCGCCGGCGAGCGCGAGCGACCGGTACAGCTCGGGGAAGCGGAGGTCGTAGCAGATCGTCAGGCCGAAACCGATCCCGTCGACCGTGGCCACGACGGCCCGATCGCCGGGGCGGACGCGCGCGGACTCCCGGTCGACCGGACCGTCGTCGACCGCGACGTCGAACAGGTGGATCTTCCGGTAGGTCGTCGCGATCGAGCCGCCCGGGGCGATCAGGACGCTCGTGTTGTACGGGCGGGCCGGGTCGTCCGAGGTTTCGGCGAGGCTGCCGACGAGCAGCCATGCCTCGCGGCGACGGGCGACGTCGGCGAACGGCTCGGTCCACGGCCCCGGGATCGGGCGGGCCGAGGCGCGAAAGCCGTCGTCGGAGCCGCGGTACTGGAGATACTCGGGAAGCGCCACCAGGCGCGCCCCGGCGGCGACGGCCTCGTCGGCGAGCGCCACCGCCGTCGCGACGTTGCGTTCCACGTCCGCACCGGCATCGAGCTGAACGAGGGCGACGCGCAAGCGAGCCATGGAGCGCAGCATGCCACAGGCCGGCGCTCGAGCGACGCCTCCGCACGGCGTATCCGCACGGCGCCTCCGCGGCGCCCCGGCCGACCAGCGGACCTGCGACATGCCCGGGTGGCACGACCCCTCCCGGACCTGCCGTTGCTCGCTGGACAATCGGTCTCTGCGGCGTAAGATACCTGTGAGTAACTTACTGCTCAGCTACAAGGAGCGAGGATGCGCGCGTTCATCGACCGCGAGGAGGAGCTGAGGTCGCTCGAGGAGCTCTGGGGGATGCGCCCCCAGGTCGTGCTTCTCTGGGGCCGGCGCCGCGTCGGGAAGTCGGCCCTCATCGAGCGGTTCGCGCGGGGCAAGCCGACCATCTCGTTCCAGGCCGACCAGGGAACCGCATCCGAGCAACTCCGACTGTTCACCGAGCGGATCCTCGCCTATCGGCCGGACCCGGTCCTCGCCGCCGCCCCTCTCGCGAACTGGGACCAGGCGCTCGCCTACGTGCTCAGTCTCGTGGTCGCCGCGAAGGCAGAGGGGCACTCGCTCATGGTCGTCCTCGACGAGTTCCCGTACCTCGCGACCTCGACGCCTCGTCTCGCCTCCGCGATCCAGGCCATCCTTGAGGATGTGCGCCGCGAGGACCTCCCACTCTTCCTCGTCCTCGCCGGCAGCCAGATCGGCATGTTCGAGGAGCACGTCCTTCAAGGCCCGCTGTACGGCCGGCGCACCTGGGGCGAGCAGCTCCCGCCGCTCGGCTTCCGCGAGGCCGGTGAGTTCTTCCCGGGATGGAGCGCCGCCGACCGCCTCCGCGCCTGGGCGGTCCTCGGCGGCATCCCCTACTACCTCGAGCAGTGGGACCCGGCGCACTCGCTCGACTGGAACGTCCAGAACCGGGTCCTGCGCAAGGGCCAGGTCCTCTACGAGGAGGCCGACCTGCTCGTGAAGGAGGAGCTCGGGAGCGAGGCGCCAGTCTACCTGTCGGTCATCGGCGCGGTGGCGAGCGGGGCGACGCGCCAGGGCGAGATCGCCGACCGGGCCGGGGTCAGCCCGTCGAGCTCGGCCGGGAAGTATCTGAGCCAGCTCCGGCGGCTCCATATCCTCGACCACGTTCGGCCGGCGCGCGCGCCTGAGAACACGCGCTCGGGGGTGTGGCGGATGGCTGACGGGTATCTGCGCTTCTGGTTCCGCTTCGTCCGCAGTAACCGCACTGACCTCGAGGCGCGGCGCGTCGCCGAGGTCTTCCGCGATCGCGTGCGGCCTCATCTCGACCAGTTCGTGAGCTGGCCCGCCTTCGAGGACGCGTGCCGAGAGCACACCCGCCACGCGATCGGCTCCGATCCGGCCTTTCCGACTCACGGGGAGGTCGGTGCGTGGTGGGGTCCCATCCCCGACGAGCGCCACCCGGGAACACGCCGGACACGCGAGGGCGAGATCGAGATCGTCGCCTACGACGGGCGCGACCTCGTGCTCGCGGGCGAAGCCAAGTGGCAGAACGGGCTCGTCGACACGGACGCCCTGACACAGCTCGAGGCGACCGTTCGCCATG
>JAJYNP010000086.1 GCA_021786265.1 Chloroflexota bacterium
CAGGTCACGAGAGAGCCGCCTCACGTCCACGTGCGCTCCGGCAATGGGTTCGCGTCGTTCTGGTTGTCGCCGGTCCGAGTCCGCGATTACCGGGGGTACACTCCGCGCGAGGTTGACCGGATCCGTCGCATCATCGGTGGAAACCGCGAGCAGCTCTTGAGGCGCTGGCATGACTTCTTCGATCACGCGTCCTGACCCTCGACCCACGGCCATTGCCGCGACCGTCGACGAGGAGAGCCTGAGCGTTCTGCTCGCGGACGGCAGGAGACTGATCGTCCCGCTGTCCTGGTTCGGTTGGCTCGAGGACGCCGACGTCGTCCAGCGATCCGACCTCGAGATCATCGAGGGCGGCCTCGGGATCTGGTGGGACGACCTGGACGAAGGTGTCTCGGTCCCCACCCTCCTGGGCCTGCCGCACCACTGACGAGAGCGGCTACACGGCCAGCGATCGCCGAGCGCGGACCTCCCAGGGCGGGTTCGCGTTAACTGGCGGCGCGGGCGCATCTTCGAGCCGACCGTCGAGTCCGGCACGTCATTGCGGTCGGAAGCTGTGCGCGGCGCTGACCCACTGGCCGGGTTCGTGACGACTCGTGACTGCTCGGGCGTGGCGAAGGTTTGCCAGAGCGGCTCCAACGTGATCGACGCTGGACCGACCGCGATGACACGAGCCAGGCGGCGGTTCTCCTCGAGGTCGACGGCGCTGATGATCGACCCGACCGCAGGCAGCGTCGCAAGGCGCCGAAGCGATGCAGGCAGGAACCCCTGGGCATCTCGACTGTTGAAGTCGACCGTGATGTGGTCAGTCATCGGTGACTCCTCGCGCGCGGGTTCGGCGGGCTTGCGTCGGGAAGAGCTTGTCGAAGTGGTCTCGCTTCTCGCGGGCCCGCGCGACGGAGATCTGCTCCAGGCGCTTGACGAATACCTGGTCGCGAAGGTCGAAGAAGGCTTCGGGGCTGGTCGGGGCGGGATCGGACACGATGAAGCGGTTTCCGAAGTCATTGCAGGGTCGGCAGCAGGTGACGAGGTTCGCGAGGTCCTCGACCCACTCACGCGGGTAGCCGAGCCGTGTCATCTGGTGAGGGATGACGTGGTCGATCGAGAGTTGGAGCCAGGCCTCGAAGCTCGCGCGCATGTCGAGTCCGCAGTAGGCGCAGGCGTAGCCGAAGTGCGCGAAGACCGGTGGGCCGTATCCGTGGCGGGCTGTCCCGTCGCCCTGGGGCGGGATGCCCAGCATGGTCCGAGCGAGCGGTCCGGGCGTCGGGTCTTCCATGCCCCCATCCAGGACTCCGGCGTTTCTGAGCTCGACGCCGATGTGCGGCGGCATGTTCCCGGCCATGGGCGTCGCCATGAACGTGTCGAGTGCGCCAGCGAGGTTGCCGTCGAAGCCGGGCTCCTGCATGAGGTGCTGCATCAGTCCGTCCATGTCCTGGACGAGCACGGTTGCGCCGTTGTCCTCGTAGGTGAGGAGCCACGCATCCTCGGTGAGCGGCTCGATGTCGATATCGCTGAGCTTCCACGTGAAGCGTTCGTTCCGATCTTCCACTGGCTCCGTCATCGGTGATGACCGAAATCGTCGATGACTCACTCGGCGCCCTTCACCCGCCAGTCGTCGCCGGCCACAGCCCTGGCCCTCCGCTCCTCCTGCGCCTTCCGAAGTAGCCCGCGATGGTCATCGCGGGCCTTGGCGAGGAATGTGGGATTGCGGCGGTAGACATCCTCGAACCAGGCCGCGAATCGGTGGCTGTATTGCCCGGGACTGCCCTTCACTTTTCCCTGGTAGAACCACTCCGCCCGGCGCTTCACCCGTTCGGTCGCAACCACCGCTTGCACGTCGCCTGATGTGATCGGGCGTGCGGGCCGAAGCGCGGCGTTCAGTACCTCAATCAACTCCTTCTGGCGGTACGGGTATTCCTCGCTGGGGTCTCGTGACATCGGCAGGATGGTTGACGGTGTTCCTGCGGCATCCACGATAGCGATGACCGCCGCCCCCTCCGGCCGCTTCTGGATGGACAACCCGTAGCGGATTTCGACCGAGAACTCAGGTACGCCGCCGAGTGCGGCATGCTCGGCCTGTAGGGTGTTGGACAGGGAGACCAGGTAGTCGGCGGCGTCTTTGCCGAGGCGCCGTCGCATGACCCCGTTGGAGAGGTCGAGCCGTTCCGGACTCACATCGAACACGATCGACATCATGCCAACTGGAATACGGTCAGCAAGGGCAACGCCAAACCAGTCCGAGAGACAGCGGTAGTAGTTCAATACCGACGCCTGCAGCAATCCGAGGACATCCTTCGGCACCTCGCTGATGAAGAGGTGGACTGCCGCATCGCGCAGTTCCTCTACGCATTCGATGTTGCGCCTTGTCGAGTCTCGAGCGTCGGGGAACACTCTTGACACGCAGGTCGACAGGGAAAGCGATCGGCGGGCTCTTCCTTCCGCGCGAGGGTAGTAGATCGCGTCCTTGTTGCCGACGTCCTCAAGGATCTTGGCCTTCAGCACCAGTTCCCAAGAGTTGCACAAGAGAGCGCAGAACGTCTCGACCCGGTACGTGATTGTCAGGCGGTTGATCGTCTCGAGCGCGAGCAGGTAGGCCTCTACGCTCTTCGCGAGCAGCTTCCCTTTCGTCCCCGGATTGCCTCGGCGATGCAGTAGCCCAGCCGTCAGCAGCGAAGACACAACATCGCCTCATGGTTCGCCTGTTCGACCAGGAGCACGGCGCGATCTCGTCCGGCGACTCTGGTTCTTCTTGCTGAGACAGGCATGGCGGACCTTCCTAGGCGCGGAAGATCGAGAAGGGCTGATCCTCTGTGGCCAGCAGCAAGGCTGTCTCTACCTGAACGCGCCAGTCAAGGCCGACTGAGTCAATCAGCCAGCGCTTGCGCGCGGCGGCATTCGGCATCCTTTGGCGATGCCTAAGCACGATGTCAAAGCAGGTCCCGATCGCGGTCGCGATCGCAGCGGGGTCGTCGGCTCCCGAGAACGCCACGCCGACTTCCGCATCCGATTGGTGTTCCACGAATACCATGAGCTCGCGGGCGCCCGTGGAGTCCAACTGGTCGTCGCTCCAGAAGTCGCGGGGCCGTATTGCCGCTCCGTCTCGCAAGTACCAGCTTGCGTGAATCATGGTTCCCGCCCGGCGGGTCGATTCCCTGCTCGTCAACGCCCAAGGGCGCAGTGAATAGGAGATCTGAAACGCCGTGTCGTACTGCTGTTCGGCGTGGCGAAGGAGTCGGCGAGCGTCTTCGTGCTGGCCCAACACCCAGGCCCGCGCGAGGTCGTCCAGTGGATCCGCCGGCACGCGGTGCCGGCGATTGAAGGCCTCCATGGCGCTGCGTGCGCCTGGCTCGAGGTTGCGAAGCGCCTGTTCTACCCTGGCAAGGTCGTCGCGGTGGGGCCTGCGAAGGTGAGCGATCCTATTCCTGATTGAGCGCAGTTCGTCGACGAGCCCGTCCCATCGCTTCCTCTTGAGCAACGCGTACTCGACAAGGGGCCACACGTCATCGGATCCGAGGAGATCGAACAGTTCACCGGCGTCCAGGTACGCCAGGAGGTTGGTCGAATCCGGCGACGACATGTAGGCGTTCTCCGTGTCGCGCTCGGCCAAGTTGGGCCCTTTGCTCGTCAGGGCCTCGGCCCACGTGGTCCCTCGACTCGCTCTCAACTCGATGTGAAGCAGAAGGCGAAGCCAGTCTTCCAGCTGCCACCACCTGGCAAAGACCCCGAGCCCCTCCGATGGGACGCCTGCTTCAACAGCGCGAACCACGGCCGTCTTGGAGTCGCCGGCCCACAGGGGGGGATGCTCAGGCAACAGGTCCTCGAGCGGTGTGAGCTCCTCCTCACCAAACGAAGAGTCGTTCATCATGGCTCCGGCGAACGAAGGTGGTTGAGTGCGAGGAGGCGCTCGAGGATCTCGCCGTCCGCGTCGGCCGTCCAGCCGTTGTAAGCGGCGAAGACGGCGGCGTCCAGGTCGGCGTGGGCGTTGGCGAGCCAAGTGGGGCGCTGGTTATAGAGGTTGGTGAGGGTGCGCTTGGCTAGGTCGGCGGTGGCGAGGCCGGGCGGGTTGAGCCAGCCGTCGCGGAGCTCGACGAGGCGGCGGGCGGCTTCCCCTACCCTGTCGCGCTGCTCTGGGGTGGGGTCCGGGAGGTGCGTCATCGCAGCACGACCCTGGCGACGGCGACGGCGTGGTCGTCGAGGCTCAGCTCGAGGTGCGTGGCTTGGCGACGCCAGGCCGACCGCTTGCGGCCGATCACAGCGGCCACTCGATGGGTCGAGCACGAGGGGATGGCTGCGGCTCAACGTCAGAACGGCAAGTCGTCCAGGTCCGATGGCTCGGGACTGATATCGGGTGGATCGAGTAGCCCGCGAAACGACCGGCGAAGACCGGCCAGCCAGTGCTTCCAAGGCTCGGGTCCGCTGCCGCCTTCCCAGGTGCGTATCGCGGCGGGTATCGCGCTGTCGATTGGGCTGCCTTGTAGGCCTCGACCTTGAAACAGGCCGTCATCTGCCTCATGTCATCTTCTAGCGAGGCACGCAGGTCGTCGTCGGTCACAAAGTCAAACGTCGCCACGGTCCCTCCGCCCCATGTTGAGAGAGAGCAGTCGGCCGAGCACTTCCTCGTTACTGGGCAGATCAGCCCAGCCGTATGCTCGCGTCACTGTGTTGTCGAGGGTGGCGTGGGCGTTGGCGAGCCAGGTGGGGCGCTGGTTGTAGAGGTTGGTGAGAGTGCGCTTCGCGAGGTCGGCGGGTTCGAGGCCGGGCGGGTTGAGCCAGCCGTCGCGGAGCTCGACGAGGCGGCGGGCGGCCTCCCCTACTCTCTCGCGGTGCTCGGGGGTGGGGTTCGGGAACGGGAATGTCTCGAAGCAGGTCGTGGGCGTGTAGCGGAAGCCGGACTCGACTTCCCGCAGTTGGGTTCCGGTGCCACGCGCCCAGAGCTCATGCACCCGCGATTGCAGGACGCCGAAGGTGAAGTCATCGTCCCTCGCAAAGACGATGAGTGCGTGGTCCGGAAGCACGGCTGAGTCTAGCCAGACGAACAGTCGATGCTTTGCGGTCGCTGGCGTCGCGATGTAGCGGCGCAAGCCGGCGAGCGCCTTGGACATCTCGGGGCGACGGTTGTGGTGGATCCACCACCGGGCACGACAGCACTCCTGACGGACCGTCTGGCGGTACGGACGGATCAGCGCCTCCGCGTGGGCGAATGGCGCTTCGTAGAGCGCCGCCTCACGCTCAGGCATGTCAACGCCAAAGTCCACGATCCACATGTCCCGGCCGCGGCCTGTGACGTCGGAACCGTTGGCCCACCGTCGTACGACGTCCGCGTTGGAGCGGCCGTCCGGATTCGGTGACCGGAGGAGCGCATCGGCAGTCTCGGCGACGATGTCGAACGGTCCGACCCTGATATCGCCCATGAACGCGATGCCGAGGTTCTCGGGGAGGGTCCGTGCCTGCGTCAGGTCCGTGCCCGTCGTGAGGTCGGCGTTCACTGACGCGACCGGTTGTCCGTCGAGCTCCCGCGCCGCTTCGGACCCATCATCCTGGCTGACGAAGCTGATGTGGACCGCGGCCCCCGACAGGATCCAAGGCTCATCCGAGCGGGCGAAGAAGATGTCGCCGCTACCCTTGATCCGCTCGAGGACGCGTCGGTTAGCCTGGCCTCGAATCCCCTGCGTCGCGAGGAGCCCTGCACGTCTCGTTCGACCCGTCTGGATCGCCGCCCGCGCCTTCTCATGCCAGTAGCAGCAGAAGTCCGATGAGTGCGGAAGACGGTCATCGAACACCGACCAGAGCGTCTCGACGTAGTCGTCGCCAAGACCGCGCCGCAGGAGTCGATTGCCCAAGAACGGCGGGTTGCCGACGATGAACTCGGCAGCCGGCCACTCGGCCTCGCGGGGGTTCGCCGGGTCGGAGAGGTCGAGCAGCGCATCGCGGGTCTCGATGTGGTCGAGCGACTCCAGGATGGGGTCGCGGCGGTAGCCCAGGCCGTGGCGGATCATCCACTGGATCTCGCCGATCCAGATGGTCACGCGAGCAAGCTCGGCGGCGTAGGCGTTGATCTCGATGCCCAGGACCGCCTCGGGGCCGATCTGCGGCACCTGCATCGGGCGCTTCAGGACGAGCGAGCCCCAGTGGATGGCCTCGAACTCGAGGTCTTTGAGGGCCCACAGGCTGACGACGAGGAAGTTGCCGCTCCCGCAGGCGGGGTCGAGCACGCGGACGCGCCGCAGTCGTTCGAGGAAGTCCTCGAAGACGGCCTCCGGGTTCTCGGCGCGCGCGGTCGCCTTCGTGACCTTCCTGCCGGCCATGAGGAGTTGCGTGACGCGCTCCTGCATCGCCGCAAACTCACGGCGGAGCGGGCGCAGGATCACCGGCTCGACGAGGCCCCAGATCGCGTCGCGGTCGGTGTAGTGGGCGCCCAGCTGGGCCCGCTGGCCGGGGTCCAGGCCGCGCTCGAAGAGGGTGCCGAAGATCGCCGGCTCGATGAGGGCCCAGTTGAGCCGGCTGACCTCCAGGAGCGTCGTGATCTCGGAGCCTTCGAGCGGGATGACGTCGCCCGACTCGAAGAGGCCGCCGTTGAACCAGTCGATCTCCTCGGTGCCGAAGAGGCCACCGTCCTTCGCCATCTTCGCGAAGAGCTCGCCGAGGGCGGTGCTGAAGACGCTCGAGCGGCCGTGGGAGGCCTCCGACAACCGCTGGAAGATCCCCTTCGGCAGCAGGCCGGCGTCCTCCGCGAAGAGGCAGAACAGGATCCGGTCCAGGAAGTGGGCCACGGCCTCCGGGTCGTGGCCCCGGCTGCGGAGGCTCTGGGCGATCTCGGCGAAGTGGCGCGCCGCCTGCTCGGTGATCTGGGCGGGCTGGACGCGCGGGCGGAGCTCCTCGGGCGCGGTGAAGACGGCGCGCAGGGTGGCCAGGGCGTCCGAGGGGTCGTCGGCGGCCAGGTCGTCGAGCGTGACGAGCTTCACGACCGGGCTCAGGCCGGTGAAGTTGGTGTGGATCTCGATCCGCTCGAGGTCGCTGACGACGAGGAGCGGCGGGTTGCCCAGGTCGTCCTTGTAGCCCATGAGCTGGACGTAGGCGGCCCGGAGGTCCTTCTCCTTGCCCTTGTACTCCCAGGCGAAGAAGTCGCGCTTCCAGGCGTCGGCGAATCCGTCACCGCCGGCGGCCTTGGAGACGCGCTTCTCGAAGGCGTACTGGGCGCCGGTCGGGTCGGCCTCGTGGGGAGTCGGCTCGCCGAGCATCCGGCAGAGGTCGATGAAGTGCTCCTGGGAGGCGGCCTTCTCCGTGGTCGTCACGCCGCGCCACTTCGCCGCGAACGCGCCCGGCGCCAGGGTCGGCTGGGTCGTCACCGCGCGTTCCGCTCCCCTGCAGCTCCCCGCCGGCTCATGGCCCGGAGTCTACGACGGCCGATGCGGCGAAGATGGAGTGCGTTGACGAGCGCTTGCTCGGGGCGAGCAGCCGGTCACCGGCAAGAGCGACAGTGAAGCGCCGTCAGGCACCATGGGCCCGCCCGCCGGCACCCTGGTCGAGGCGCGCCGCATGCCCGTCGTCCACCCGTTTGGGCCGTATGTGTTCCGGATCCACTCGAACGAGAACCGCGAGTCGCGGGAGCCCCGTCATGTCCATGTGCGATCCGACAACGGCGCGGCGGTCTTCTGGCTCGATCCTGTCGGGCTCCGGGAGTCGTGGGGATACAATCCGGCGGAGCTGGCCCGGATCCGGCGTATCGTCGTCGCCCGGCGGGATGAGCTCGTGAGGAAGTGGGATGACTTCTTCGGCAATCCATGAGCCCGATACTCGGCCGAGGGCCGCGGCCGCCTCCGTGGAGGGGTCGACGCTGCGGGTGCGCATCACCGACGGCCGAGAGCTGCTGGTCCCGGTCGACTGGTTCCCCTGGCTCGCTGCGGCCGACCCCGCCGATCGGAGCCAGGTCAGCATCGACGAGGGCGGCCTGGCGCTCTGGTGGGACCGTCTCGAGGACGGCCTGTCCGTCCCCAGGCTCTTCGGCCTGCCCGAGTGGACGTAGGGCGGACCGTTCAGTCCGCGCTCGGCTCGATCCGGAAGACGGGATGGTCGGCCGGGTCGGGCAGGAGCTCCATGGAGCGGCGGCAGTTGCAGGTGATCGTGCTCGCGTACGTGTTCACGACCGCGTCGCGCTCGGCGCCCTTCGTCTCGGTCACGCGAATGTGCTCGAGACGGCGGCGCCTTCGGAGGTCCGCCTCGCCGGCAGCGCGGAGGTTCCGCGCCCAGTGCGTCTCGCCGCGGGGCGAGACGAGGTAGCGGGTCCCGTTCCACTCGAATGGCGGATCCATCGGCACCTTGAGGAGCTTCCCGCTCTTCCGTCCCCGGACGCAGAGGACGGTCGTTCGGCCGAGGGCGACCGTGATCGGGTTCAGGACCTTGTTCAGGAATGCGCTGGGACGGACGTAGGGCCCCGCACGGCCCTCGGCGCCGCCGCGGGGGTTGGTCTCGAGGTGCCCGTAGATGGCCATCGCCGGCCTCCTTCTCTCGTCCGCTGAGAGAGGCACCTGGGGGACGCGCGGGCGCCCGATGTAGCCTGACCCTGTGCCGGCGTCTCCCGCCGATCAAGAGCCGTTCCTCCCCGTGTCCGGCTGGTGCGAGGCGGCCGCGGAAGGATCATCGGTAGGCGTCGCACCGGTGGGCGACGCGGATGACCAGCACGAGCAGGCGCGAATCGCGGATCCCGTAGAGCACGCGGTGCTCACCGACGCGAAGCCGCCAGATGCGCTCGCTCGGCCTCCCGGCGAGGAGCCTGGATCCGGGAGGCCGCGGGTCGACGACGAGGCCGTCGATCGCCCGCGCGATCCGGCGCTGCGCGGCGACGGACAAGCTGGCCAGGTCGCGCCTGGCGCCGGGGGTGAGGATGATCTCGTACGGGTGCTCGGCCACGTCCCCTTGACCCGCGACCGTCAGAGGCCCAGCTCGGACTTCACCTGCTCCCACGGGATCGGGACGGCGTTCTCCGGGTCCGCGAGCGCGTCTCGCGCGGCCTGAAGGTCGACCTCGTCCTCGAGGCGTTCGAGGAGCTCGACGTCCTCGATCGGGACGATCGCGGCCACCGGACGCCCGCGCCGCACGACGCGGACACGCTCGTGCCCGTAGGCGGCGCGATTGACGAGCTCCGCGAACGTCGC
>JAJYNP010000258.1 GCA_021786265.1 Chloroflexota bacterium
TGGACGCCCGACGCGTGGGCGTCCTACAGCGCGGCCATGTCCGCGCCCGAGGTGCTCGCCGAGCACCTCCAGGGCCTTGGGTTCTGATCGTCGTCGCGCATCTCCAGGATCCGGACGGGATCCGTCCCTGGGGACCCCGGTGATGGAGGCAGGGCACGTACCGGTGATGGTGGAGGAGGTCATGCAGGCACTCGCTCCCCGTCCGGGCAGCCTCCAGATCGACGGGACCCTCGGGGGCGGTGGGCACGCCGTCCGGATCCTGGAGGCCATCTCCCCCGGCGGGAAGTTGCTGGGCCTCGACGCGGATCCGGCCGCGATCGAACGTGCCCGCCACCGTCTGGCCCCGTACGGGGTCCGCGCGGTGCTGCGGCAGGCCAACTTCGAGGACCTTGCCGCGCTGGCCGCAGAGAACGGTTTCGACCCTGCAGACGGTCTGCTGCTGGACCTCGGCCTCAGCTCCCACCAGCTGGCAGACGAGGCGCGGGGGTTCAGCTTCCGTGCGGCAGGCGCCCTCGACATGCGCTTCGACCCAGCCCGGGGAGAGCCAGCGTCGGCGCTCCTGGAGCGGCTCGGAGAGCGCGAGCTGGCGGCGCTGTTCCGGCGGTACGGGGAGGAGCCGTTTGCTGGACGGATCGCGCGGGCGATCGTCGAGGCGCGCGCACGAGCACCCCTGACGAGCGCGGCCGCCCTTGCCGATGTCATCGAGGGTGCGGTGCCTGCTCGACCCGCCGGGCGTCGCCGCGTGCACCCGGCGACGCGCGTCTTCCAGGCGCTGCGGATCGCCGTCAACCGCGAACTCGAGGTGCTGGAGGCCGTGCTGGCGGCCGGCGTGCAGATCCTGCGGCCGGGCGGCCGGATCGTGGTGCTCACGTACCACTCGCTCGAGGACCGCATCGTCAAGCGATTCATCGCCGCGGAGCGGCGCGGATGCGTCTGCCCGCCGGAGGTGCCGGTCTGCGTGTGCGGTCGCTCCCCGCGGCTGCGCGTGGTCCCCGGCACACCTGCCACGCCGTCGCAGGACGAAGTGGCGTCGAACCCCAGGTCCCGGAGCGCGCGCCTCCGGGCCGCCGAGCGCCTGGCGGCGTGACGGCAACGGCGTCGGACACCGAGGAGGAGGGATCCAGGTGAGCAGACGACACCAGCAGAGCCGGCGGCGCTCCTACGGCCGGCGGCAGCACGAGGTGCGCGAGCGGCGAGATCGGCTGGAGGAGTTGCTCCACGATGAGCGCGGGTTCCCCATGCTGGTCGAGCGCGACTCGGCCGCGGACCGGCTCGCCAGGCTGGCATTCGGTGTGACGCCCCTGGGCTGGGCCGAGGGGGCGGCCTGATGGCGGTTGCCGGCGGGACGCGCTACTACCCGCTTCGCTCGCCCGCGCTGCCGAGGCGGCGCCAGGCGGCGAGGATCCGGGCAGGGCGGCGGGCGAGCCGGGTCGGCCTCGCGATGACCGCGATCCTGGTCTCGTTCCTGCTGGGCCTCTTCTACCTGACGCAGACGGTCCGCGTCGCCGCCACCAACTACGACATCGACGGGCTGATCGCCCAGCGCGACCAGATGACCCAGCAGATCCAGTCGCTGCAGGGCGACATCGCGACCCTGGGCGCCGAGATCTCCGTCACCCGCCGGGCGCAGCAACTCGGGCTCAACCCGCTGGGCGCCCCGCTCTGGGTCCGGGGTCGATAGCGACCGATGCTGGGACGGACGGATCGGCGTGGCCGCCTCGTCGTCGTCCTCGTCGTCTTCGTGTTGCTGTCCTCCGTGGCCGGGGCGCGCCTGGCGTACTGGCAGGTGGCCGCGCACGACCAGCTGGTGGGGCTGGCCCAGCAGCAGCTCGAGCGGCCGGCCGTGGAACCGGCGACCCGGGGCTCCATCTACGATCGGACGGGCGTCCTGCTGGCCACCACCGTGTACCGGGACCAGCTGGTCGCGTACCCCGGCCAGATCGCCGCGGCCGACCGACCGGCGATGGCCACCGCGCTCGCGTCGATCCTGGGCCTCGATGCGAGGGGATCCGCCGCCCTCGCCGCCCGGCTGGATTCGAATGCCGCCTACGTGGTGCTGGCCGACCAGCTCACGACGGCCCAGAGCCAGGCCGTACAGGCAGGTCTCGACAGCGGCTCGCTGACGGAGCTCGGCCTGGAGCCGCAGCCGGTGCGCGTCTACCCCAACCCGGGAGGTGCGCCCGATACCACCCTGGCGAGCCAGCTGCTCGGGTTCGTCAACGACGGCGGGCAGGGGCAGTACGGGGTCGAGCAGCGCTACCAGGCGCTGCTGGCCGGACAGCCCCGCGTCGTGATGGCGGAGCGCGACGTGGCCGGCCGGCCGATCGCCGGCACGGAGACCGTGACGAACCCTGGCGCGCCGGGCGAGAACCTGCGCCTGACCCTCGACGCCGGGTTGCAGCTGGCGGTCGAGAAGGAGCTCAACGCGGCGTGGATCGCCGATGACGCGACGAGCGCGAGCGCCATCGTGATGGACGCCGCCAGTGGCGCCGTCCTGGCCTGGGCGAGCGAGCCGGGGTACAACGCCAACGACTACCAGGCCGTCGCCCGGCAGGCGCCCGCGGACTTTGTCGACCCCCTGATCAGCCAGGTATACGAGCCCGGCTCGGTCATGAAGATGTTCACCGCCACGGCCGCGATCGAGAAGAAGGTCGTGACGCCCACCACCCTGATCAACGACAGCGGCGTGATGCAGATCGGGCCGGTCCAGATCGCGGACGCCGACCGCCGGCCGATGGGCATGATCCCGTTCGAGAAGGTCATCGCCTACTCGCGCAACGTCGGGGCGGCACGCGTCGCCCGGATGCTGGGGAGCACGGTGAGCAGCGCGTCCGCCAGCCTGTACGCGTCCTGGACCAGGATGGGGATCGGACAGCTCACGGGGGTCGACCTCGCGGGTGAGCTCCCCGGGCTCGTGACCGACCCTGCCTCCACCCCCTGGTCCGCGGTGGATCTGGCCAACCATGCGTTCGGCCAGGGCGTGGCGGTCACGCTGGCCCAGCTTGCCCGTGGCTACGCCGCGATGGTGAACGGCGGCAATCTCGTGGAACCGCACGTGGTGGAGGAGATCGGCGATCGCCCCGCGCAGGTTCCCGCGCCGGTGCCGGTCATCAGCTCGAGCCTCTCGGCGACCCTGGTCCGGATGATGCGGTACACCGTGACGGCGGTTCCCTGGTACGCGGCCTGGACGCTCATCCCGGGCTACGACGTGGGCGGCAAGACCGGTACGGCCCAGATCTGGGACTCGAAGACCGGGAACTGGATGGCCAACCACTTCGACTTCACGTTCGTCGGCTATCTCGGGCGCGAGCACCCGGAGCTGATCATCGCGGTCGAGATCGACCACGGCCGGCCGGACATCATCGGTCAGGGCATCTTCCAGCAGAACATCACCTCGAACGAGCTGTTCCGGCGGATCGGCCGTGACGCGATCCAGGCGCTCGACATGGCGCCGCTGCCGAAGTCGTCGCAGCAGCCGTCGACCCCGAGCCCTTCCCTGCCCCCCGGCGAGCCCACGCCGATCCCCACGGCCGTCCCGCCGTGGAGTGGCGAGGTGCCGGTCGCCACGTCCTCCCCCGGTCCCCCGTAGCGGGGCCGCCATGCGAGAATGGCCCCTGACCGTGAGTGACGCCCCGAGCCCGGGAACGAGCGCCGCCGATGCCCTGGACGGTCCGGGGATCGCGGCCATCACCGCTGGGCAACTCCTCCGAGCCTCCACCCGCCCGGTTCGCCGTGCTGCGGTCGATTCGCGTCGCGTCGAGCCCGGCATGCTGTTCGTCGCGCTGCCGGGCGAGCATACCGATGGACACCGCCACCTCGCTGACGCGGTCCGGCGCGGGGCGGCCGCACTCCTGGTGACGCGCCCGGTCCCGGACACCGAGCTCGCCGCCCTGTTCGCCGCGGCCCCCGGTGGATGCTCGATCGTGCGGGTGGCCGACGGCCTCGCCGCCCTCCAGTCGCTCGCCGCCTCCTGGCGGGGCCGGTTCGACCCGCTGGTCGTCGGGATCACCGGGTCCATCGCCAAGACCTCGACCAAGGAGGCGGTCGCGACCGTCCTTGCCGAGCGCCGTCGCGTGCTGCGCAGCGAGGGGAACGAGAACAACGAGATCGGCCTGCCGCTGACGCTGCTCCGCCTGGAACGCGGGCACGAGGTGGCGGTCCTCGAGATGGGGATGTACGTGCCGGGCGAGATCGCGCAGCTGGCCGCCATCGCGCGGCCACGTATCGGCATCGTGACCGCCGTGCGCGGCGTGCACCTCGAACGGGCCGGGTCGATCGAGGCGATCGAAGAGGGCAAGGGGCAGCTCGTCGAGGCCCTTCCGCGGGACGGGACCGCGATCCTCAACATCGACGACGAACGCGTGCGGCGCATGGATCGACGGACTCGTGCCCGCGTGTTGACGTACGGGTTCGGGGAGGGCGCGGACGTCACGGCCCGGTCGGTGACGTCGCTGGGACTCGAGGGGATGCGGTTCCGCCTGCGGCTGCCCGGTGAAGCCCTGCGCCCTGTACGGCTCCCGGTGCTCGGCCGGCACGGCGTCCACAACGGACTCGCCGCGGCCGCCGCCGGGGTCGCCTGCGGGCTCGATGCCGACGGGATCGTGGCGGGCCTGGAGCGCGGCTGGCAGGCACCGCACCGGGACGCCCTGCGCCGCGTGGGCCCGTGGCTCGTGCTCGACGACACCTACAACGCCGGCCCGGACTCCATGGCCGCGGCTCTCGATCTCCTGGCGACATTGCCCGGGCGCCGCGTGGCCGTGCTGGGAGAGATGCTCGAGCTCGGGCCCGAGGCGCCCGCGCTGCATCGCGCCGTGGGGATCCGCGCGGCGCGCAGCGCGGACCTGCTGGTGGCGATCGGGGAGGGCGGGGCGCCCATCGCGGACGGGGCTCTGGCGGCGGGGATGCCGGCAGGGGGCGTGCTGCGCGTCCCCGACCTCGAGGTGTCGCTGGCGACGCTGCTGGCCAGGCTCGAACCGGGCGACGTGGTGCTGTTCAAGGCCTCCCGCGGCCTGGGCATGGATCCGCGGATTCGGTCCGCTCGTGGTCTGGGCCTGGACGACCTGGTGGCCGCGCTCGAACGCGCGGCGGGCATGGGCGGGGCGGCGTGAACGGCCTGCTGGTCCAGGGCCTGGTCGGGGGTCTCCTGCTCGCCTTCGCCATCGTCGTGATCCTCATGCGGCCCTACATCCAGCTCCTGCAGTGGCTCGGGTTCGGCAAGCACATCCGCGCCGAGGAGCCGGACAGCCACACCGGCAAGGAGGGGACGCCCACCATGGGTGGCCTGCTCCTGATCGCGGTGGTGATCGTCCTTGCGCTCGGCCTCGGGATCTACGACGCGTCGACCTACGCGCCCCTGGCGGCGCTCGGCGGTGTCGGGATCCTGGGTGCCGTGGACGACTACCTGAACGCGCGGCGCGGCGAGGGGATCACCGCGCGGCAGAAGCTGCTCTGGCAGACCGTCGTGGCGATCGCGGCCGCCATCTACCTGCAGCGCCACTACGACCTTCTCGGCTTTCGGGTGCCGTTCGTGGGCGACTTCAACGTGGGCCCGTGGATCTGGATCGCGGTGGCGGCGTTCGCCATCATCAGCGCCAGCAACGGCGTGAACATCACGGACGGCCTGGACGGGCTGGCCGCCGGGACGCTCGTCTTCAGCTACATCGCCTACCTCATCATCGCGCTGCTCAACTCGCCGAACCAGACCAACCTGGCGATCCTCTGCGCGATCATCATCGGCGCGCTGCTCGGGTTCCTCTGGTTCAACGTCCACCCGGCGCAGGTCTTCATGGGCGACTCGGGGTCGTTATCCCTGGGCGCCGCGCTCGCGGTGACGGCGCTGATCGCCGGGCAGGTGCTGATCCTGCCCATCATCGGGATCATCTTCGTGATCGAGGCCGGGTCGGTCGTGCTGCAGGTGGTCGCCGTCAAGACGATCGGCCGCCGGATCTTCCGCTGGACGCCCATCCACGGCCAGTTCGAGCTCGGCGGGTGGGACGAGGAGAAGATCACGCTCCGGTACTGGATCGTGGCCGCGCTGGCCGCCATGATCGGCGTCGTGCTCTTCCTCTCGTCGCTGCACATGCTGGCATGAGGGCGGCGGCGTGGCGGCAGAGGACCGCGTGCGGGCCGTGGCCGTGGCGAAGCGGCCGGATGGCGCGGCGATGAGCGGCACGGGGAAGAGCGGCGGGGGGATGAGCGGCGCGGCGGTCCCGATCGACCTGGACCGCCTGGCGCTCGACGCGTTCACCGGGCGGCCGGTGGCTGTGCTCGGCCTGGCCCGGAGCGGCATCGCGCTGGCCCGGTTCCTCGCCGACCGCGGCGCGCGGGTGACGGCCTACGACGTCCGCCCCGCCGCCGACCTGGCCGCCGCCCTGTCTGCGCTGGGCGAACGGCCGGTTCACCTGCTGGCGGGGCCGGAGGTCGACCCCGCGGAGGCGCTCGGGGGGCAGGCGCTCGTTGCCTGCTCGCCGTCGATCAGCAGCCGGTACCCCACCACCGAGCCCCGGCTCCGGGCGGCGCTCGCCGCGCTGGAGGCCGAGGGCCGCGTGCCGGTGGTCAGCGAGGTGGACCTGTTCCTGCGCCTCTGTCCGGCACCCACGATCGGGGTCACCGGGACGAAGGGGAAGACCACGACGAGCTCGCTCTGCGCGGCGGTGCTCGGCGCTGGGGCGCACCCGGTGCTGCTCGGCGGCAACATCGGGACCCCGCTGGTGGAGCGGCTTCCCGAGCTCACCTCCGAGCACCGGGTGGTGCTCGAGCTGTCTGAACTGCAGCTCCCGACGCTCTCCCGCGGCACGACCGTCGCCGTGTACACGCACGTGACGCAGGACCATCTCGACCGGCATGGCACGGTGGAGGCGTACCGGGCGGTCAAGCGGCGGCTCGCGGAGCTCGTGGCCGCCGACGGGGCGCTCGTGCTCAACGCGGAGGACCCGGTGAGCGCTGCGTACGCCGCCCTCGGGCGCACGAGGACGGTCACGTACCGCCGCCAGCGGCCGATGCCGGGCGGCGTGGGGACGACCGGCGGGTGGCTCACGGCCGACGCGGTCGATCGACTCGGGCTGGCGGGTGGCGGCCAGGCGCCGCTGGGCCCGGGCGGCCGGATCCTTCCCCTGGACGAGATCCCGCTGGCCGGCGCCCACAACGTCAGCAATGTCCTGGCGGCCGTCGCGGTCGGGCTGCTCTTCGGGATCGCCCCCGACGGCATCCGGCGCGCCGTGGCCGCCTTCCAGGCGGTCGAGCATCGCCTGGAGCCGGTCGACCGGCTGGACGGCGTGCTGTTCGTCAACGACTCGATGGGTACCCAGCCGGACGCGGTGATCGCCGCGCTGCGGAGCTTCGCGGGGCCGATCGTGCTGATCGCCGGCGGCCAGGACAAGGGCGTGCCGCTCGACGCCCTGGCCCGCGAGGCCGCGGAGCGGGCGGCGGCGGTGGTGCTGATCGGCGAGTCCGCGCCGCTGCTTGCCGGCGAGCTGGAGCGTGCCGGGCACCGGCACGTGGAGCGGGCGGCCACGCTCGAGGCGGCGGTGGCCCGTGCGGATGCGCTGGCACGCGAGGCGATGGCGGCGGCCGGGTCCGGCGCCGCCACGGTGCTGCTGAGCCCCGCGGCGGCGAGCTTCGACATGTTCACCGACTACGCGGCGCGTGGTCGCGCGTTCCGGGCCGCGGTCCTCGCGCTGGCGTCCGGGCGGGAGGGGATGCGGACGGCTGCCGAGGGAGGGGAGGGGGCACCATGAGGCGCTATCCGGCGCTGCCGCGGCCGCTCCTCGGCGGCCCCGGCCTCGGCCGCCAGGCGGGCTCGAGGGGCGCACGGGGATCGGTCGGCCGCGGTGCCGCCCGCGCCCAGGCGTCGGGGGCGCTCGGAATCCGGACCCGCCTCGGCGTCACGCTCGACTCGTGGCTGGGCCGGCCCGCGGCGGGGCGGGGCGTGGGCCTGCAGCGCGAGCGCCACGAGCCCGAGTACCTGATCATCCTGGCGGTCGTCGCCCTGACGGCGGTCGGCATCCTCATGGTCTACTCGAGCTCCGCGATCCGCGCGTACGTGCTCTCGCAGAACACCTTCGCCGTGGTGGGCCCCCAGCTCGTGTGGGCCGTCCTCGGGGTCGTCGCGATGGTCGTGACCATGCAGATCGACTACCGCTACTGGCGGCTGGCGTCAATTCCCGTCTTCGGCGCCGCGTTCGTCCTGCTGGTGCTCGTGCTGCTGCCCGGGATCGGGGTGCGGGTGGGCGGATCGGCGCGGTGGCTGCAGATCGGCCCCCTTCCCGCCGTCCATCCCGCGGAGTTCGCAAAGCTCGCGCTGGTGATCTACCTGGCACACTGGCTGGCCCGCCGGGGCACGGCGGTCGGGAGCATCCGCCACGGGACGCTCCCGTTCCTGCTGATCGTGGCGCCCTTCATCCTCCTCGTGCTGAAGGAACCGGACCTCGGGACGACCGGGGTCATCGCCCTGACGGCGTTCATCCTGTTCTTCGTCGCGGGCGCCAACCTCTGGCAGTTCTTCCTGCTGGTGCCGGCCGGTGTCGCGGGCGTGGTCCTGGTGATCCTCTCGAACTCGTACCAGCTCGAGCGGATCCGGGCGTTCCTCGACCCATGGAGCGACCCGACGGGCAAGGGGCTGCAGACCATCCAGGGCCTGCTCGCGCTCGGCCTGGGCGGGATCCTGGGATCCGGCCTGGGCGCGAGCCGCCTGGCGTCCGGGCTCTACCTGCCCAACGCGTCGAACGACTTCATCTTCGCGATCATCGGCGAGGAGTTCGGGCTGCTGGGCGGGCTGGTCGTGATCGGGCTCTTCGCGCTCCTCGCGTACGAGGGGTTCCGCGTCGCGCTGGCCGCGCCCGACACGTTCGGCGGGCTGCTGGCGGCCGGCATCACCACCTGGATCACCGTCCAGGCCATCATCAACGTCGGTGTCGTGGTCTCGCTGCTGCCGATCACCGGCATCACGCTGCCCTTCATCAGCGCCGGCGGCTCATCGCTGACGATCAGTCTCGCGGCCGTCGGCATCCTGCTCTCCATCTCCCGCGAGACACTGCCCCGAGGAACGTGGACCGATGCGGATCCTGATCGCGGGGGGCGGGACGGGCGGACACGTCTACCCGGCGCTCGCCGTCGCCCGCTCACTGCGCGAACATCGCGACGGCCTTGACCTGCGCTGGATCGGTGGCCACCGTGGGCTGGAGGCCCGCGTGGTGTCGGGCGCCGGTATTCCGGTGACCAGGCTGATGCTGCGATCGCTGCGCACGGCCGACGTCTCGCTGCCCGCGCTGGTCGACCCGGTCAGGCTGGGTGCGTCGTTTCCGCAGGCGATGGCGCTCGTGGGCGGGCTCCGCCCGGCGGCCATCTTCACCACCGGCGGGTACGTGGCGCTACCGGTCGTGGCGGCCGCCACGGCGCTCCGGGTGCCGGTGCTGCTCTGGGAGGGCAACGTGATCCCGGGACGCAGCGTCCGGGCCATCGCCCGGCTGGCCCGCGAGCTGGCAGTCAGCTTCCCGGAGACCTGCCGGCACCTGCCCGGGAGCTGCCACGTCACGGGGACACCGATCCGCGACCTTTCGTCCGTGGACCGGCTCGCCGCGCGCCGCCACTTCGAGATCCCGGCGGATGCCCGCGCGGTGCTGATCTTCGGGGGATCCCAGGCCGTGCAGCGGTTCGATTCGGCCGTCGAGCAGGCGCTTCCCGAGCTGGCGGCCCGCGCGATCGTGGTGCACGTCACCGGCGAGTCGGCGTACGCGGCCGCGCTGGCACGGCGCGAGGCGCTGCCGGACGCGCTCCGGGAGCGGTACCGGCCCTACCCGTTCCTCCGCGAGGAAATGGGGGACGCGCTCGCCGCGGCCGACCTGGTGGTGGGTCGCGCCGGGTCCTCCACGATCGCCGAGGTGACCGCGCTCGGCACCCCGCTGGTCCTCGTGCCGTACCCGCACGCGGCCGGTCACCAGGCGGCCAACGCGCGCGCGGTGGCCGAGTCCGGCGCGGCGCTCGTGATCGCCGACGAGGCGTTCGACGGCACCGCGCTCCTCGACGCGGTGGGCATCCTGGGGAATCCCCGGCGTCACCTCGAGATGAGCAGCGCCAGCCGGTCGCTGGCCCGGCCCGGCGCCGCCGATGCGGTCGCGATGCTGGTCCTTGCGCTCGCCGACCGGCGGCCGCTCCCGTCCGACGCCGAGGTCGAGGCGATCAGCAGAGGCATGGCCGCGTGAAGGCAGAGGCATGGCCGCACGGCCGGCGGGGCACGGCGGCGTGACGGCGGGCGCAGCGCGCAGGCTCGCGGACGAGGAGAAGCTCCGCCTCGGCACGGAGATCCAGCGCCGCGTGGGTGTCAGGACCTCGCGTGACGAACCGCTGGCGCGCTTCACCACGATGCGCGTCGGCGGACCGGCGGACCTGTTCGCGGTGGCCCACAACCTCTTCGAGCTGCGCGGGCTCGCCCGGTTCGCCCGTGCGCGCGACCTGCCGCTGTTCCTGCTGGGCCGCGGGTCCGACCTGGTGATCTCCGATCGCGGCATCGGGGGCCTGGTGATCCAGGTGCGCGCCGAGGGCGCCCGAGTGGAGGGGAGCCGGGTCACGGTCGAGGCGGGCGTTCCGATGGCGCGGCTGGCCACGATCGCGAAGGACGCCGGGCTCACGGGGCTGGAGTTCGCGCTTGCCATACCCGGGACCGTCGGTGGGGCGGTGTGGGCCAACGCCGGCGCCCACGGGTCCGACATCCGGGGCGTGCTGGTCGAGGCCAGCGTGATATCCGGCGAGGACGGGGCGGAGGCGGCCCTCGGCGCGGACGGCCTGGGGCTGGCATACCGGGAGAGCCGGCTCAAGCATCGCGGCGAGGGGTTCCCGGACGTCGTGACGTGGGCCACCTTCGGGCTGGTGCCGGCGGAACCCGGGGCGATCGAGGCCCGGCTCGACGAGATCCGCCGGTGGCGCCGCGCCCACCAGCCGCTGGGGCTCCCGTCGGCGGGGAGCGTGTTCCGGAACCCGGAGCAGGGGCCATCGGCGGGTGAGCTGATCGACCGGGCGGGCCTCAAGGGACGCCGGGTGGGCGGCGCGAGCGTGAGCCAGAAGCACGCGAACTTCATCGTGAACGACGGGCACGGCACAGCCGCCGACGTGCGCCGCCTCGCCGAGCTGGTGGGGCGCGAGGTGGCGGACCGGTTCGGGATCGTCCTGTGGCCGGAGGTCGTGTTTGCTGGCGACTGGTCGGGCTGGGAGGAGGACGCCGCGTGACCGCCGCACCGACCCTCCCCGTCGCGGTGCTCCTGGGCGGCCCCTCCGCCGAACACGACGTGTCGCTGGTGTCCGGGCGCGCCATCGCCGCAGCGCTCGCCGGCGCCGGGCACCCCGTCGACGGCTGGCTGATCGGGCTCGACGGAACGTGGTGGCGGCTTCCCGGTACCGCACTCGACCGGTCCATCCCCACGACCGCCTACGACGACCCGCCATCGCTCGGTGCGGAGGGCCCCTTCCCGGCGGCTCACGCGCTGGACATCCTCGCCGCCCGCTCGCCGGCGCCCCTCGTGTTCATCGCGCTGCACGGGCCCTATGGCGAGGACGGCACCGTCCAGGCGCTGTGCGAGGCGGCAGGCCTCGTGTACACGGGCGCCGGGGTGGCCGCCTCGGCCGTCGGCATGGACAAGAGCCTCTTCAAGCGGCTCGCCGCCGCCCTCGGCCTCCCGGTGGTCCCGTGGCGCGACGTGACCCTGGCCGCTCTCGAGACGGACCGTGAGGCGGCGCTCGCCGGGCTCGCGGAGTTCGCTCGCTCGCTGCCGGATCCCCGGCTGATGATCAAGCCGGCCCGCCTCGGCTCGAGCGTGGGGATGACCATCGTCCACCATCCCGGCGACGCGGCCGAACTGGCCGCCGCGCTGGACGGGGCGCTCCGGTTCGACGACCGTGTGGTGGCGGAGGCGTACCTGGACCACCCCCGCGAACTCGAGATGGCGGTGCTCGGCAACGGGTTGGAGGACCTGGAGAGCCACGGGCCCGGCGAGGTGTTCCCCGGTCACGAGTTCTACGACTATGTGGCGAAGTACTCGACGGGCGTCTCCCGGACATCCGGGCGCGCGGACGTGCCCGTGGCGCTGTGCGAACGGATCCACGCCGTCGCGAGGGAGGCGTTCCTGGCGATCGGTTGCGAGGGCTTCGCGCGGGTCGACTTCCTGCTCGCCGGCGAGACGCTGTACCTGAACGAGATCAACACCATCCCTGGGTTCACGCCGATCAGCCTGTTCCCGATCGTGTGCGCGGCCGATGGCCGCGATTTCACGGACGTGTGCCGGCACATCCTGGCGCTGGCGCTGGATCGCGAGCGGCGCCGGCCGGGGCGCACCCTGTCCCGGGCGGATCTGCCATGACGGCGGGACCTGGGCCGCGCGCCGCCGCGTGCGGGGAGCCGCCATGACGCTCCCGTTGCGCCGCGCGTCCCGCCGCCGATCCCCCGGGGTCCGCCGCGCGTCCGCGGGCTTCCCGGCCCGTCGGATCGCCGCGGCCGTGGTGGCGGTGGCTGCGCTGGCGGCGATCTACGGCGCCGGGGCCTCACCTGCGTTCCAGCTCCGCCAGCTGGACGTCGAAGGGGCCCGGTACACGTCCGTCGCCTCGGTGGACGCCGCGCTCGGGCTCGACTCCGTGCCGCACCCCAACCTGTTCTCGCTGGACACGGCGCGGGCGCGGCGGTCGCTGCTGGCCCTGCCGGCCGTGACCGACGCCCGTCTGAGCGTGGACCTGCCCGATCGGCTCGTCGTCCGGATCGCGGAGCGCCAGCCCATCATGGTGTGGGCGTCCTCGGACCAGCGCTGGCTGGTGGACGTCGCGGGCGTCGTGATCGGCCCCGCGACCGCCGGAGACCCGTCCGCCGCCGGGTTGCCGGTCTTCGCCGATGACCGGAGCGGCCGGAGCCCCCTCGCGCCGGGCGACACGATCGACGCCACCGACCTGGCCGTCGCCCGCCGCCTGGGCGCCCTCACGCCGGAGATGCTGGGGAGCCGGGCCGCCAGTCTCTCGTTCGAGATCACGGACTCGGATGGGTTCACGGTCGCGGCCGCCTCCAAGGGCTGGCTCGCGATCTTCGGGATGTACACCACCACGCTCCGGCCGCCCGACCTGATCCCGGCCCAGGTCCAGTGCCTGCGCAGCCTGCTCGCGCAGGTCGGCGAACGGAAGGTGACCGCGGTGTACCTGTTCCCGGAGGGCGACCAGTGCGGCACCTACACGCGCGGGTCATGATGGTGCCTGCGGGCGGGACGCGGCTGCCGCCGCACACCCGCCTTGCCGCACCTGCTCAGGGTCGAGTAGCCTTGCCGTGTCCGATTGCGAGGAGGTGGGGACAACGTGTGGATCCCGCTGGCGGGGCTGCTCGTCGGCGTTCTGCTGGCCCTCGTCCTCCGCATCAACGTCAGCTTCGAGCTCGCCCGGTACTCGGCGGTCGCGATCCTGGCGGCGCTGGACTCCGTGCTCGGGGCGATCCGGGCGGAGCTGGATGGCAGCTACGACAACCGGATCTTCATCTCGGGGTTCATCGTGAACGCCCTCGTGGCGGTGCTGCTCACGTTCGTGGGCGACCGGCTGGGCCTGGACCTGTACCTTGTGGCACTCATCACGTTCGGCCTGCGGATCTTCCAGAACGTCGCCCTGATCCGGCGGCACTTCCTCTAGGCCGGGCGGCAGCTCCGATGAAGGGATAGGGCGTGGAGCGAGAAGCGGTCATCGCCGCCATCGATGTCGGCACCAGCAAGGTCGTTGCGCTGATCGCGGAGATCAGCACCGACGGTGGACTCTCGATCATCGGCAAGGGCGCCCCGGCGGCGACGGGGCTGAAGAAGGGCGTGGTCGTCAACATCGACCAGACGGTGGCGTCGATCGCCAGCGCGCTCGAGCAGGCCGAGCGGACCAGCGGGGTCCGCATCGAGTCGGCATTCGTGGCAATCGGCGGCAGCCACATCGAAAGCCTCAACTCGCACGGCGCCGTGGCGGTGAGCGGCCACGATAAGGAGGTGAGCCGCGAGGACGAGGAGCGCGGCATCGACGTCGCGCGCGCCGTGTCGATCCCGTCGAACCGCGAGATTCTCGACGTGATCACGCGCGGCTACACGGTGGACGGCCAGGAGGGCGTGAAGGACCCCATCGGGATGAGCGCGACGCGCCTCGAAGTGGACGCGCACATTGTCACCGGGAGCGTCAGCGCGGTCCAGAACCTCTCCAAGTGCATCGCGCAGGCCGGGATCCGGATCGAGCAGAAGGTGCCGGCCCCGCTCGCGGCGGCCGAGGCGGTCCTGACCGACACGGAACGCGACCTGGGCGTGGCGGTCGCGGACATCGGGGCGGGGACCACGTCGCTGGCGCTGTTCATGGACGGCTGGCCGTTCCACACCGCGGTGCTGCCGATCGGCGGCAACAACGTCACCAACGACCTGATGATCGGCCTCAAGACGAGCCTCCAGGTCGCGGAGGAGGTCAAGATCCGCCACGGCTGTGCCGATCTCCGGGCGGTCGGGCCGGAGGAGCTGATCACGGTCACCGTGTTCGGCGAGGAGCAGGGACGCACCATCCAGCGCGCCGAGGCCTGCGACGTCATCGAGGCCCGGATGCGGGAGCTGTTCGAGCAGCTCGGCGAGCAGATCACGGCGGCGGGGAAGGGCGGCATCCTGCCGGCGGGCATCGTGCTCACCGGGGGGGGCGCGCAGCTCGCCGGTGTCGCGGAGCTGGGGCGCGAGGTGCTGCAGATGCCGGTGCGAGTCGCCGGCCCGAGTGGGGTAGGTGGCCTGGTCGACCACCTCCTCACGCCCGCCTTCAGCACCTCGATCGGGCTGCTCCGGCTGTGGGAGCGCGAGTTCCGCCAGGGCGAGCCGGGGCGCTACGAATCGGCGCCTGCAGGTGGCGCCGTGGGCCGGTTGCGGGACTGGGTGCGGAACCTGTTCCCGTAGGCCGCTCGGGGCACGCCGCGAGCGGGCACTGTGGCGCGGGCCGCGGCGAGAATCCCATCCGTCGGCCGTATCCCCGCCGGGCTTCTGTCGAGCGAACCCCGAGGGAGCATGCGGCGGGAGGCCCCGGCTGAACCCGCCGAATGTCCGCCGGGAGAACGCGCGACGAGCCTTCGGTGGGCGCGACGTGGCGTCTGCGCCTGCGGAGTGCGAATCGCGTGGCTGGAAGGCGCATCCCGAACGATATTCGCACAACTCGGGGCCGTCCGGCACCTCGCGCCCCATAGCGACCCGCCGAGCGTTCCCCGGGTGGGAACGCGGCGGATGTGCGCACGCAGGGCCGGGGCGGTTGTGGGCACGCGGGGGAGTGGGCACGCGCCCACGTGGGGTCCCGGGCGGATGGGACGCATGCGCCGGCACGACCGGCCACCGCGACCGGGCACCGCGACCGGCCACCGCGACCGGCCACCGCGACCGCGGAGGTGCCACCTTGGTGGATCACCGATCACAGAGACTCCGGGGTGCCCCTGCCGCTCGCGGCGGTCTATACTCCGCCGAAGGCCAGGCGCCGTCCCGAGGGCGGCTTCTTGCCCCCGAAGACGATCATCCATCGGTCCGGACGAGCCATCGCCCGTCGGCGACGCACTGTACCCGGAGGAGCGCGCATGTCGCTGCGGTCGGATTCCGAGAACTTCGCACTCATCCGCGTCATCGGGATCGGGGGCGGTGGCAGCAACGCCGTCAACCGCATGATCCGCGCCGAGATGATGGGCGTCGAGTTCATCGCGGTGAACACGGACGCCCAGGCCCTGCTCCAGTCGGACGCGCCGCACAAGATCCGCATCGGCGACAAGGTCACTCGCGGCCTGGGTGCCGGCGGTGACCCCGGCATCGGGCAGCGCTCGGCCGAGGAGGACCAGGAGAAGATCTACGAGGCCCTCAAGGACTCGGACATGGTCTTCCTGACCGCCGGCATGGGCGGCGGCACCGGGTCGGGTGCGGCCCCGGTGATCGCCGAGATCGCCAAGGAGGTCGGGGCGCTGACCATCGGCGTCGTGACCAAGCCATTCTCGTTCGAGGGCGCCAAGCGCCGGATGGTCGCGGAGAAGACCAGCGAGCTGCTGCGCGACAAGGTCGACACTCTCATCACCATCCCCAACGACCGGCTCAAGGACGTGGTCAGCAAGAACACGTCGATCGTCGACGCCTTCCGGGTGGTCGACGACGTCCTGCGCCAGGGCGTCCAGGGGATCAGCGACCTGATCACCGTGCCCGGGCTCATCAACCTGGACTTCGCCGACGTCCGCACGATCATGAAGAGCGCCGGCTCGGCGCTGATGGGGATCGGCCGCGCGAGCGGCGAGAACCGTGCCGCGGACGCGGCCCGCCAGGCCATCGCGAGCCCGCTCCTCGAGGTCAACATCACGGGCGCCCAGGGCCTGCTGTTCAACGTGACCGGCGGCCCCAACCTCGGGTTGTTCGAGGTCAACGAGGCGGCGGAGATCATCAAGGAGGCGGCCGACCCCGAGGCGAACATCATCTTCGGGACCGTCATCGACGAGCGCATGGGCGACGACGTGATGATCACCGTGATCGCCACCGGCTTCGACTCGACCAAGCGGCGCGAGTACGCGACGTCCGCCCCCGACGTGTCGGTGCGCGCCGGCCGCGACAACCGCGACTTCCTGCGCGAGCTGGAGCGCGAGCGCGACCGGGAGCGGCAGCGGATGGAGCAGCTGGGTGTGCCGGAGCGGCCAGCTGAGCGGCCGTTCGAGGTGCCGGCCCCGGCCCCGGCGCCCGCCCAGCGGCGGCCGACGTACGACGAGGTCGACCTGGACATCCCGGCCTTCCTGCGCCGGAACCGGTAGAGAGCCGCCGGCCCACGGGCGACGTGGGACAGGGGCCACCGGTCCGGCTGGCGCCCGCATTGCCCGGCCCCACGGCGCCACCCGAGCCGGATGGCGACGGTGTGAGGTCCGAGGAGGTCGAGCGGTATCGGGCCGTCCGCGAACGGCTCCTCGCGCGTATCGCGGCCGCATCCTCGCGCGCCCGACGCGAATCCTCGGACGTGATCCTGGTCGCCGTGACCAAGACCGTCCCGGTAGGGCAGATCCGTGGCGCGATCGCCGGCGGGTTCACCGTCCTCGGCGAGAACCGGGTCCAGGAGGCCGTGCCGAAGATCGCCGAGCTCGGGCGGGAGCGGGTCAGCTGGCACCTGATCGGCCCGCTCCAGTCGAACAAGGCGGCCCGCGCCATCGACCTGTTCGACATCGTCGAGACAGTCCACTCGATCGCACTGGCCAGGCGACTCGACCGCGTGGCGGCCGACCACGGGCGCGCCGAGGTGCCCGTCCTGCTCGAGGTGAACGTGGACGCCGATCCCGGGAAGTCCGGCTACGAGGTGGGCCGGGTCGAGGCCGACCTGGTCGAGCTGGCCGACCTGCCGCATCTGCGACTGCTCGGGCTCATGACGGTGGGGCGGCTGGCGAGCGACCCGGAGCAGGCACGGCCGACGTTCCGGCGCCTGCGCGAGCTGTCGGAGCGGCTGCGGGCCCGGGAACCGCGGCTCGGGGACGCGCTCTCGATGGGGATGAGCGACGACTTCGAGGTCGCGGTGGAGGAGGGGGCCACGATCGTGCGCCTGGGGCGGGCGATCTTCGGGGAGCGGCCGGCAGGGTAGGCGAGGTCCCGACGAGCCCGCAACGCCCGGCTGTGCCGATTGCCGGGCGTGCCCGAGACGCGCCCCTATACTGCTCGCTCGTGGGTGCCTTCCTGCCGAACTTCCTGCAGTTGCTCTTCTTCGCCCTGTACGTGCTCCTCCTGGGCCGAGTCCTGATGAGCTGGGTCAATCCCCGGTTCGACTCGGCCCTTGGCCGCTTCCTCTACGAGACTACGGAACCGATCCTGCAACCGATCCGGCGTGTGCTGCCCTCGACCGGGATGATCGACTTCTCGCCGATCGTCGCGTTCCTGCTGCTCTCGGTGCTCGCGGCCGCGCTGAGGATCGGCTGATCGACGGCGAGTGACTCCGGAGGGACCGGTCGTGCCGTCCGCTCGCATCGCGGTCCGGCTGACCCCGCGTGCCGGCGTTGACCGCCTGGATCCCCCCGGGCCTGACGGCGAGCTGCGGGCACGGGTGCGTGCGGCGCCCGTGGACGGTGCCGCGAACGAGGCGCTGCTGCGTCTCCTTGCCCATTCGCTCGACCTGCCCCGGTCGGCACTGCGGCTCGTCGCGGGGGCGCAGTCGCGCCGCAAGCTCGTCGAGGTGGACGGCCTGGCGCGGTCGGACGTGCAGGCCAGACTGGCGAGGCCGTCGGCGGGGTAGCCCGGTGCCGGCGGGGTCGGACGTGCGCCTGCCCGTCCACAGCGCCTGCCCGTCTGCGTTGACGGCTGGCGGCCGGGCAGCCGATAATCGCTTCGCGGTTACGCCGCGTGGCCCGGGGGCGATTGGCTCAGTCGGTTAGAGCGCACGGTTCACATCCGTGAGGTCACTGGTTCGAATCCAGTATCGCCCACCAGCTCCTCCGATATGCGAACGTCGGCCGGTGCGCGCCCGACGATCCGAGCGAGCTTCTGACGGCCGACGCTCGAACACGCTCTTCCCCACCGCTGGGACGGGCGTGGGGGTCGCAAGCGCTCACGAGGGTGAGGCCGTCACGGGCGGCGGCGTCGCCAGGGCCGCCCGGGTTTCCCTGGTGTTCGAGTCGGTGACGCAGGGCTGCCAGTCTCGAGCCCCGCTTGTGCACCCTGCAGCACGTCGGGTCACTCGGATGCGTCTCGGAAGGGGGGGCCTTGCGCCGGCGCCTCATTCGTGCGGCGGACGCTCCGCGTCCAGGCTCTCCCAGACGGAGGTGGTTGTGGTCGGGACAGCTCCTCCGCAAGTCGCTCGGCCTCGTACCATCCTGGCCAACGGCAGGTCGGGACCTGGCCTTCGGGATCGCGCACGCTGCTTCGCGGTACTGTTGTCCGGTGTGGGCCGGCGCAAGTGGAACGGAGGGATGCGATGCCGCACCGCCTCATGACCGTTGAGGCGCTCCAGGTCGGCCCGCACCGGCTGGGCCGGGCGACCCTGAATCTCTATCGCGATGAGCCTGCGCCGGGCGTCCGCGGGTTGAAGAGCTGGACCGTGTTCGGACGGCTGGGGCGGGCTGGCCCACTGCCCGAGGACTCCGACGCGCTGCTGGCGCTGGACGATGGGCGGATCCTGAAGGGCCGAGTACTCCTGACGAGCAGTCGGATCACGGCCGATTGGCGGGGCAGGACAACCGAGTACGAGTACCAGGGGACGGGACCACTCGAAGGCACGACCGACGCCGACTACGGCTGACTCACCTGTCGCCTCGCCGGAGACGACCTGGTTTCGGGTCAGAAGCACCGGTCGTTCCGAGGCGATCTCCGCCGGACCCAGTGGCATCATCACCGAGGGCGAGCCGCGGAGCCGGTGGCCGCCGGCCGGATCACGGACAGGCGGAGGACCGAGAGGATGCCCGATCGGGGTTCGGACCGGATCGTGCTCGACGTGGGCCGGGACAGCGAGGTCGAGCGGACGCCGGATCTCGCGTATGGCCGACCCATCGGCGTGGACCTGACGATGGACGTCTACCGGCCGTCGGGCTCGTCGGGGGCGCTGCCGGCGGTCTTCTTCGTGCACGGCGATGCCGACCCGGTCCACCTGGTCGGCGCGAAGCGGTGGGGACAGTACGTGTCGTGGGCCGAGGCGGTCGCGTCGATGGGTGTTGCGGCGGTCACCTTCGACCATTCGTCGACGGAACGGCTCACGCGCCTCGATCGCGTGCTCGGCGAGATCGACCAGGCCCTCGACTTCGTGCGAACCGAGGGCCCCCGGCTCGGGGTCGATGCGAACCGGCTCGCGCTGTGGGCCTGCTCCGGCGGCGTGCCCCTGGCGCTCTCGGCGGTCATGCGCCGGCCCGAGGGCATCCGCTGCGCCGTCGCCCTCTACGGCCCCTGTGACCTGCGCCCCATGCGCTCCCTGGCCGGCGCCGAGGTGCCCGCCGACGACCTGGCGCAGGCCTCGCCCCTCGCGCTCCTGGAGGATCTCGGGCTGCCCTGGCCGCTCCTGTGCATCCAGGCCGCCCTCGATCGGCCGGAGATCAACCGGACGATCGACGCTTTCCTGGCCGCGTGCCACACGCGGGGACTACCAGCGCAACTGCTCGTCCACGAGCAGGGTCACCACGCGTTCGACGTCCGGGACGAGGGTCCGCGGTCAGACGAGCTGATCCGCGCCATCCTGGCGTTCCTGAGGGTGCACGTGGCCTCGTAGCGCACGAGCGGCGGTCGGTTCGGCCCCTCGCGGATGACGCGACCGTTCGATCGGTCATGCGATCGGAAACGAGATCCTTGCGACCAGTCCTGTGGTCAGGCGCGGTGCGCCCAGCGAAGCGTCAGCACCATACTCAGGCGGCCGGCGCGGAAGGCAACCCGGTGACCGACACGATGGGTCGGCGCCGCACCGTGCTCGCGCAGCATCGCCGCGAGGCGGTCCTGCTCGGCCTCGCGGCGATGCTCGCTCTCGCGCTCCCGCACCAGCATCTCGGCCAGATACCAGTTCATCGATGCTAACCCCCCATCCTGTTTTGTCGGTTGCATTGTGCGCGGCCTGTGATAACCTGTCAAGTAGGTATACTGGTTTTCTGCAGGAGGATGCGATGGCACGGCCACCGGCGCCGGGGGACCTCGAGCGGGTCAGGCGGTTCATCAACACGCTCGACATCGAGGCGGATCGCGACGCGCTGCGCTCTCCGGACGATGCGCGCGCCTGGCTGTCGGAACACGGCCTCTCGGCGGGTGGGAGCCTGGATGCGGCGGCTCTCCACCGTCTGGTTGCGCTCCGTGAGGGGCTTCGGGAGTTACTTGCCGACCGTGGCGACGCCCGGGCGGCGGCTGGCGACACACTGCATGTGCTGGCGCAGCTGGGGGAGTCGGCCCAGCTCGTGGTCAGGTTCGGACCGGACGGCAATCCGCGACTCGAGCCGGCCGGCGGATCCGACTCCGTGATCGCGGTCCTGCTGGCCGACATCGCCGCGGCCGTGGGCGACGGCTCCTGGGCCCGGCTCAAGGTCTGTGCGAACGACGCGTGTCGGTGGGCCTTCTGGGACGCCTCGCGGAACCACTCCGGGGTGTGGTGCACGATGGCGGTGTGCGGCAACCGGATGAAGGGCCGCGCCTTCCGGGCACGTGCTCGCCGCGCGGAGCCGTCGCACCGAGCCGGTTCAGCCGCACCCGCGCCGCCCAGCTCGTGATACCGGCAGGCTGGGCCGGCAATCGAGCGCCCCGGGCGGCCGCGTCACGGGCCGCACGTCCCTCAAGACGAGGGGTTTCGGGAGCGGCACTCCGGTGGGGCCCGGTGCCCCTGCACGAGGGCCTGTCTTCGCGGGCGTGAGCGCGAACTCGCGCGGCGATGCGCACCGGGCGATCGCGCACTTGGAGGCGGTCGTCGGCGCTACGCAGGGTCTGCCTGACCACTACCAGGCGAAGTACGTGCCGGGCGCTTACCCCGCCGTGACGCTGTCGGTCAAGATCACCGACGCCATCATGTCCTGCGCCATCATGTCCTGGACCCCGTGTCCGAGTGAACGGCTGTGGTCCTGGACCCTCGTCTGGATCCTCGCGGTCCCGGACTGTCGCGCCCTGACCCCCTGTACCTCAACATGCCTCGCGCCCGTGATCCTCCGGGCCGTAAGCGCTCCAGGCCGACTCTTGACGCCGGGCGCCCGGGCGCTGTAGCTTTCAGTCGCGCATAAATATAGTCGACAAAGGAAGGCTCTGTGGCACGACTGCGGAACGGCTCCGGATCGCTCATCCGGGACCTCAACCGTGCGGCGATCCTCTCCCTGATTGGACAGCGGGGGGCGATCGCGCGCGTCGAGATCGCGCAGGAACTCGCCTTGAGTCCAGCCACTGTCACGGTCCTCACACGGGACCTCATGCAGGAAGGAGTGGTGCGCGAGGTCGCTGCTGCCCCATCGCGCGGCGGGAGGCCGGCAGTCCTACTCGGACTCGTCGGCGATGCGGCGCACGCGCTCGGGGTGAAGATCGCCGCCGACCGCCTAGCAGTGGTGCGCGTCAAACTCGACGGAGAGCCGCTGAGCTTTGCCGAACGACCCTTCAATGCCGCAGCGCCCGATGCCCTTGAGCGGCTCGGGGACGAGCTGGCAACGATCGTCTCGGCAGGCGATGGGCTAGGCCCGCGCCTGCTGGGCGTCGGGCTCGGCGTTCCTGGCATCGTCGACACGCCCGGCGGTGGCACGGTCGAGTCACCCGTGCTTGGTTGGCGCGCCCTGCCGCTCGGCGCACGGCTGCAGCAGCAGCTCCAACTCCCGGTCCTCGTCGACAACGACGTCAACACGCTGGCTGTCGCCGAACGCCTCTATGGGCGCGGCCGGACGGTCGAGGACTTCATCACCGTCACGATCGGCCGAGGCGTCGGCCTCGGGATCGTCATCGGCGGCGAGCTGTACCGCGGCTCGCGTGGAGGTGCTGGCGAGTTCGGCCACGTGCGGATGGTCGAGGATGGACCGCGCTGTCACTGCGGCAAGCATGGCTGCCTCGAGGCGCTCGCGTCGGACGAGGCGCTCGTTCGCGACGCGCGTGATGCTGGCATCCTCGAGCCTGCCGCGGGCATCGGCGCGCTGCGTGCACTCGCGGACAACGGCGACGAAGCCGCGTTGGCCCTGTACGAGCGGGCGGGAACGGTGCTCGGACGTGCCGTTGCCGGCCTCACCAACGTCCTGAGCCCGGGACTCCTCCTCGTCAGTGGCGAGGGAACGGAGGCGTGGCCCCATCTGCGCGCCTCGTTCGACGCCGCGCTGCGCGAGGACCTCTTTGAGCCGCTCCGCGATGTGCCCGTCGAGGTCGACCCCTGGGATGATGCCAAGTGGGCGCGGGGCGCGGCCGCCCTCGTCCTGCGAGCGACGTTCGCCGCTCCGCTGTACGAGCGTCAGCCCGAAGATGCCGTCCGGGCGCGGCTCGTCGAACCGCTCCGGGCGAGGGTCGTGTGATGGTCGGCGACCGGGGCTGGCGGAGAAGCGCCACCCTGGCCATCTTCCTGCTGCCGAGCCTGCTACCCCTTGCGGCGTTCACGCTCGGCCCGATGGCGGCCTCGTTCGGTCTCAGCTTCCTCAAGTGGGACCTGCTGCGCCCGCCCACGTTCGTTGGCCTGCGGAACTACCTGAACCTCGCCACGGATCCCGACTTCCGCGCCGCTGTTCTCCACACGCTCTTCTTCATCGTCGGCTATCTGCCGCTCGTGTTCGTCGGCGGTCTGGGCCTCGCGCTCCTCCTCAACCGCAAGCTGCGTGGCTCCGCGTTCTTCCGGGCCGCCTACTTTCTGCCGGTCATCACGAGCTGGGTCGTGGTGTCGCTGGTCTGGAAGTGGCTGCTCAACCCGCAGTCGGGGATCGTCAACGCGGCACTCGCGGTCATCGGAATCACGGGCCCCGGCTGGTGGACAGACCCGGCCTGGGCCATGCCGTCCATCATCCTTGCCTCGGCGTGGAAAGACCTCGGGTACGTGATGGTCATTCTGCTCGCCGGACTGCAGGCCATCCCGGACGACTACTACGAAGCAGCGGCAGTGGACGGCGCGGGCGCGTGGGCGCGCTTCCGCCACATCACGCTGCCGCTCCTCTCACCCTCCACGTTCTTCGTCCTCATCATCAGCCTGATCAACAGCTTCCAGGTGTTCGATCAGGTGTACGTCATGACTGGCGGTGGGCCGGCCGGCGCGTCGAGCGTCATCGTCGAGCGGATCGTCAAGTACGCCTTCAGCTACAGCGCCATGGGCTACGCCTCGGCCATGAGCTGGGTCCTCTTCGCCGTCATCCTGCTCGTGACCCTGCTGCAGTTCCGTCTGCAGCGGCGGTGGGTCAACTATGCGTAGCGGCGAGGGCCTAGGGCTGACTGCCACGCGCCCCATCGCCCTGCGGGCGCGCCTCTCGGCACACCATCTGCCCATTGCCAACGTCGTCCTCTACGCGCTGCTCGTGACGGTCGCGCTCGTGATGCTCTTCCCGTTCGCCTGGATGGTGGCGACTTCGCTCACGCCGGATGCCCAGCTCTTCCTCACGCCGCCGCGTCTGATCCCCTCGCCGCTCGAGCCTGGCAACTACGCGCGCGTCGCGGAGACGTTCCCGCTCCAGCGGTTCGTCTTGAACAGCCTGGTTGTGGCCGCCGTGTGCACGACGCTGCAGGTCGCGACGAGCGCGATGGGCGCCTACGCGTTTGCCCGCCTGCGCTTCCCCGGACGGGACGCGCTCTTCCTCGTGTATCTCGCCACGCTGATGGTGCCGCTCCAGGTAACGATCGTGCCCCTGTTCGTCGAGATGCGGTTCCTGGGCTTCGTCGACACCTATCCCGGGCTCATCCTGCCCGGGATAGCCTCGGCGTTCGGTACGTTCCTGCTACGCCAGGCGTTCCTGGAGCTGCCGCGGGAACTGGAGGAGGCGGCGTTCCTCGACGGCGGCGGACACTGGACCGCATTCCGCCACGTGGTGCTTCCGCTCTCGGGCCCGGCCCTCGCCACGTTCGGGATCTTCGCATTCATGGCGAGCTGGAACAGCTTCCTATGGCCGCTCGTGATCACGAGCACGCAGAACCTGATGACCCTTCCGGTAGGGCTGTCGAACCTGCAGGGCCAGTACGCGACCGCGTGGAACCTCGTCATGGCCGGCGCCACGGTGAGCGTGCTGCCCATTCTCGCGGTGTACCTCGTGGCGCAGCGGTACGTGATCCGCGGCGTCGCGCTGTCGGGTCTGAAGGGTTGAGCGTGCGCGCCGTCGGGCGATGAATAGGAGGAGGAAGAAGAAGCCGGACACGGAAGACACGCAATGACGTTCAGACAGCGGGTCGTCCCACAGACAGCAACCAGAGGAGAGAAGGAATGCAGTCCAGAGCCAGTCGGCTGGGTGTCCTGGCCGTAACGGCGGTGCTCGTCGCAGCGTGCGCGGGCGGCGGGAGCGCAACCCCGACGCCGCCCGCGAGCACAGCCGCTCCAGCCGCGCCGTCGAGCCAGGGCGCGACCCCGAGCCCGAGCGCGCAGGCTGTGAAGCTCACCTACTTTACGTTCTCGGCGGCGCCCGATCACCTGAAGGACCTCGCCTCGATCGTGAGCGCCTTCGAGGCGAGGTACCCGAACATCAGCGTCGATGTCCAGACGGCCGCCTACAACGACTACTTCACGAAGCTCCAGACAGCGATCGCCGGCGGCACGGCGCCCGACACGTTCGAACTCGACTATCAGGACTTCGTGAACTACGCGAGTGCCGGCTCGCTCCTCGATCTCGCCGGCCCCTCGCAGGCGGACAGCAGCTTTAGCGCCTCGACCTACTATCCGAAGGCGTATCAGGCGTTCGCCTACGGCGGCAAGCAGTACGCCCTGCCCGAGAGCTTCTCCGACGTCCTGCTCTTCTATAACAAGACGCTCTTCGACCAGGCCGGGGTCGCCTACCCCACCACATCGTGGACCTGGCAGGACGAGTTGGCCGCCGCTAAGAAGCTGACGAACACCGCCAAGGGCATCTGGGGCATCTACCAACCGGTGTCCTTCTTCGAGTTCTACAAGACGCTCGCCCAGGCCGGCGGGCAGTTCTTCAACGCCGACCAGACCCAGGCGCTCTTCAACAGCGCCGCGGGCGTGACCGCGGCGAACTGGCTGATCGACAAGGCGAACAAGGACCACGTCATGCCGACCCAGGCGCAGTTGGGCGGCCAGGACGACACGGCCCTCTTCAAGTCCGGGAAGCTCGCCATGTGGATCAACGGCATCTGGCAGTTCACGGGGCTGAAGGACGCGCCCTTCTCGTGGGACGTCCAGCTCGAGCCCGGCAACGTGCAGAAGGCGGCCCACTTCTTCGCCAACGCGGTGGCCATCTCCGCCAAGACGGCCCACCCCACCGAGGCCTGGGAGTGGATCAGCTTCCTCAGCGCGTCCGCCGCTTCGGTGAAGACCCGGGTCGACTCCAGCTGGGAGTTGCCGGCCGTCTCCGACGCCTCGCTCTACCAGAGCTATCTGACCCAGACGCCGCCGGCGAACCGGCAGGCTGTCTTCGACTCGCTCGCAAACGTGGTCCTGCCGCCAGTCATCGCGCAGGAATCGCAAATGCAGGACATCGTGAACAAGGCACTGCAGGCGGCGCAGGCGGGCCAGCTGTCCGTGCCCGACGCGCTGAATCAGGCCGCGCAGCAGGTCGATGCGCTGCTGAAGTAGCCGTGGTTGACGGAGGCGGCGCGCACTCAGCCCGCCGCCTCCGTCCGGCCTACACGAGCCCAGAGGACCCCTGCATGCACACCGTGAACGCGGCGCGGACGGTCGTGCTCGCGCAGCGCAGCATCGCCATCATCCTAGCCAACCAAGCCCCATCCGGCGCGTACCTCGCGTCGCCGCGCTTCCCGGTCTACCGCTACAGCTGGCTGCGCGACGGTGCGTTCATCGCCGACGCGATGAGCCGAGCCGGGGAGATCGCCTCGGCCGAGGCGTTCTTCGCCTGGTGCGGCCGGGTCCTCGAGGCCCGCGCCGCACGCGTCGAGCAGCTCATCGCGCGGCGCGCGATGAGCGAGCCCATCACCACCGCCGACTTCCTGCACACGCGCTACACCATCGACGGAGACGAAGCCGATGCCGAATGGTGGAACTTCCAACTCGACGGCTACGGCGCCTGGCTGTGGGCACTCGCCGAGCACGTTCGACGACACGGGCGGCTAGCCGCTGCGGCGCGCACGGGAGCCGTCCTGTCGGCGCGCTACGTTGCCGCCTTCTGGGACCACCCGAGCTACGACTGGTGGGAGGAACACGCCGCTCACCGGCACACCTCGACGCTGGCTGCGGTATGGGCCGGGCTCCGAGGCGCCTGCGACGTGCTGGACCTCCCGGGCCGTTTGGGAGCCGACGTGGAGGCCGCGGCCGATGCCATCCGGACGACCGTCCTCGCCGACGCAGTGCCGCGCGGCCGGCTCGCCAAGTGGCTGGGCGGCACTGCGGTCGACGCGAGCCTCCTCGCGGTCGGCGTCCCGTTCGGCTTGCTCGGGCCCGATGATCCGTGCATGCGGGCCACGCTAGGGGCGATCGAGGCCGACCTCGTCCATGCCGGAGGCGTTCATCGCTACCTCGCCGACACCTACTACGGCGGGGGCGAGTGGCTGCTCCTGGCGGGCTTCCTGGGCTGGCACTACGCCGCGCTGGGGCGCGAGGTCGAAGCGCGCAGAGAACTCAACTGGATCGCACGCCATGCCACCGAGACAGACGAGCTACCCGAACAGGTCGACGACCACCTGCTAGCTCCCGCGGCGCGCGCGGCGTGGCTGGATCGCTGGGGACCGGTCGCGACCCCGCTGCTCTGGTCCCACGCGATGTATCTCACGCTGGCGCTCGAAGTCGGGCTCGTGGCGCCGCGCCGAGCGACCCCGTGATCCGCCACCGCCCGCGGGGGCTCGGGCATCCCTACCGTCTCGAGCCCGACCAGCGCGTCCCCGTCGACCCGGTGGCCGGCGAACCGGTCGAGCTGCGCGCCACGGCGCCCTGGTCGATCCAGGGGCTGGCGGTCGAGGTTGAGATCGACGGTCGAGTGCGGCGCCTCACCGCCGAACCAGCGACGTACGACGCCGCTGCCGGGGCGGTGTCCCCGGCGTCGACGAAGAGATCGGCGGATGGCCACCTCTCGGCGGCCGCCAGGCGCGCGCCGGGCGAGGCTCGGGCCGCCTGGGTCGCGCGTCTCCCGCCACTGACCGCCGGCACCCGTGTCCGCTATGCGTTCGTCGCCGACGGTGGCTGGCGCACGCGGTGGTTCGCGTTCACGGTGGCGGGCTGGCGCGACGCAGGAGGTCGCATGCTCCTGGAGGCGCCGACCGTCGGCGGCGATCGCCTGGTACCAGGAAGCGTGTCGTGGCTCCGCGCCGACGCGGGGCCGATCCGCGTCCGCTTCGCCCTCCATCTCGAGCCTGGCGCGCACGTCGCCGGCTTCGGCGAACGGTTCGACGCGCTCGACCAGGCCGGCCGGCGCCCCGATGCAGCCGTCTTCGAGCAGTACAAGGACCAGGGCAACCGGACCTACCTGCCCATGCCGTTCGCCATCGTCGTGCCGGCCGACGGTCGTTCCGCCTGGGGCTTCCACGTGCGCACCGGCCGGCGCGTCTGGTTCGACGTCGGCGCGTCGGACCCGGAGCGCCTGTGGATCGAGGTGGCGCTCGATCCACAGGACGCGGAACCCACGATCACCGTGTCGCTCTACGCGGGCACGCCCGCCGAGGTGGTTGCCGCCTTCCTCGCCGAGACCGGCGAGCCCGCCCTGCCGCCCGACTGGATCTTCCGCCCCTGGATGAGCGGCAACGAGTGGAACACGGAGGCCCGCGTGCGCGCCGAGGTCGAGCGCACGCTCGCCGAGGGGATCCCCGCGGGCGTGCTCGTCATCGAGGCGTGGAGCGACGAGACGACCTTCGTCGCCTTCCGGGACGCGCAGTACGCCGTGCACCCCGACGGCGCGCCCCATCGGCTCGCCGATTTCGCGTTCCCGCCCGATGGTGCGTGGCCCGATCCGAAGGGCCTCGTCGACTGGCTGCACGACCACGACATCCGCCTGCTCCTCTGGCAGGTGCCGCTCCTGAAGACCCGCCCGGTGCCGGCGGGCCAGGCCCGCGCCGACCGCGACGTCATGGTGGCGCGCGGGTACGGCGTCCGCGAGGCCGGCGGACGGCCCTATCGGAACCGGGGCTGGTGGTTCCCGGGCGCGCTGCTGCCGGACTGGACGAACCCGGACGCGAAGGCGTGGTGGCTCGAGAAGCGCCGCTACCTCCTCGAGGACCTCGGCATCGACGGGTTCAAGACCGACGGCGGTGAGCACGCCTGGGGCGACGAGCTGCGCTACGCGGACGGCACACGAGGCGCCGAGACGAACAACCGCTATCCCGTGCTCTACGCCTCCGCGTACCGCGACCTGCTCCGCTCGGCCGGCCGGCAGCCGGTGACGTTCAGCCGCGCCGGCTTCACCGGCGCAGGCACCGTTCCCGCGCACTGGGCCGGCGACGAGAACTCGACCTGGGAGGCCTTCCGTGCGTCCATCACGGCGGGCCTCAGCGCAGGGGCGTCAGGCGTCTTCTTCTGGGGCTGGGACCTCGCGGGGTTCTCGGGCGAGATTCCCTCGGCCGAGCTGTACCTGCGCGCCGCGGCCATGGCGTGCTTCTGCCCGATCATGCAGTACCACTCGGAGTTCAATCGCCACCGTCGCCCGTCGCACGATCGCACCCCCTGGAACATCGCGGAGCGGACGGGCGACGACCGGGTGATCCCCATCTACCGTCACTTCGCGCAGCTCCGGGAACGACTCGCGCCCTATCTCTCGGAGCAGGCGCGGCGCGCTGTCTCGCGTCGCGTGCCTCTCATGCGCGCCCTCTTCTTCGACTGGCCGGACGACCCGGAGATCTGGCGGCATCCCTACGAGTACATGCTCGGGGACGACCTGCTCGTCGCGCCCGTCGTCGAGCCGGGCGCCGACACCTGGGACGTCTACCTCCCGCACGGCGAGTGGGTCGATGCCTGGACGGAGGAGCGTGTTCGGGGCGGACGCGTCGTGCGTCGTCCGGTGCCGCTCGACACGATCCCTGTGTACCGCCGCGTGGGGCGAGCCATGGCAGCCGGCAACCCGCCCGGACCGGGGCCGCTCCCGGTGGCGCTCGCGCGGCTGACCGCCCACCAGCGCGAGACCCGGCTGACGTAGGCTTCAGGGATGTGGCGCAGTGGCGGGTGGCGGGGCGGGGCACGGGTTCGCACTGCCGTCCCGACCGCGATGCTGCTGGCTGCGCTCGTCTCCGGCCCCGGTGCTGCGGCCCCGTCAGCGGCCGCAGGGTCGCCGGCGGCCGGTCCGACCGGGACGCAGGCGCCCCGCTCGATCGACCTGACGGCCCTCTATCACGACAGCCGCGACGGCCTGTACCGCACCCCCGGCGGTGCCGTGCCGGCGGGCACGGCGATCACGCTCCGGCTGCGCACGCGTCACGACGGGGCGACCTCGGTGCAGCTCCTGCTCGGCGAGGGCGCCGGCTACCAGGCCCTGCCGATGCAGGACGTCGCGTCCGGCATCGAGTGCGGCGCGCCTCTGCCGGCGGGCGGCACGGCTGCACGGTGCGACCTGTGGGCCACCACGATCACGACGTCGAAGCCGGCGACGCTCGGCTATCACTTCGTGGTCCATGCCGGCACGGCCACGGCGTACGTGAGCGACGACGCGCCGGGGGACGGGGGCCCGGGCGTGGCGGACACCCCCCTGTCGAACCCGGACTGGGTCGTGACGGTCTACCAGCCCGGCTTTCAGCCGGTGCCCTGGCTGGAGGGCGCGGTCGTCTACCAGATCTTCCCGGACCGGTTCGCCAACGGCAACCCGGCGAACGACGCGGACCCCCGCCAACCGCGTTACGGCTACCCGCCCGACACCACCGACCAGATCGTGCGGGAGGCCTGGGGCACGCCGCCGCCGGATCCCTCCACGGGTGGCGAGTACTACGGCGGCGACCTCGCGGGCATCCGGTCCAGGCTGCCGTACCTGCACGGCCTCGGCGTCACGGTGCTGTACCTGAACCCGATCTTCTCGTCCGCCTCCAACCACGGGTACGACACGCGCGACTACTACCAGATCGACCCGCGCTTTGGCACCCGTGCCGACTTCGAGGGGCTGGTGCAGGACGCCGCCAGGCTCGGGATGCACGTGATCCTCGACGGGGTCTTCGACCACGTCAGCGCCGACAGCCCGTACTTCGATCGGTATGGCCGCCAGACACACGTGGCCGGCGCCTGCCAGAGCGTCGCCTCGCCCTTCCGTGGGTGTTTCGTCTTCGTACCCCAGCCGAACGGGCCCTGCGCCGGCCCGGACGGGCCGCACACGATGGACTACACCGGCTGGAACTCGATCGCCACCCTGCCGGTCCTGAACAAGCGGGACCCTGCCGTCCAGCAGCTCATCTACGGCGCTCCCGATTCGGTGGCGCGCCACTGGTTGCGGCTGGGGGCGGGCGGCTGGCGCATCGACACGATGTCTGACCCGTCGTTCCCGGCCGGCTTCTGGCAGGCGTTCCGGACCGCGGTCAAGGCCCAGAAGCCCGACGCGCCGATCATCGGAGAGGCGTGGCAGCGCGACCAGGTCCTGCCCCTGATCCACGGCGACACGGCCGACACGATTACGGACTACCGCTCCCGCACCCCGTTGCTTGCGTACCTGGGGACGGCCGACTCGCGCGGCTTTCCGGACGACGGCGCATCGGGGCTGTCCCCCTCGCTCCTCGCCTCCGAGCTCGCGGGTGTGATCGAGGACGAGCCGCCGGCGGGCGCCGGGACCGCCTTCCGGCTGCTCGACAGCCACGACACCGAGCGGGCGCTCTGGTCGCTCACGCCGGGCAACACCGCGACCGACAAGGCGACCCCGGCCAACGTCGCCGTGGGGAATGCGCGCCTCCACCTCGCCGCGCTCATGCAGTTCACGCTGCCGGGCGCCCCGGTCATCTACTACGGCGACGAGGTCGGCATGACAGGCGCGACCGACCCCGACAACCGCGGCACGTATCCCACCGACGGCGGCGATCGGCAGCTCGCGGCCTGGTACCGGGAGCTCGCCACCACCAGGGACGCGACGCCCGCGCTACGGGACGGCGATCTGCGCTTCCTGCTGACCGACGCGACGTCGAGGGCCCTGGTCTTCGCCCGCACCGCCGCGGGCGCCCTGGCGATCACCGCGGTCAATCCCGGCGCCGCGGGCGTCACGCTGGACGTGCCGCTGGCGCAGCCGATCGACGGGGGGACGCCGATCCGCGATGGCATCCGCTTCCGCGACCTTCTCGGCGGCGCGGACGTGACCTCCGCCGGCGGGCACCTGCGCATCACGCTGCCGGCGCTCGGCGGGGCGCTCCTCGTCCCTGAACCCGGGCAGCCCCTGGCTGCGCCGGCTGCGCCGGCCGGCCTCACGGCGGTTCGTTCGGCCGATGGTGCCGAACTGCACTGGACGGCGCCGGCCGGTGCGGCCACGTACACCGTCTGGCGCTCGCCCGTGGCCGGCGGGGGCTACGCCCTCGCCGGCACCACCTCCGCGATGTCCTTCGTGGACCGCGCGGCGCCCGCGGCAGCGGTCTACTACGTGGTACGGGCAATCGACGCGGCCGGGAACGTCGGCGCGTTCTCCGCCGACGTGGTGGCCGCGGCGCAACCGTCACCGCTGTCCGGCGGTGCCCCCGGCGCGCCGGTCGGGATGGAGCTGTCGATCGCGATCCTGGTGATCGCGCTCGTGCTCGCTGCCGCGGGCATGTACCTGGCGATCGGGCGGCGGCGGCCGACGCGCGGGGTGCGGTAGGCAGCACTGGAGACGGCGGCCCGGTCACGCGCGCCCCGCGCTCACGCGCGCCCCAGCCGATAGGCACGCCCCAGCCGATAGGCACGCCTGGCCAGGCCCACGGCCATCTCGTAGGCCATCTCGACTGCCTCGGGTTCGTCCACCAGGCCGCGCACCACCAGCCCGGCCAGCCAGTCGGCGCTGGCCCGCCGCCAGACGTCGTGCCGGGCCGGGATCGAGACGAAGGCCCGCGTGTCGTCGTTGAACCCGACCGTGTTCCACAGCCCCGCCGTCTCCATCACCAGGGCGAAGTAGCGGGCCATGCCGTTGAGGCTGTCGTGAAACCACCAGGGCGGGCCGAGGCGCACGGCGGGGTAGTGCCCGGCCAGGGGCGCGAGCTCGCGCGCGTAGCTGCTCTCGTCCAGGGTGAAGAGGATCAGCGTCAGCCGCGCGTCGTCGCCGAAGCGCTCCAGCAGCGGCCGCAGGTTGCGGGTGAACTCGGTCGTCACCGGGATGTCGGCGCCCTTGTCGGCCCCGAACCGCTCGAACACCGAGGCGTCGTGGTTGCGGAGGGCGCCCACGTGCAGCTGCATCGCGAGCCCGTCCTCGACGCTCAGGCGCGCCTCCTCGATCAGCAGGTGCCCGGTGAAGCGACGCGCGTCATCGGCGGTCGCCGCCCCGCGCAGAGCCCGGGCGAAGATCGCCTCGGCCTCGACAGCGTCGAGGGGGGTGGTGTAGGCGGACTCGACCCCGTGATCCGTGGCGGTGGCGCCCATCCGCTTGAAGAACGCACGCCGCTCCTCGAGGGCCGTGACCAGCGCGGCGCACGAGGTGATCTCGCGCCCGCAGGCCCGGCCGAGGTCGTCGAGACGGGCGCGCCAATCGGGCGCGCCGATGTTCACCACGCCGTCGGGGCGGAACGTCGGGCGGACGTCGCCGGCCCAGCCCGAGGTCCGGATCGCCTGGTGCCAGGCCAGCGGGTCGCCGGCGTCGTCGGTGGTGCACAGGGTCTCGATGTTGAACCGCTCGAACAGGGCCCGCGGCCGGAACTCGGGCCGCGCCAGCCTGTCGCTGAGCTCGTCGTACACCGCCTGGGCGTTGGCCCCGGTCAGCGGCTCCGGGATGCCGAACACCTCGTGCAGCTCCTGTGCGAGCCAGATCCCGGTCGGGGTGCCCCGGAACAGGTGGAAGTGGTCGGCGAACACCTGCCAGATCTGCCGGTGATCGACCGGGTCGGCGAGCCCGTCGCGCCGCGGCACGCCGAGCGCCTCCAGCGCGACGCCCTGGGAGTGGAGCATCCGGAAGACGTAGTGGTCGGGGATGATGAACAGGTCGGCGGGGGTGCCGAACGTCGCGTCCTCGTCGGCCAGCAGCCGCGGATCGACATGGCCGTGCGGGCTGACGATGGGGAGGTCCGCGATCCCCTCGTAGAGTGCGCGTGCCACGCGCCGCTGGGCCGGGTCGGGCGCGAAGAACCGATCGGCCGACAGGGGCGATGGGTGTGCGTGCATCAGTCCTCCGAGCGCTCATCGCGCCACCAGTCGTCGCCCAGCTCCACGAACGCGGCGACCATGCCCTGGCGCAGCCCCTCCGGCACCACGGTGATCTCCTCGAGCCCGTAGTGGGCGAGCACGGCCGCGATGATCAGGAGCCCCGGGGGGAGGATCCGCACGCGCGCAGGGTCCTCGCCACTGCGTCGGGCGATCCGTCGCGCGGATCGTGCCAGCAGCTCCGCCGCGAGGCTCGCGAGTTCGGTCGCGGTCAGGAGCTGCGGCCCCTCCCGTCCCCGTGTCCGCTCGAGCCCGGCGAGGTTGTGCGCCGATCCGCCGGTCGCCCACGCGCGCGCCGGCCTGCCTTCCGGCGCCAGCCCCAGGGCCCTGCCCACCTGCACCGCACCGAGCGCCCAGGACAGCGCCTCGGGCGGATCCCCGTGCAGCGACGCACCGAGGAGCGCCGCGCCCACCGGCAGCGAGGCGCTCGCGATGCGACGGCGGCCTTCGGTCAGGGTCAGCTCGGTGGACGCCCCGCCCGAGTCGATCACCAGCTGCGGGCCGGCGGGGTCCAGGCGGCCACGCGCGCCGGCAAGGCCGAGCGCCGCCTCCCGCGCACCGGTCAGCACGCGCACGGGCTGGCCGATCCGGGCCTCGAGACGCTGGACCACGAGCGGTCCGTCGCCGGCGCGGCGCAGCGCCTCCGTGGCGCCGATCACCAGGGGGGCGTGCTGTCGCTCCGCCAGCCAGGCGAAGTGCCCGGCCACGTCCTCCAGCCGGGCGGTGGCCCGGTGGCCCACGCGGCCCTTCGCGGCGACCCGGCGTCCCAGCTCCAGGAGCGCGCCGTGCTGTTCCAGCACCGTGATCCCGGGACCGACGAGCTCGTCGGTCCCGGGGTTGACGCGGGCGATCAGCACGTGGACGGTGTCGCTGCCGATGTCGAGCGCGGCGACCCGCTGCTCGGCGTTCATGCCGGCGCCTGCTGCGTGGCGGGGACGGGCGGCGGGGCCGCGGACAGGGCGTCCGCCAGCTGGCGGCTGCCGATCGCGGCGGGCACGACCGTCAGGCAGCCGGCGGCGACGACGGCGGCCGCCACGGCCGGCGAGAGGGCGCCGGTGGCCAGCCCGAGCGAGGCGGTCGCGGCCGGGAGCCCCAGCTGGGCCGAGGCGGCCAGCCCGAACCCGAGCCTGGGTACCGGCGCGACCACGCGCGCGGCAACCAGGTGCGTGAGCAGCACCGCGGCCGCGAGCAGGAACGCGAGCAGGATCGCGCCCGGGTCCCCGAGCAGGGAGCGGACGTCGAGCTCCGAGCCGAGCAGCACGAAGAAGGCCGGCACGAAGAACCCCTCCGCCAGCCCCGACAGCTGGAGCTCGAGGCGCTGCGGCTCGCGGAGGCGCGCCAGCACGATCCCGGCCCCGAAGCCGGCCACGAGCGTCGAGCCCCCGGTCTCGGTGGCGATGAGCGACAGCACGACCAGCAGCAGGAGGGTCACGCGCAGCTGGAGGGCCCACCCGCGGGCCTGCGAGCGATCGCGGAGCGTCAGGATGGCGGGAGCGCGCGCAGCACGCTCCCCGAGCCAGAGGCCACCCAGGGTGACGGCCACGATCAGCACGTCGCCACCGAGGGCGCCCGGGACGTGCGCCGCGCCGATGAGCGTCAGCGGCATGGCCAGAACGGTGGTCGCGTCGGCCAGCGGGATCCATGCCAGCAGCAGGCCGATCCCCGGGCCGAGCAGGCCCCGCTCCTCGAGGATCGGGAACGCGATCGCGGCGGAGCTTCCGGCGATCAGCACGGGGAAGAGGATCGCGGGCGCGCGTGGCGCGCCGATGGCGCCGATCGCGAGGCCGGCGGGGAGCGCAAGCGCCGCCACGATCACAAAGGCGATCGCGCCGGCGCGGGCACCACCCCGCAACGACGGGGACCGGAGGTCCACGCGCGTGCCCGCGACGAGCATGAGCATGGCGAACCCGAGCCCGTAGAGGAGCCCGTTGGTGGGGGTCGACAGGTCGATCAGCCCCAGCCCGGACCGCCCGAGGACGACGCCGGCGGCGAGCTCGCCCACCACCGCGGGGATGAGTGGCCGCCGGCCGGCGGCCATCAGGGGTCCCACCAGGCCGGCCAGCACGATCACGAGCAGTGAGCCGAACATCGCCCCCTCCGCTTCAGGTCACCCTCGCGCCGCCCCGGGTCAGCTCACGGCCCGTGCCGCTCGTCGCGTCCTGGCCGTGTCGCCCGCGATGACCGTCATCGCGCTGGCGGCCAGGACGATCAGTGCCGACACTGCCAGGGCATGCGCCATGCCGACCGTGAACGCGCCCATGGTGGGTGCGCCAAGCTGGATCGACGTGCCCAGGAAGATGGCCCCGACCAGCCGCGGCGGAATGGCCGCGGCAGCCACGGCCAGCGCCAGGGCGAAGCTGGTCACCATCCCGGTCTGCCGGAACGTCGCGAGCGTCGCGCTGGCCACGCCCAGTCGCTGCACGGGCGCGGCGCCCATGACCGAGCTGGTGTTGGGCGACCAGAACAGACCCCCGCCCACGCCGAGCACGAGGAGCCCGAGCAGCAGCGCGCCATACGACGAGGTGACGGTGAGCTGGGCGAGGATCACGCAGGCGGCCGCCTGGAGGATCAGCCCGACGGTGGCCGGTGTCCGCGCGCCCACCCGGTCCGAGACCAACCCGCCGATGGGACCGATCACGGACTGCACCAGCGACAGGGGCAGGATCATCAGCGCTGCCTGGAGCGGGGTGGTGCCTTTCACGGCCTGCAGGTAGAACACGATGAGGAAGTTCACCGCGAACATGCTGAGGCTCTGCAGCGTCGCGGCGGCCGTGCCGAACGCGAGGATCCGCGATCGGAGCAGCGACGGGTCGATGAAGTGCGTGCCGCCGCCCCGCTCGGAGACGGCGAACAGCACCTCCAGGACGGCGAACGCGCCGAACAGGCCCAGCGTGGGCGCCGAGAACCAGCCCCAGGAAATCCCCTGCGACAGCGCGATGAGCAGGCAGGAGACCCCGCCCGAGAACAGCACCATCCCGAGCACGTCGAAACGCTCGCCGCGTCTCGGCTGGCCCACCTCGTGCAGCGCCAGGTAGCCCCAAAGCGTCCCGATCGCCCCGATCGGCACGTTGACCAGGAAGATCCACTGCCAGGAGAGGAACGCGAGGATGAGGCCGCCCGCCACCGGCCCCACGATGTTGCCGATGGCCCAGGTGATCGAGTTGATGCCCATCGCCCGCCCACGCTCGCCGGCGGGGAACGCCTCGGTGATGATCGCCATCGCGTTCGCCATGAGCATGGCGCCGCCCACCCCCTGCACCAGCCGGAACAGGACCAGCTCGGCCCCGCTGCCGGCCAGCGCGCAGAGCAGCGATCCGACGGTGAACACGGCGAACCCCGCGTTGTACATGCGGACGCGCCCGAACATGTCGGCCAGGCGGCCGAACAGCATCAGGAACACCGTGCTCATCAGGATGTAGCCCATGAGCACCCAGATCATCGTGACGAGGTCCGAGCGAAGGCTGGTCATGATCGTCGGCAGTCCGAGCACGACGATGGACGAGTCGATGGCGGCCATGGCGGATCCGAGCGTGGTCACCGACAGGGCGACCCACTTGTACTCGATCCCGGACCTCCCGCGCTCGATCCCGGACCTCGGATCGGCCGGCACCCGCACCGGCACGCCCGGCTCGGGCCCGGCCGGTCCCGCCTGCGGTGCGCGCTCGACCTCGCCCTCACGGCTCACGTGCACGACCTCCTCCGACGTCCCGGGCAGATCGACCGCGTCTTCCCTCGGGACCGCACGGCCCTGCGATCCACGCACATTGTCGCTCGGACGGCTGACCCTGCCCGGCGACACTGACCCTGCCCGGCCAGTTGACGGCGCGGCACGGGTGCTCGACCCTGACGGCCGGGAGGCGCGATGACCGGACAGCGTGACGAGGAAGCGGCGGTGCCGGCGCGGCACGCGCCCCGCCGGCGAGGCCGCGGCCAGGGCCTGGCGGAGTACGCGCTGATCCTGGCGCTGATCGCGCTGCTGGTGCTCGCCGGCCTGGTGGTGCTCGGCGCCTACTACGGCCCCTCGGTCAGCCTTTCCACTCCCGCGCCGAGTGCCGTTCCGAGCGCTGCGCCCGGCCCGTCGTTCGTGCTCCCGTCGCCGGTGGGGTGAGCTCGCGTGCGTTCGTCTTGACAGACGCGGTTGCCGGAGTGTAAACCGGTTTAACGCTGGAACGGGCGGGAGGGCCCGTTGCCCAAGCCGGCAGGACGACAGTGCGTGCGGCGGGGGGCGCGCGACAACCAGGGAGGGTTGGGAGGATGCATGCCCCGTCTGAGCGGGCCGTCTCGGTGCGCCCGCAGCGTACAGGTGCCCGACGCCGCGCCCCGGCGTTGCTGACGATCGCGGCCATCGCCGCCCTGCTCGGCTCGCTGGTGCCGGGCCTTCGCCCGGCGCCGGCTCGTGCCGCGGGCCCGGTGAGCGTGACCGTCGTCGGCAGCCTGCAGTCCGAACTCGGTTGCCCAGGCGACTGGCAGCCCGATTGCGCCGCGACGCACCTGACCTACGACGCGAGCGACGACGTCTGGCAGGCGACGTTCACCGTCCCGGCGGGCGACTGGGAGTACAAGGCCGCCCTCAACGGCACCTGGGACGTGAGCTACGGTCTCCACGCCGTCCAGAACGGCGCCAACATCCCGCTGCATCAGGCCGCCGACGGGCCCGTGAAGTTCTTCTATGACGAGAAGACCCACTGGGTCACCGACAGCGTTAACTCGGTCGTCGCCACCGTCCCGGGCAGCTTCCAGTCCGAGCTCGGGTGCCCGGGCGACTGGGACCCGGGCTGCCTGCGCTCCTGGCTCGAGGATCCCGACGGCGACGGGACGTACACGTTCGCCACGACGGCGATCCCGGTGGGCAGCTACGCAGCCAAGGTGGCCATCAATGAAAGCTGGTCGGAGAACTACGGCGCGGACGGCGCCCAGAACGGCCCGGACATCCCCTTCAGCGTCTCGATCCCCGGCTCGACGGTGGCGTTCAGCTACGTCGCCTCGACCCACGTCCTGTCGATCGCGGTCACGCCTCCCGCCGGCCACCACCACGACAACAACGTCGAGTGGGACGGGCTGCGCCACGACTCGCGCGACACGCTCTACCGCACCCCGGGCGGGGCCGTCCCGGCAGGCACCCCCGTCACGCTCCGCTTCCGCACCTTCCACGGCGACGTGACCGGCGTGAGCCTGCGCTTGTACAGCGTGAAGCTTGCCGGCCAGCAGATCGTGCCGATGTCGATCGCGGCGAGCGACGTCTCCTGCTACGAGCCGAGCCTGGCAGCCGACACGTGCGACTTCTGGCAGGTCACCTTGGCAGCCGACCAGCCGACAACCGGACCGGACGTCGTGTGGTACCGCTTCATCGTCACGGACGGGTCGCGGACCGTCTACTACGCCGACGACACGGCGGCGCTCGACGGCGGCCTCGGTGCCCCCAGCGACAGCGTCGTCGACAACAGCTGGGACATCGTCCGCTACGACCCGTCGTTCACCGCGCCCGCCTGGGCGAAGGACGCGATCGTCTACCAGGTCTTCCCCGACCGCTTCCGCAACGGGCGCAAGGACAACGACCCCAAGACCGGCGACGTCCGCTACGACGATCCGGTTCTCAAGCTCGCCTGGGGCACGCCGCCCGAGGGCTACTGCCGCAACTACGCCGACGCGTCCACGAGCTGCGCGCCGCGCTTCGGGAACGCGCCCGGTACGACCGGCACCGTCGAGCAGCCCCGCGGCCGCGACTACTTCGGCGGCGACCTGAAGGGGCTCGACCAGGAGCTCGAGTACCTGGCCACCCTCGGCGTCACCACGATCTACCTCAACCCGATCTTCGATTCGGGGTCAAACCATGGCTACGACACCCAGGACTACACGAAGGTCGACCCATACTTCGGGACGCAGAAGGACTGGGAGAACCTCGCCAAGCACGCGACGCAGCGGGGCATGCGGCTGATCCTGGACGGCGTCTTCAACCACCTCTCGTCGGACAGCCCGTTCTTCGACCGCTACCACCACTACGCGACAGTGGGCGCATGTGAGTCCACCAGCTCGCCGTATCGCGCCTGGTTCACGTTCCACGATGTCGCGCCGGGCACGGGGACCTGCGCCGGGAGCACCGGCGCGCTGTCGGCCACCTATGACGGCTGGTTCGGCTTCGACTCGATCCCCGTCCTCACCAAGTCGAACCCCGAGGTCCAGGCCTACTTCCTGGCGAACCCGGACGCGATCTCGAAGATCTGGCTCGTCTCGGGCGCCTCGGGCTGGCGGCTCGACGTGATGGGCGACCCCTCCTTCCCGAGCGGCTACTGGGAGCAGTTCCGGCAGGTCGTGAAGTCGACCAACCCGGACGCGCTCATCATCGGCGAGCTCTGGCAGAAGGACAGCACGCTGCTCAGCTTCCTCGAGGGGACGCGCGCCGACACGACGATGGACTACCGCTTCCGCGACGCCGTCCTCGGCTACCTTGCGCCGCAGGCCTTCGACTCGAAGGGCTTCGCGGACAGCGGCCACCAGGTCTCGATGAGCGGCGTGGCGGCGCGCCTGCTGTCGATCCGCGAGGACTACCCGGACGCCGCGTACTACTCGCTGATGAACCTGCTCGATAGCCACGACACCGAGCGGGTGCGCTGGACGCTGACGCCGGGCGCGGCGACCACCGCGGACAAGGAGCTGAATGCGGCGAACGTGGCCGAGGGGAAGGCGCGCCAGCGGCTCGCCTCGCTGCTCCAGTTCGCCGTGCCCGGGATGCCGACGATCTACTACGGCGACGAGGTCGGCATGACCGGCGACACCGACCCGGACGACCGGCGCACCTACCCCTGGGCCGACCTCGGTGGGTCGCCCGACACGTCGATGCTCGCCCACTACCAGGCCCTGACGGGCCTGCGCCGCTCGATCTCGGCGCTCACGGACGGCGACTTCCGGGTGCTCTTCACCGACGAGGCGAGCCGGACCCTCGTCCTCGGCCGGAGGACGGGCACCGACGCGGCGGTCGTCGCCACGTCGCTCGGCGGCGGCACCTTCAGCATCCCGCTCGGTGGCTACGTCCCCGACGGGATCGCGTTCGCCGACCGCTACCCCGTCGGCGGATCGGTCGGCGGCTCGTTCACCGTGGCCGGCGGGTCGATCAGCCTGACGCTGCCGGCGAACGGTGGCGTCGTGCTGGCGAGCGGCACGGTCGACCTGACGCCGCCGCCCGCCCCGACCGGGCTCGCCGCGACCGAGGGCAACGGACTGGTGGCCCTCAGCTGGACGGCGTCGTCGGGCGCGGTCGCCTACGACGTCTACCGCAGCCCGCTGACCGGCGGCGGCTACGTCAAGCTGAACAGCGCGCCAGTTGGCGGCACGAGTTTCACCGACGATGGCGCGGCCAACGGGCGAACGTACTACTACGTCGTTCGCGCCCTCGATGCGGCGGGCAACGAAAGCGGCCCGTCCAACGAGGTCAGCGCCCTGCCGCACCTGACGATCGGCTGGGCCAACCTGCAGTGGCCGCCGACGCTGACCCACACGCTCAGCGCGACCGACCGCACCGACAATGCCTACGGGCAGGTCTGGATCGACGGTGCCACGAGCCAGCCCGGGCCGACCCCCACCCTGCGCGCCCAGCTCGGCTTTGGCCCGGCAGGCAGCAACCCGGCGGGCAACCCGGCCTGGTCGTGGGTCGAGGCGACGTTCAACGTCGACGCCGGGAACAACGACGAGTTCGTCGCGAGCCTGCTGCCGACCGCGGCCGGCACATTCGACTACCTGTACCGCTACACGACGACCGGCGGACGCGACTGGCTCTACGCGGACCTGAGCGGACCGATCCCGGCCGGGACGCTTCCGCCGAACCCGGGCAAGCTGACGGTGACGACCACCGACACGACCCCGCCGGCGACGCCGGCCGGCTTCCACGTCACGGCCGCCGCGCCGACCAGCATCGACCTGGCCTGGGACGCCGTGAGCGGCGATCCGACGCTGTATGGCTACGAAGTGCTCCGCGGCGACACCTCTGGCGGGCCGTACAGCGCGCTCGGGCTGACCACGGGGACGACGTTCTCCGACACGACGGTCACCCAGGATGCCACGTACTACTACGTCGTCCGCTCGGTCGACACGTCGTTCAACCGCTCTGGCTACTCAGACGAGGTCAGCGCGACGGCCGCGGCGCGCACCGTCAGCGTCGTCTTCAACGTCACGGTGCCGTCCACTACCGACGCCACCGGCAGGTCCGCCTACCTCGCTGGCACGCTCGACCGCCTGGACGGCGGGCTGCCGGCCTGGAATCCGGCTGGGGTCGTCCTGGGCCGTGTGGACGCCACTCACTGGACGATCACGCTCACCGGCAAGGAGTCGACCCAGATCGAGTACAAGTACACGCTCGGCGACTGGGACCACGTCGAGAAGGACGCCGCCTGCGGCGAGATTGGCAACCGGCTGCTGACGCTGACCTACGGCTCGACCGGGACCCAGACCGCCGACGACACCGTGCTCAACTGGCGCAACGTGGCGCCCTGCGGCAACTGACTGTCCGGGCGACCGGTCGAGAGCGCGAGCGTCTGTCTGGTCGCGCGCGCTGGAGCCGGAGACGGCGAGGCCGGCCTTCGGGCCGGCCTCGCCGTCCCGGTCAGGCTTCGGCGGTGCCCTCTCGGGCCAGCCGGCGCAGCACGGCCGGCAGGATGCCGCCCTCGCGGTAGTAGTCGATCTCGATGGGGCCGTCAAGCCGGGCGACCGCGCGGAAGCTCCGGGCGATCCCGTCGCCACCGGTGACCTCCACGGTGACCTCCTGCCGGGGCTGGAGGCCGGCCGCGAGCCCGCGGACGGCGTACGACTCGCGGCCCGTGAGTCCCAGCGAGTCGGCGCTCTCCCCGGGCAGGAACTGCAGGGGGAGCACGCCCATTCCGACCAGGTTCGAGCGATGGATCCGTTCGAAGGACTGGGCGAGCACGGCCCGCACCCCGAGCAGGTTGGTGCCCTTGGCGGCCC
>JAJYNP010000193.1 GCA_021786265.1 Chloroflexota bacterium
CAACAACCGGCGTTGTAGTACTAGCCGACCGTCCACGAAAGCGGGGCAACTTCAAACCGACCCCACCCTCGAGATCGACGTCGTCCTCGACAACCCGAACACCCAGCGGCTCTCTATGAAGACGGATCGACCGCTCGCCGCGCTGCGCGATGGCTCGGTCGACGAGATGGTCGCCCGGGTCTGCGATCGCCTGCCGTGGATGAGCGCCGGGACGTTCCGCGCGGCACACGGCGGCCAGGATGGCATCACCCCGGACCAGCGCGCGGTCATCTGCCAGGCAGGCCCGGAGGGCTTCTACCTCGCCTGTGGCTTCTCGGGCACGGGGTTCAAGACGGCCCCGGCGGTCGGGGCGAGCCTGGCCGAGCTGATCCTCGACGGCCGATCAACGACCGTCGACATCTCGGATTTCGAGCTCCGGCGCTTCGCAGAGGGCCGCCCCCTCGTCGGCGAGCACCCGTACGACCTGCTCTGGCGCTGACGCACCGGCGGGGGATGGACGGCGCGCCAGGCGCAGGTCAGTCCGTCGCGGGTTCGACCGGCAGGCCGGCCGCGGCCCAGGCCTCGAAGCCACCGACGAGATCGGTCGCTCGTGCGAAGCCGAGATCGCGCAGCGTCGATGCGGCGAGGCTCGACGAGTAGCCGTGGGCGCAGACGAGGACCATCCGGCGGTCGGGGTCGGACAGGGACTGGTCGTCGTGGCCCGACGCCGGGTCGAGACGCCAGAAGAGGACCGACAGCGGGACGTGGATCGAGCCGGGGATGACGCCGGTCTCGCGACGGAGCTCAGCGCAGCGCGTGTCGATGACGATGGCGCCGTCACGCATGGCGGCGAGCGCCGCCAGCGGCTCGAGCCGGTCGAGGCGCGACCGCGCCTCGACGAGGAGCTCGCTGATCGACCGTCGAAGCGACATGGGACGCTGTCCTCGTCGGGTGCACCGATTGTTGCGCGTCGGTCGCCGTCTGACCACCCCGCAGTTGGGCGGCGGTGCCTCGCCCGGCACCGGGCCCGAGCATACTTGGCACCGTGAACGACTGGCCGACGGTCCTCCTGGGCGTCGGCGCGGCGATTGCCGTCTCGGCGGCCGCGGTGACCGTGGCGTGGCTGCACACCCGCCGGACGAGCGTCGATGCCGCCCGCGACGGCGTGAGCGCGTACGCCGTCGGCCGATACGGCCCGCAGTACCGGTTCCAGGTCGTGGCCTGCGGCCTGAGCGCCCTCGTGCTCGCGGTCGCGCTGGCGCGCCTCGGCCCGGCTCCGGTCGGGGGACTCGGCCTCCTCGTCGTCTACGGCCTGACGAGGATCGCGATCGCCGCCTTTCCGACCGATCTGGATGGACCACTGACGCGGACCGGACAGATCCACGCCCTGCTCGCCGCCGCGGCGTTCATCGCGATCGGGATCGCCGCCCCGACGATCGGCGAGTTCGTGGTCCGCGAGGCGGATGCCCGGGTGACGACCGTGCTCGCCGTGGGCGCGACTGGCAGCGCACGTACGGCGGTCCTGGTCGCCCTGAGCGCCGCGGTCCCGCTGGCGGTGCTCGCGACGTTCGGCGCCGGGTCGACGCCCCGGACGCGACGGGTCTTCGGCCTCGTGGAGCGCCTCTTCTACGTGGCGAGCCTCTCCTGGCTCATCGTTGTCGCGGTCCTCGTCGCGGATACGGCTGCCCGCGGGTCCTGATCGGCATCGACAGCTGGAGGCGCGCGCTGTACGGTCCGACGGTGCAGCGCCAGCGCGTCTCCTCCGGGTCGCCCTACGAGCCGATCATCGGGTTCAGCCGGGCCGTGCGTGCCGGGCATCACGTCACCGTCGGCGGGACCGCTCCGATCTGGCCGGACGGCTCGTGCGATCCGGATCCCGCGGTCCAGACTCGACGCTGCCTCGAGATCATCGAGGCAGCGCTCGTCGAGGCGGGCGCGCGGCTGGCCGACATCGTGCGGACCCGGACGTTTCTCGTCGCGCGGGAGGATTGGGAGGCCGTCGGTCGCGTCCATGGTGCGGTGTTCGGAGACGTGCTTCCGGCCAGCACGATGGTCATCGTGTCGGGTTTCCTCGATCCGCGCTGGAAGGTCGAGATCGAGGCGGACGCCGTCGTCGACGACTGACGTCGGACGCGTCGATGGTGGCGGCCGGCGTTCGGGATTCCTCGAGGTCAGCCTCGTGCGATCGCTCCCACGTCATAGAGAGCGCGGAACACGATGGTCGGCGCGGGATCGGGGCTTGGACCGCGCCTACGCCGCACGCCGGAACGGGACATCGGCGACGAGGATCCCGGGGTGGCCGGACAATGCGTCGCGGATCCGGTGCGAGTTCTGGTTGTAGAGGAACCGCTCCCACCAGTGGCTCACGATCCTCTCCGGCAGCAGCACGACGGTCATCGTTGATGCGTCTCGTTCGGCCGTCACCTCGAGGTATCTGATGAGCGGCTGCACGAGTTCGCGATACGGCGACTCCACGATGACCAGCTCGATGCCCGGCACCTGCCGCTCGAATCGATCACGCAGCCGCTCGGCGGCCTCGAGGTCGTCGGTCACGTGCACGGCCACGACGGTGTCGGACATCGTCAGTGCGAACTTCAGCGCCTGGATCGCGTCGCGGCGCATCTCCTGGAGCGGGACCACAACGCGCTGCCGGCGAGAGGGTGGGCCGATCGTCGTCTCGGGCCTGACGTGCAGCTCGAGCTCCGCTTGCGAGTACTCGCGGCGGATGAACAGCATGATCGCGACGAGGACCGGAACGATCACGATGACGATCCAGGCCCCGAGGCCGAACTTTGCGATCGCGAAGACGATGGCGACGATCCCGGTCGCGATCGCGCCGGTCCCGTTGATGAGAGCGCTCCGCCGCCAGGTCGGTCCCCGTTCGACGAACCAGTGGTGGACCATCCCTGACTGCGACAGCGTGAACGCCGTGAAGACGCCTATGGCGTAGAGCGGGATGAGCGCCTCGACGCGGCCCCGGAACGCGACGACCACGAGGCTCGCGATCACCGCCAGGGCGACGATCCCCGAGTTGAACGCGAGCCGCTCGCCGCGGTAGGCGAACTGGCGCGGCATGAAGCCGTCGCGGGCGAGGATCGAGGCGAGTCGCGGGAAGTCGGCGAAGCTCGTCTGAGCGGCGAGGACCAGGATCCCCATCGTGGAGAAGATGAGGACGTAGTAGAGCGGACCCTGCGCGAACACCGCCTCCCCGATCTGGGACAGCACGGATTCGTGTTCGCTGGGCACGGCGCCCGAGACGGTGGCGAGGTAGGAGATCCCCAGGAACACGACGCCAAGGATGACGGCCATCGTCGCCATCGTCGTCTGTGCGTTCTTCCACTCGGGCGGTTTGAACGCCGGCGTCCCGTTCGAGATCGCCTCGGTGCCGGTCATGGCGCTGCAGCCGTCGGCGAAGGCGCGCATGAGCAGAAGGAGGCTGAGGCTCTCGACCGGCACGGCGATCGGGACGACCCCGGTGACCTGGGGCGGGCTGCCAAGGATCGTCCGGGCGATGCCGACCCCGACGAGCAGGAGGACGCTGCCGATGAAGACGTACGTCGGCAAGGCGAAGATCGTGCCGCTCTCGCGGATGCCCCGGAGATTGACAGCCATGACGATGAGGATCATCGCGACGATGAGCGGGACGGTCTCGTCCTGCAGGATCGGGAAGGCCGAGGCGAGGTTGAAGACTCCGCTCGACACGCTCACCGACACGGTAAGGACGTAGTCAGTGAGGAGAGCCGCGGCCGCGACGAGCCCGGGCACCGTCCCGAGGTTGGAGTGGGCAACGATGTAGCTACCGCCTCCCCCGGGATAGGCCCGGATCGTCTGGCGGTAGGAGAAGGTGACGAGGAAGAGCAGCCCCACAATGAGGAGCGAGACCGGCATCAGGTAGCTGAAGGCCACGGTGCCGACGGCGAGGAGCGTGAACATGCTCGCCTCGGTCGCGTAGGCGACCGAGGACATGACATCGCTTGAGAATACCGCCAGCGCCTTCCATTTCGGCAGGCGTTGCTCGAGCTCCTCGTGCGTCGAAAGCACCCGACCGAACAGGAGGCGTCGCGCCCCGAAGCCGAGCCGGCCGACTCGTCCGCTCGGCTCGATCGCGGCGGCCCGCGCCACCACGGTCCCGGGCGGGCCATAGCGGAAGTATCGCGATTCGGGTCGCTCCACGCGGACCCGCCGGTCGCCCGGCTTGCGCCCGCGACGGGCGCGTGTCGATGCGGTCGGGACGTCGTCCATCCGCAGGTCAGCGCGCTCGGACCGAGACGTCGCAGCCAGACCCGTCCGGCCGGACGATCGGGACGAGGTCGACCCCCGATTCGTCGGCCAGCTGGAGCGTCGCGCGGATCGCCTCCCAGCAGTGCTCGAGGTTGGTGATGACGACCGCGGGGAAGCGACCGCTCGACACCAGGAAGATGGCGCCGGTGAGCTCCCGGCAGGCCCGCTCGATCTCCGCGTCGTCGATCGTGGGTGGGGCGACGGCAGGCTGAATCAGCGTGACCGGTTGGACGGTATCCACGCCTCCACCGTAGGCCGACCCACCAAGAAGGAGAGGGCAAGGCGCGGGCGCGGCGGCTCAACAACCGCTCAATACGGGAGTTCGTAGGCCTCGCGGACTCTGTATCCCACGCCCGGCTCGACCACGATGAGGTCGCGTGCGCGCCCGGATGGATCGGCCTCGCCGAGCTTCCGGCGCAGGCGGGAGACGTAGACGTGCAGGTAGTGGCCCTCCTCCGAGTACGCCGTGCCCCAGACGGCCCTCAGCAGGCGACCCCGGGTCATGAGCCGTCCGGGCTGGCTCATCAGGACCTTGAGCAGCTCGTACTCGCGTGGAGTGAGGTCGAGGACGGTGGACCCGACCGTCACCCGGTGTCGGCCGATATCGATCGTGACCGATCCGAGCGTGAGGGATCCGGTCGGATCGGCTGCCGGTCCGGCAGCGCGGCGAAGGAGCGCCGCGATCCGCGCCTGGAGCTCGGCCATTCCGAACGGCTTCGTCACGTAGTCGTCCGCGCCGGCCTCGAGGGCGGCCACCTTGTCGCGCTCGGCACCTCGGGCAGACAGGATGAGGATCGGCGTCGTGGAGTCGCGTCTTACGTGTCGGATGACCTTGGACCCGTCGATATCGGGCAGTCCGAGGTCCAGGACGATCAGGTCAGGACGTCCGACCTCCCAGTGCCTGAGCGCCTCTGCGCCGTCGGCCGCCTCGACCACGCCATACCCGTGGCTCGCCAGGTTGGCCGCCACCGCACGGCGAGTCGGCTCGTCGTCCTCGACCACGAGGAGGCGCGCCCCGGCCGTCACCTGACCGCCTCCGCGATCGGCGCGGGTGCCACCCGAAGCGTGAGTCGGATCGCCAGTCCGCCGAGTTCGCTGCGAGCCGCCTCCGTCCGGCCGCCCATCGCCTCGACCAGACCGCGCACGACGGACAGGCCGATGCCGAGGCCCCGTCTGGAACCCTCGCGCGGCCGATCGACGCGGAAGAACTTGTCGAACACGCGGGAGAGCGCCTCGGGCGGGACGCCGGGACCTCCGTCCTCGACGACGAGCGTGACGTGCCCGGGGTCTGCCTCGCGAGTGGCGATCCTGATCGGTGCGGGCGGCGGGGCGTAGCGTACGGCGTTCTCGAGAAGGTTGGTCAGTACCTCGTCGAAGAACACCGCATCGACGAGCACCGGCAGGTCGTCGGCCATGTCGACGGTCACCGGACGCTCGCCGGCTGTGACGTCGAGTCGTCTGACGGCCGCCTCTACGAGCTCCCGGAGCTCGTAGACCTCGAGGTCGGGAATGATCGCTCCGGCCTGGATCCGGCTGAGATCGAGGAGGTTGCGCACGACCCGGCTGAGCCGCTCGGCCTCGACGTCGATCGCCCGAGCGAGCGAGCGTCGCTCGTCGGACGACCAGTCGACCGCCGGATCCATCAGGCTGCCGGCCAACGCCCTGATGCTCGACAGGGGTGTCCGCAGGTCGTGGGAGACCGAATCGAGCAGGGCACTCTTGAGCGCGTCACTCTGGCGTGCGATCTCTGCCTCGGTCGCCTCGCGACTCAGTCGCTCGCGGTGGAGGGCGAGTCCGAGCTGGTCGGCGGCCAGCGACAGGATGCGGGTGGAAGCCAGACTGGGACGCTCTGCACTTCGGGGCGAGACCGCCCAGACCGACCCGAACTGCTCCGTGTCGGCGACGATGGCGACGCGGAAGATGTCGACGTCGCCGGCCCGCGTGGCCTCCCGCACGCGGTCTCGGCGGCCGGCGTGGATGCGTACCCACTCGGCCGGCCGATCGCCCGGCTGGCGGCGGAGGACCCACGGGATCGGGACATCCGGGCGGGCGTCATCCGGAGCCGTGTCCGCGATCACTCGTTCCTGCGCCGGCATCGTCCCGACACCGATCCAGACCCGCTGGACGTCGGTATCGGCGTGTAACCGTTCGACGATCTCGACGGCGGCCTCCCGCACCGAGGTCGCGGTGGCAAGGGACCTGCTGATCCCGAACAGCGACTGGGCCTCCCGGGCGCGCCGGCTGGCCTCCTGCGCCCGCTCGGCCTGGAGCGCGGCGAGACGGCCGATCACAGTCGCAACGATGAGGAACAGGAGGAGGCTCAGCCACTCCTGTGGATCGTGGACGGTGAACGTGTAGCGCGGTTCGATGAGCAGGAAGTCGTAGGCGAGGAACGAGGCGATCGAGGTGGCGATCCCCTCACGTGTGCCGTAACGACCGGCCATGAGGACGACTGCCATGAGGTAGATCGCCGACGCGTCGTTGACGCTGAGCCACGCCTCGACTGCGGCGGTGGCGAGCGTGGCCGCGGCCAGCGAGGCAGCGCCGACGGCGATCGCCTCGGCCGAGGGTCGGCGCAGCAGGTGGCGGATCCGAGCGACCGGCCCTGACGCGTCCATCGTGACCTCGATGCTACCTCGGCAGGGCGAGGGGCAACCGCCAGCTCTGCGGCAGGCGGGTGCCGATCGTTGCAGGCTCGCCGACTGCCACAGGCGGCGCCGTGGTCGCACCCTCAACCCGCGGACCGCCGGATTCGGGCCGGACGACCCTGTCGGCCCGACCTGCCAGCGACCGATACTACGCCTTTCTGGCGTGCTTCGGGAGGCGTGGACCCTGAGCGCAGCACAGACGCTCCGACCCATGGCAACCGTGGGACCGCTCGGTCCCGTCGCCGCTCGCGCCGAGGCTGAGCGTTGCCTCTATTGCTTCGACGCGCCGTGCGTCGCCGCCTGTCCGACGCACATCGACATCCCCTCGTTCATCCACAAGATCGCCACCGACAATTCCGTTGGCAGCGCGCGGACGATCCTGGCGGCGAATCCGCTCGGGGCAACGTGCGCCCGTGTCTGCCCCGTGGAGAGCCTGTGCGAGGGTGCCTGCGTCCGCGCCGCGATCGACCATCCCGTGGCGATCGGGCGTCTTCAGGCCCACGTGATGGACGCGTACGCCGCGACCGGCCGTCCGTTCATCGATACGCGCCCGGTTGGCGAGCGTCCGGTGGCCGGGCGGGTCGCCGTCGTCGGGGCCGGGCCGGCCGGCCTGGCCTGCGCCGCCGAGCTTCGCCGTGCCGGGATCGACGTGACGGTCTTCGAGGCCCGCGAACGAGCGGGCGGCTTGTGCGACTACGGCATCGTGCCGTGGCGGCACTCCCGCGAAACGACCGCCCGCGAGGTCGCCGAGATCGAGCGCGCCGGCGCCACCGTGCGCAGCGGCGTCCGCATCGGGGAGGCGATCGAGCCTTGGCGTCTCCTCGACGAGTTCGACGCCGTTTTCCTGGGCGTCGGGCTCGGGCAATCGCGCCAACTCGGGATCCCGGGCGAGGAGCTCGACGGCGTCGTCGATGCGCTCGACGTGCTCGCGCGGGTCGTCCACGATGCGCCAGGCGGCCCGCGGCTCGGTCGGCGGGTCGGGGTGATCGGCGGCGGCAGCACCGCCTTCGATGTCGCCGCTGCCGCCGTCAGCGCCGGGTGCGAGGAGGTCGCGCTCTTCTACCGGCGGAGCGAGGCCGAGGCCCCCGCCTACTCGCACGCGATCGAGCTTGCGAAGTCGCTCGGCGTCCGGCTCCGCTGGCTGGCGGCGCCGGTGGAGATCCGCGGCCGGGGTGGCCGGGTGACCCTCGTCGAGTTCGATACGATGCGCCTCGGCGAGCCCGATGCCTCCGGCCGTCGCGAGCCGCAGCCCGTGCCCGGCGGACGGTTCACAGTCGAGCTCGACACCGTCGTCCGCGCCGTCGGCCAGCGGGGAGTCGAGGGCCTGCTCGACGGATTCGGCGTCGTCCATGCCGGTGGTCGCGTCCAAGTCGATCCGCAGACGGGGCGGACCTCGAACCCGAAGGTCTGGGCCGGCGGCGACGTCGGCAGCGGCGGGCGCGAGGTCGTCCACGCGGTCGAGGGGGGCAAGGTCGCGGCGCGCTCGATCGCCGTGATGCTCGGGGCCCCGGTTCGACCCCGGGTCAGCTTCGCGAGCTCGACCGTGGCCGGGGTCGATCTCGCCGTCGATCTTGCCGGGATCCGGAGCCCGAACCCGTTCTGGCTGGCCAGCAGCCCGGTGTCCAACACTGGCGAGATGGTCGCCCGGGCATTCGATGCGGGCTGGGGCGGTGCCGTCTGGAAGACGGTCGGCGACCCGATCACGAACGTGACCTCGCGCCTCGGGTCCCTCGATCTCGATGGCCGGCGGATTGTCGGACTCTCGAACATCGAGCTCATCAGCGACCGGCCGATCGAGGTCAACCTGGCCGAGATCCGCGACGTGAAGCGGCGCTACCCGGATCGCGCCGTCGTGGTCTCGCTCATGGTGGAGTCGAAGCAGGAGGCCTGGCAGGAGATCGTCCGGCGCGTCAACGAAACCGGCGCCGATGGGGTCGAGCTGAACTTCGGCTGCCCGCACGGGATGAGCGAGCGTGGGATGGGAGCGGCCGTCGGGCAGGTCCCCGAGTACGCCCAGATGATTACCGAAGTGGGTCCTCCACTTCGGTACAGTAAGATGCCGGGATGTCCCGAGAGGCCCCGCAAGGCGGGATCGACTACCCGCGGACCCATGTCGAGCTGCTGAGCTGGTTCCCCGATGACGCTGCCTGCCTCGACTACCTCGAGTGGCTGCGCTGGCCGGATGGGTTCGTGT
>JAJYNP010000330.1 GCA_021786265.1 Chloroflexota bacterium
ACGAACGCGCCGCCCAGCAGGGCGACGGTCACGATCGTGACGACGAGCGTGCCGGTCGTGCGCATCGCGCCCCGGAGGACCTGGAGCCGGAGGTCGGCCAGCCAGCTGCGGTGGGCGTGGCGCCGGCGGCGGTCCGCGATCGCCGCCAGGATCACCCGCTCGTCGAGGTCCGGCGTGGGGGCCGGGGTCGGCAGCGTCGCGAGCAGCCCGATCAGGCGGGTCGCACCGCCGAGCTCGGCCGAGCAGGCCGGGCAGTCGCGCAGGTGAGCGGCCAGGTGGCGGCCGTCGGCCTCGCCCAGCTCGTCGAGCAGGTACGCCTCGATGAGCGGGCGCGCCGCGGCGCAGTCGAGGTCGGGTCCGGGGCCGGTCGTGAAGCGGGTCACATCCTGTACATGACCGCCGGGGCCGAAAAGGTTGCAGGGGCGAGGGCTGCGTGGCGGGCGGTCGGCGTGACGGGGGGCCGGTGTCGGGGCGGTCGGCGTGGCGGGACGGCGCCGGCGTCGGGGCGGTCGGCGCGGGCGGCCGGGCGGCGCGGGACGGCGGAGGCGGGACGGGGCGCGGGCGGGACGGCGTCGGGGCGGTCGGCGCGGGCGGCCGGGCGGCGCGGGACGGGGTGCGCGTCGGCGGCGGCGCAGGCGATTTTCCTCGTCAAAGTTCGGCTCCAGAACACTACGCAGCTCGCGGTCCGGCACGTCCCGCCGGCGCCCCCAGATTCCGCTCCTGATCCTCGCCAATGCCCTCCCCACGAGCATTGGTGAGCCTTTCGCGCCCGATTCGGGGATGCGGTTCGGTTCGGAGCAGCGTGATCGGCCCGAACCTCCGCGTAGTGTTCCCGGGCCGCACTTTGACGAGGAAAGCAGGCGCGAGCGAGGCGCGCGGGCGCGGCCGGGCGGGACGGCCGGGACGGCGGAGGCGCGGCCGGGGTGCAGGAGCCTCGCCCCGTGTGGACGATGAGGTGCATCCACGCGCTTACCTGCGCTCGGCCTCGTAGGCCTCCCAGGCCGAGCGCGCCTCGTCGACGGTCATGGCGCGGACCTCGTCCTCCCGAAGCCCCACGGTCAAGATCAGTCGTTGGACGAGCCAGCCGGGAATCGTCGCTGCTTGTGGGGGAGGTGCCTCGGTCACCTCGGTCGCTCCTCCCCGAACGACATCCCAGAACCGATCTTCGGTGACCCGCAGCTGGTCTCGCAGGATGTGCTTGAACAGGTCGATCCCGATCTCGTCGCGCAGGCTGTGCGAGACCTTCGTCCGGAGGCTCGTCCCATCCGGAAGGTCCTTCCGGTAGCGCCAGTGATCACCCGGGCGCGCGCGCCCGCGCGCGAGGTTCGGCTCCTCAGAGTCCGTGAACCAATCGCCCACGACGGGTGAGTGGGCCGGTGAGGGTGCGATGATCGAGACGAGGCATGGATGGCTCGGGTCAGGTCGCGTGGATCGGCAGGCTGACGGTCGGTCGGGCGAGGGACAGGGCGGCGGGGGGCTCCACGGGCGGTCGAGCGCGGCGCCCGCCCCCGTCCATCAGACAGCTGTCGCAGCCGCGGCGCGCAGGGCGAGCGCCCGCAGGAGGTTGTGCGCAAGGGCGAACCAGAGCAGGATCGCGCGCGCTTTCGCGAGTCCCCGGACCGGGATGTGACGGAGGCCGCGGTTGCGGGCGATCGCGGTGACGCACTCGGCGGTGGCGGCTCGGCCCTTGTAGATCTGTTTCGCCTCGGGTGTGCCCATCCGGACGCGCCAGGCGGCGACCGCGGGGGCGTCGGTGGGCAGCGGGGCGTGCCGATCGCGGGTCGGCTCGCGGGGGGTCGGCGGTGGCGCGTAGAGGGTCGTCCCGCAGGCGGAGCCGGCGAGCGCCTCGATCTCGGCGAGGTTGACGAAGCCGCCGTCGACGAGGACGGCGTCGGGGGCGCGCTCGTAGCGGCGCTCGAGCTGGCCGACCATCGGGCTGAGCTGGCCCTGGTCGGAGCCGGCGTTCGTGAGCCCGACCCCGACGATCACCTGGCTCGCGGTGTCGGTGGCAAGCTCGGCGTTGTAGGCGGGGCGGTCGCCGCCGTCGGCCATCTTCATCACCCGCGCCTCGGGATCGGTCAGCGACGAACGGGCTTCGGTGGCTGGCGTGCCGTTCCGTCGCTTGGCGGCCTCGAGTTCGGGCAGCGCCTCGAGCGCGGCGCGGACCCGTGCCACCCGCTCGGCCGCCGCCCGCTCGCGGGCCGCGGCGATCCGCCGGGAGCTGGCCGCCGGGTCGTCGTCGAGCTCCGCCTTGAGCGCGGCGACCTGCGTCTCGGCCGCGGCGAGGGCCGCCTCGAGGGTGGCCCGCCGATGGAAGCTGGCGGCCCCGGCCGAGGCGCGCACGCGCATCCCGTCCTGCGCGACGGCGGCGAGCGTGACGTGCCCGTCCGCGATGAGCGCGGCGACGCTCTGCGTGAGCAGGGTGTCGAGCAGGTCGGCATGGTCGACCCGGAAGGCGGCGAGGGTGTGGTAGTTCACCCCGACCCCGCCCGCGAGCCAGCGATCGGCGTCGTGCTCGGCGCACAAGCGGTCGAGCGCCCGGGCGCTGCCGATGCCCTCGAGCGTCGCGTACAGCCAGAGACTGACGAGGATCGCCGGATCGATCGGCGGCCGGCCCGCGTGGCCCTCGGTCGCCCGGATCCGTTCGTATAGGGGGGCGAGGTCCAGGCCCTCGACGAACGCCCACACGAGACGGGCCCGGTGGTCGGCCGGGAGGAGGCTCTCGAGATCGGTCGGCCGGAGCGTGATCTGGTCGCGCTGGGGGCGCTGGACGCGCGGGCGCCCGCGTCCCTCGGGCTCACCTGGGCTGGCTTCCGTGGGCGGGAGGTCGAAGAGTGTCTCGTCCATGGCGGAATCGTAGCTGCGAGCGAGCGCCCTGGGAATCCCCCTGGCCGAAAGATTCACAGCCTCTCAGCTTGCCATTTAACGCCCATCAGGCGGCCCTCTTGATTGCCGGGTAGCGCGGCGCCGGTCCGCGACGACTGCCCTTGGGGCGTCCCGGACCCGCCCTGGTGGGTTTCGGCGCTCTGGCCGGGGTGCCGAGGATCTGCACCAGTTGGCGAAAACCCCGGCGGACCCGGGTCGGGGTGAGCCGGCCGGGGTCGCGCGGGGGCTCCCAGGGCAGGCGGCAGTCGGCGACGAGACCGCGGGCGAGACGGAGCTGCGTGTAGGCCGCGACCACGAGCCAGGTCCAGCGGTCGGCCTGTTCGGGCAGGCGGACGCGGGGCGTGGTCCAGCCGAGGGTGTGCTTGACGAAGCGCAGGGTGTGCTCGATGTCGAAGCGGTGGATGTAGGCCCGCCAGCAGACGTCGAGATCGGGCGTGCCGGGCCCCGACCACCACAGCCAGAGCGTCTTCATCGCCCGGGCCGTGGGCTTGGGCAGGTGCTCGACCGCGACCCGGATGACGGTGCCGCGCACGATCGGCGGGCCGTCGTCGCCGACCCAGCGGCCGCGACGCGCGAGGCGGGGGTGGAGCCCGCTCCAGGCCTCCACCTCGACCCGGCCGTAGCGGGCGTCCGCGGTGGTGAGCGTCGCGTCGGGGGCCGGCCAGCTCGCCGGGTCGGCGCAGGCGAAGCGCTCCCCGTGGCGGCGGGGTCGCCCTCGCGTGCCGACGGGACGCGCCGCCGGGTCGGGGAAGAAGACCCGGTCGGAGCGGATCCGCACGAGGACCTGGGCGCGCGTGGCGGCGAGGTCGACCGAGAGGGCGATCGGGTCGTAGCCGGCATCGAACACGAACAGCGGCACCGATCCGTCGGCCCCGAGCCGCCCGACCAGCGCCGCGACCTGGTCGGCGGTCACCCGTCCGGCGTCCTCGGTCGGGTGCAGGCGCCGGACGTCGAGGGGCGCCGTCCACGAGTCGGCCTGCCAGTTGAGTTGGGCGATCCAGCTGGAGTTCCAGCCGGCCACGATCGGCTGGCCGTTCGAGTGGCGCGAGGGGTGGTGGTAGTAGCCGCGCTCGGGGCTGCACTCGGCATCGCAGCGGGCCCAGCTCGATGCGTCGACCGCGAAGACCGCCGGCCAGGAGGCCGGGCGGGAGGCGGCGAGGAGGTCCCGCACCGCCGCCTCGGCGATCCGGCCCCGCCGGAGCGCCCCGTACGTGCTTCCCCAGCCGCGGCGGAACGCGGGCTCGAGGCTCAGATGCGGCGGCGGCGCGGTCGCCACGGCCTGCCCGGCGACGAGCGTGTCGGCGAGCTCGAAGAGCGCGTCGGCCCGCCGGGTCAGGCAGCCGTAGAGGTCCGCGCGGAAGGACCTGAGCGTTTCGCGCTCGCCGGCGTGATCGGTGACGCGGAGCGGTCCTGCGGTGTCCATGCCTCCTCCCGGTGGCTGTCGGACCGTATCTATACTGTCCGACACACGGTAGCAGAATCAGAGCCACCCCGAAGGAGACCTGATGACCAGGCGCCACGATCCAGCGGCGGCCCTCGCCGAGCTCGAGGGCCGCCACGCCGCGCTCGCCCGATCCATCGGCGAGATCGGGTTCATCGCGCAGGGCAGCCTGCGGCAGCGCTTCACCCACTGCAACAAGCCGGGCTGTCGCTGCGGCGCGGTCCCGCCCCGCCTCCACGGCCCCTACTGGCAGTGGACCGCCAAGGTCGCCGGGCGGACCGTCACCCGGCGGCTCGGCGACGCCGAGGCGGCCCGCTACACCGAATGGATCGCCAACGACCGTCGACTGCGCCGCACGGTGGAGCAGATGCGCGCGCTCGCGGAGCAGGCGCGAGAGATCATCCTGGCGGCCGAGCGAGCGAGCGGTTCGGCCTCGTGAGCGATCTGGCCTGGCCCGCCGACTTCGTTAAATGGCAAGCTCAGTCCAGCCGTTGCGCTCCTCAGTCCAGCCGTCGCGCTCCTCAGTCCAGCCGTTGCGCTCGACGAACGTCTTGAGGTCCCCGAAGGTCGCCAATGGAGCCGCTCAGGCTCCCGCCACGGCCAGGGGACGTGGTTCCCCCGCAGGTGCCGCGAACAGCACCTCCTCACGCTCGGCGTCGCTCTCCGCGTACATCAACCGGAAGATCCACGGCAGCCGTTCGACCATGTTTGGAGCGGAACGCAACCGTGCGTCTTCCGCGAGCAGGGCGAGAAGCTGGTCGATCTCCGCCAGAAGATCTTCCTTGGCCTCAGCGAAGGTGGTGCCTCGTCCCCAGATCGAGAGTTCCGGCAGCCAGATTGCCACCGAGGAGGGTTCGAACAGTACCTCCGGTGCGAACTCGAACCGGCTCAGGAGGGCCTTGAAGTCCTCCAGGGAGAGCAGCACGGCAGGGTCAGCCCGGCGACGCTCGATTCGAGTGGGGAGGTGCTCAAGCGCATCGTCGTAGAGGTCCGCCAGGTCAGCACGTGCCCGGGAGTAGGTGATCTGCTGCATGGATAAGAGGACAGGGCCGTCCGCCAGGGCCGTCCGCCAGGGCCGTCCGCCAGGCCCGTCCGCCAGGCCCGTCCGCCAGGCCCGTCCGCCAGATCAAGGCGTGACGGCTGCGCCTCGCCTCGTGCGAGCCTCCCGGATGAACGCGCGCCAGAACGCGCACGCCAGCCGGCAGCGGACTCAGAGGCTTGTGGCCGAAATGCCCCGATCGGAAAGAGCCAATCGGGACCAAAAAGCCATCGGCCGACGCCGGGACTGCGCGTCGATCACGCTCAACGAATTCGGCTACAAGCCCTCATCCACGCCGCCGGCGACGACGGCGACCTCGATCCCGACCGGATCTCGTTCACCCGGTCGCTGCCCGCCGCCCGGCGCGCAGCGTGCGGACCGAGCGGGGCACCGGCCCGCTCCACCTCGCCCGTGCCCTGATCAGCGCGATCCGGGAGATCTGCGCCGAGCTGCTGCCCCGACGGCGGCTGCGCGCCGCCGCCCGGGTCGTCAAACGCAAGATGAGCAACGACGGCGTCCAGCGGGCCGCCCACCGTGCCTGGCCCCACCCGCACCTCCCCGTCGCGGAGGCGATCCGGATCCTCGCCCCTCCCTAACTGAACGGTATTGGGGCTAATGCTCGCCTGTGCTTATCCGGTTGGCGCACCAGGCTACAAGATGCAGAGACTGGAGTCACCTGGGTATGGTTGGCCGAGGGCGCGCGTCGTCGGTTGAAGGCGACCTGGGCGTTACGCCCTGGCGACGATGCTCGCGTCAGTGAAGATGCGGCGCATGCGGAAGGGAGTGGGACTCTCGATCAACTGCCACGCCTGCATCGCTCTACCCTGGACGACGAACCAGGGCTCCGGCAAGACGAACACCGGGTCCGTAACCCATGCCGGCGTCTCCACGCGCGGCTCGAGCGTCCAGCACAGCCAATCGACGACGGCTGCAAACAACGCCGCCCAGCGGCGCTGTGGATCATCCTCGGTCGTTCCGATCGGTTCCGCCACAAGCAGTGGCCGCTGGTCCGGTTCGGCTCGCCGCCAGTCGTCAAGGAAGTCTCCGAGAACGATCCAGGGGTCCTCTCCGCGACGGACACGGTCGAACGACTGGCGAACCGTGCTCAGGCGGTAGCCAGTCTGGATCTCGCCACGTTCAAGGAGAAGGTCCGTAGTCATCACGTTCATCGTAGGTCCAGACACCTACTCGAACAAGGACTCGATCATGAGCTGTGTCTGGATCCGGAGCCGGTTCTTCGGCACGTACCGCTCGACGATGCGCAGCGCCTCTTCGGCGCTGCGGAGCTTCAGCTCGTCTCGCAGCTTGATGAGATCGTTGCGGTCCTCGGGTCGCGCGGCGTCGGCCTTCATCGCGAAGACGTAGTCCGCTCCGGGGACGTACACGCGGAGCCCCGGGTACTCGGCCCACAGCCTGGTCTTCGGTTGCCGGTAGATGAAGCCCTTTACCGCGTCGTTGAGCCAGTGCGCCGGGAGACTGTGCCGTTGCGCGACTCGTAAGACCGCCTCTCGCAGCGGCTTGGGATCGCTGACGACGATTGCGTCGATGTCCCTGGTGCTGTTCCGTGCGCGGAGCACGAGCGTCATGTACGCGCCGCCGACAATCAAGATCTCGCCGCGCAGACCCTGAGCATCCAAGTCTGCGCCCACCTCGCGCAGGTACGCCTCGATCTGCTGCCGCGTGAGTGCCACCACTTCACCCTTCGTGATCGGTACCCTTCGTGATCGGTACCCTTCGTGATCGGTCGCCTGGTCGGGAGAATCAGCGCGTGCTGCCTCCCTGTCAATGCCTGTGTCTTGCGGGCCTGTGTCTTGCGGGCCTGTGTCTTGCGGGCCTGTGTCTTGCGGGCCCTCGGGCCCCATGCCTCAACGTACAGGCGCGGGGAGGAGGAGGCGATCCCGGAGCTCGCGCGCGGAGCCTGAGGGTGCCTGGGTTCAGTTCGGTGCTGGACGGTGCGCAGGAGGCTGGAAGGCCACGTGCCTGCCAACACCCGACCCTGCACGCCCTTGCCTCGCGCCCTTGCGTCTCGTCTCACATGGGGTCCCTATTCGCAGCGATCCTCGTCTAACAGCGTGCACCGTATTAGACGACTATCGTCCAAGAACGTGGGAGCAAGCCTGTAGCGAGAACCAAGATCGGGACGATGGCGCAGGACCTCGCGGATCTCAATCCGTGGTGGCGATCCGCGAACTGGGCGACCGACGACGCCGACCTTCGCACCGTCCGCGGAACAGGGCTGGGCTACCGCTCCGCGTGCCTCGATGACCTGGTCCAGGGAGGACTCTACCTGGTGCGCGGCCCACGCCGAGTTGGCAAGACCGTCGCGAGCAAGCAGAAGATCGCTGAGCTCATCGCGTCCGGCGTCAGCGCAACCTCGATCGTTCGCATTGCGGCTGACGGGTGGTCGGCAGAGGACCTGCGGACGGTCATCCAGAACGTCCCACTGCCGCACATCCCGGAAGGCACCCGGCGCTGGTGGTTTATTGACGACGAGGAAAGCAGGGGAACGGGCGTGACGGCGGGTGCGAGGGGGCGATGGCGTGACGGCGGCTGCGAGGAGGCGATTTTCCTCGTCAAAGTTCGGCTCCAGAACACTATCCGGCTCGCGGCCCGGTGCGTGCCGCCGGCGCCCCCAGATTCTGCTCCTGATCCTCGCCAATGAGCCGCCCACGCGCATCAGCGAGCCTTCCGCGCCTGGTTCGGGGCTGCGGCCCGGTTCGGAGCAGCGTGATCGGCCCGAACCTCCGCGTAGTGCTCTGCCCGTCGCACATTGGCGAGGAAAGCAGGGGTGCGGGCGTGACGGCGGGTGCGACGGCGGGTGCGAGGGGGCGGCGGGTGCGACGGGGGCGCGGGCGTGACGGCGGGTGCGAGGGGGCGATTTTCCTCGTCAAAGTTCGGCTCCAGAACACTATCCGGCTCGCGGCCCGGTGCGTGCCGCCGGCGCCCCCAGATTCTGCTCCTGATCCTCGCCAATGAGCCGCCCACGCGCATCAGCGAGCCTTCCGCGCCTGGTTCGGGGCTGCGGCCCGGTTCGGAGCAGCGTGATCGGCCCGAACCTCCGCGTAGTGCTCTGCCTGTCGCACATTGGCGAGGAAAGCAGGGGCGCGGGCGTGACGGCGTCGGCCGGGACGGCGCGGCCGGGCGTTCGGCGTCGGCCGGGACGGCGTCGGCCGCCCGCAGCCCAGTCGCTGGGGGAGGTGCCGCGTCTGGGGGTGGCGAGTGACGACCCGCCAAGGTCCTTGCAGGTCGCCGAGCGGCCTACTTCTCGAGTTCGTTGAGCAGACCGTGCGCGGTCACGAACAAGAACCCGGCGTAGTTGGAAGTGCCGCCTTGTGCGTCATGCCCGGTTGGTATGTCCATCTCGGTCACGCTCGGTTTACCAACCGTCCATGTCGCACCGGAGTGCCGCTGTCCCTTGACAGGTGCCCGGCCGCCGATGGTTCGTGTTCTCACTGACGACGACCGGACGAGCCCTCCTCACGTGCTACTTCGTCTTCGCGCGGCGCGGGCTGCGAAGGATCGCCTCGACCTGCTCGGGCGTGAAGTCACGAACCGACGGGCGCGGTCGGCTCAGGGCATC
>JAJYNP010000128.1 GCA_021786265.1 Chloroflexota bacterium
TCCCTGGGACCGAGTTCGTGATCCCGGCCGAAACGGTGATCCCGGCGGTGAGCCAGGCGGCCGACAACACGTTCCTGCCGGTCCAGTCGAGCTTCGAGATCGCGCGCGGCCGCATCCGCGTCGATCCGGGCACCTACGCCACCAACGTCAAGGGCGTCTTCGCCTGCGGCGACTTCGTGACCGGCCCCACCACGCTGATCGAGGCGGCGGGCCACGGCAAGAAGTGCGCCTTCGCGATCGACCGCTACCTGTCGGGCCGTTCCCGGGTCGAGATCCGCGCGAACGTGCGGGTGGTCAGCTCCTGGCGCCACGAGATGCCGGAGTTCTGGGACGCCATCCCCCGCCAGCACGTCCCCATGGTGCCGCCGCCGGCGCGCATGCCCTCCACCGACCCGGCGGTGAACTTCACCCAGCCGGTCGAGCGCGGCTACGGCGCCACGGACGCCGTCACCGAGTCGACCCGCTGCCTGATGTGCAACTACAACATCTGGTTCGACCCGTTCCGCTGCGTGCTGTGCGGCGCCTGCGCCGACGTGTGCCCCGAGGGCGTCATCCACATGGTCGACGTCAGCCAGATGAAGTCCGAGGAGGCGCTCCCCGAGCTCGTGGAGGCGTACGGCTGGCAGACCGGCGCCGCGATGGTGCTCGACGAGGAGCGCTGCATCCGCTGCGCCCTGTGCGTCAAGCGGTGTCCGTACGACGCGATCACGATGGAGCGGTTCGAGCTCCAGGAAGTCAGCAGCGACGGGTGGCTCTACAAGGAGAGCTACCGCGACGCCCAGCTCGGGCTCTTCGGCCAGGACAACACGCCGGTCACGGGAGGTGGCAGCAGGTGAGCTTCCTCGAGCGGGTCGACCAGTCGATCCGCCGCAGCGCGGTCTGGCGGTCGGTCTTCCGGCAGGCCTACCCGACGGACGAGCGCTCGCGCGCGATGGCGGTCATGAACAACGTGTTCCTGCACCTTCATCCCGTGCGGGTGCGCCAGCACGCGGTGAAGTTCGCCTACACGTTCTGCCTCGGCGGCCTCTCGTTCTTCCTGTTCCTGGTCCTGGTCGTGACCGGCGTCTACCTGATGTTCTTCTACGTGCCGTCGGCCACGCAGGCATACACCGACATCCTGCAGATCCAGTCGCAGGTGGTCTTCGGCCTGCTGACCCGCAACATCCACCGCTGGGCCGCCCACCTGATGGTGTTCTTCGTGTTCCTGCACATGATGCGGGTCTTCTACCACGGGGCCTACAAGCCGCCCCGCGAGTTCAACTGGGTCGTGGGCGTGGTCCTGCTCTTCCTGACCCTGATGCTCTCGTTCACGGGCTACCTGCTGCCGTGGGACCAGATCGCGTACTGGGCCATCACGATCGGCACCAACATGGCCAACTACGCGCCGCTCTTCAACAAGCCCTCCCAGCTGATCCTGCTGGGCGGCATCGAGGTCGGGCAGAACACGCTGCTCCGCTTCTACGTCCTCCACATCATGGCCTTCCCCCTCATCGCAGCCGTCTTCATGGCGGTCCACTTCTGGCGGATCCGCAAGGACGGCGGAATCTCGGGGCCGCTATGACGCCGCATGCCTTCGTTGTCGGCTCCGCCGCTCGCTCATGCACGTCGAGAGTGCACTCGCTCGCGTGCTCGCCTTCGCCTCGGCCTGCGCCGCCCTCCCGGTCTCTCGGATCGCGTGGCACGCCTGACGTGCTCGCCTTCGCCTCGTCCTCGCGGCCCGGAGGTGCATCGCATGACTGAGACGCGACTCCCGCAGAGGACCCCCACGCCGGCGGCGCCGCCCGAGCGGCGCACCACGGAGATCGACAAGCAGCGCGTGCCCATGGCGGCGAAGCCGTACCGGCTGCTCGCGCTGGTCAAGCAGGATGCCGTGGTGCGGGTCCAGAGGGAGCCGGACGACACCGTCCTGACCTGGCCGCACCTGCTTGCGATCGAGTTCTTCGCGGCGGCCATGATGAGCATCTTCCTGTTGCTGATGGGCCTGTTCGTCAACGCGCCGCTGGAGGACCTCGCAAACGGCAACGTGACCCCGGAGGTGGCCAAGGCGCCCTGGTACTTCGTCGGCCTCCAGGAACTGCTCACCGCCTTCCACCCGACGGTGGCCGGCGTGCTGGTGCCGGCCTTCGTGCTGGTCGGCGCGGCCCTCATCCCGTTCATCGACCGAGGGCCCGATGGCACCGGCGGTTCGCACCGTCCGGCGGACCGGAAGGTCGGGATCATGCTGTTCACCTACATCGCGATCTTCGGGCTCTTCCTGACCTTCGTCGGAGCGTTCTTCCGGGGCCCCGGCTACGCCTTCGAGCTGCCCTGGATCAGCGGGCTCCACTTCGCGCTGTGAGCGACGTCGCGCCGTGACTCCTGCCGTCGACTGCTGAGGGGGTCGTTCGCCGGATGGGCAACTGGAAACTCGCCGTCTCGGAGCAGCCCCGGGCGCTGACGCCCGAGGTGCTCAAGTCGATGCGGTCCGGCCGCTCGGCCGGACTGTCCCGCCGGCAGCTCCTGCGCCGATCGCTGGGTGCCGGTGTCGGCCTGTGGCTGGCCGAGGTCCTGGGTGGGACCCTCGGGTTCCTCTGGCCGAACCTGGCCGGCGGCTTCGGCGGCAAGGTGCAGATCGGCGACAGCAAGGTCGTCGCCGCATCGCCCGCCACCAGCGGCGCCAAGTTCAGCGACGGCGCCCCCGCCTACTTCCAGCTCGCGCAGTCGTTCATCGTGATGCTCGACCCTTCCCGCGGGTTCATCCCGGGCGACAATCCGCAGGGCGACGGCGCGACCACCAACGTGCGGACCCTGTGGCAGCGGTGCACGCACCTCGGCTGCAAGCCCAACTTCTGCGCCAGCAACTTCTGGTTCGAGTGTCCCTGCCACGGCTCTCGCTACGACCGGCTGGGCATCAAGGTGCTGCAGCTCGGGCCGGCGCCCCGGAGCCTGGACCGGTTCGCGTCGACGATCGACTCCTCGGGGGTCCTGACGATCGACACGGGCAAGATCACGCTCGGACCGCTGCCGGTCTCCCTGGGCCAGCCCGGCCTCATCCCGGCCAAGGGTCCGGGCTGCCTGTGACCGGCCCCACGGGCGGCCGGACCGGCCGCGAGCTCGAGCCGCGGGCGGCCGGCGAACCCGGTCTCGAGCGGTTCGCCGCGCCGGACACGGCGCACACGGTCGGTCTCAGCGAGGAGCGTGCGGCGCAGATCGTCCGCCAGACCGGAAACGCCCGGGCCATCGCGTTCCTGGCCGTGCTGATCATGGTGCTCTTCATCCCGATCTACTGGTTCTACGACCTGGGCGTCCCGGCGGTGGCCAACACGAGCCGCATGGCCAGGGAGGCTCAGGCCCAGCAGGTCACCGCGGTCGCGGCAGGTGAGCAGCTGTTCCTCTCGAACTGCGCCCGGTGCCACGGGGCGCAGGGGCAGGGCGGCATCGGTCCGCCCCTCAACGACCAGGGCAAGCTCTACAACGCCGTCACGCCCGCCGGTGCGCCTGGCGCCGGCCACCTCAACCCCACCTACATCCGCAACGTGCTCACCGTGGGCGGCCGCTACGTGTGCGGCGATCCGAACAGCCTCATGCCGATCTGGTCGGACGTGAACGGGGGGCCGCTCAACTACGTCCAGATCGACGACCTGATCGCGTTCATCACCGCGAGCAAGGACATGAGCTGGGTGTACCAGCCGGTGGCGTCACCGGGGCAGACGGCCGGCCCGCCCGCGATCCACCACGGCTGGCGGGACCCGAGCTACACGCCGCCTCCCGGTGCCACGCCGGTGCCCGCCTGCTGGCGCAACCCGAGTGGGGTCATCGGCGGTGCGGCTCCGGCCGCGAGCGGCGCAGAGGCGAGCGGTGCCCCCGCGGCCTCCGCTCCGGCCATCACCAACCCGGGGACCGCGGCGAACCCGCGCGTCATCAAGCTCGACGAGACCGCGCAGCTGCAGATCACGGACGCGAGCGGGCAGCCGGCCTCGACGATCTACGTCAAGAAGGGCGAGACGGTGCGCTTCGAGGTCACCAACACCGCCGGCTTCACCCACAACTTCTACGTCGGCCCGGTCTCCGACCTGCAGGCCAGCAACACCGCGAACCTCAAGGGCGTCCCGGACTTCTCGTCGGGGACCGAGACCCTCGACTACACGTTCAACCAGGACGGGCAGTTCGGCTTCGGATGCCTGGTGCCGGGTCACTACACGACCATGCACGGCACGATCCAGATCGAGCCGTAACCCCCCGGGGAGAGGAGCAGGAGGGAACGTGGCGGAACGGGCGTTGCCGCCGGGCGGCGATCGCAGGCGGGCGTTCTTCGGCGCCTTCGACGCCGACGGATGGACCTGGGCAGGGGTCAAGGCGTTCGGCTGGTTCCTGCTGCTGGTCCTCCTGCTGGGCTACCTCCCCGACCGCGCGTACTACTTCACGGTGTTCCCGACCATCAACCTCGGCGCGAACGTGGCGAGCCCGATCAACCTCTGCCCTCCCGCCAACGCCGACCTGCCATGCCCCGCGCCCGCGGGATCGGTGATCCCCTGGCAGGGCAGCCCTGCCCAGCTGTCGCTTCCGGAGGGGCGTGCCGACGCCGTGCCGATCAGCGCCGGGACGAACCTCTACCTCGCCGGCGGCCGGGGGCCGGGCGGGGCGAGCGCCTCGGTCTTCGAGACCAGTGTGAGCGCGGAGGGCAACCTCTCCCCGTGGAGGCCGGCGACGTCCCTGCCCGCGCCGCGGGTGAGTGCCGCGGTGGTCTCGCTCTCCGGGACGACCCTGGTGATCGGCGGCGCGGATCAGTCGGGCGCCGCGACCGACACCGTGTACCAGGCCACCATCGACAACGGGAACCTGGCGGGGTGGAAGACGCTCGCCGACCTGAAGCTGCCGAAGCCGCTCGCCGGCGCGGTGGCGATCGCCGGATCGACCAGCGTCTGGCTGCTGGGCGGCCAGAATGCGGACGGCTCCTACAGCCGCACCGTGTACCGCTCGATCCAGGATGCCGCCAGCGGTGCGCTCGGTCCGTGGCAGCAGCAGCCGGCCCTGGCGCTGCCGCAGGCGCGAGCGCTCGCATTCGGCGCGCAGGTGGGCAGCTTCCTCTACGTGGTGGGTGGCCAGGACGCGCACGGCGCGCAGCCGACCGTGTTCCGCCTGGCGCTCGATTCGAAAGGTGAGCCGGCGGTCGATCCCTCGACGCACGGGGTGCTTGGCTGGAGCGTGAGCCTGCCCTCGCAGGCGCTGCCGGCGCCCCGGACCGACCCGGCGGGTTTCGTGGCCAACGGTGCGCTTTATGTGGTGGGCGGCCGGGACGCGGCGGGGAAGCCCACCGACACGTTCTACTGGGCCACCCCCGACAGCCTGGGCAACCTTCCCGGAGGGTGGCAGGCGATCGCGCAGGACAACCTGGCCGCCGGCGGGCAGCCGGAGCCGCGCGCGGGCAGCGCCGCGGTCGTGACCAGCGGCCACGCCTTCCTGATCGGCGGCGACAGCGCGAGCGGCCCCTCGCTCGCGACGTTCCGCAGCGACATCGCGCCGCGGCCGCCGTTCTTCGCGCTCGGGCTCATCGGCGCGACCATCCCGGCGCTGTCGATCACGGGCGACATCGGCCAGCAGCTGGGCTACGTGGCGGCCGGCATCGTGGGCGGGGCGGACTTCGTCCTGCTGATCCTGGTCGGGCTGGCCTGCTCGCACCGGCGCGCGACCCGGCGCCTGTTCTCGCGCTTGACGCATGGGCGGATCCGGCCGCCGATCGAGGACGACTACCCGGCCTGAGCGGCGCGCGGCGACGCGACGGCCCAGCGGCGACGCGACGGCCCAGCGGCGACGCGACGGCCCGGCGGCGACGCGACGGCCCAGCGGCGACACGCGGCAGACGGCCCTGCGCGCGGCCTGAGCGGCATGCCGCGCGGCGATCACGGCCGCGCGGCGATCAGCTGGCCGCGGCCGAGGCGGACGGCGCCGTCGAGGGGCCGACCGGCTTCCCCTGGAGCGCCGCGTCGATCGCGTTCGTGATCGTCTGGAGGCCCCAGGATCCCAGCGCCGTCCCGTTCACGAGGATGGTGGGGGTCCGGTCGATCCCGGCCGCCATGGCGGCGTCGGTCTCCGCCTGCACGGCCTTCGTCCTGGCGGGGTCGGCCATGCATGTGTCGAACCTGGTGCGATCAAGGCCAAGCCGGCTCGCGATCCCGTCCAGCAGCGACCTGGTGAACGTGCCGCCGTTCTCCACGGGGCCCTGGTTCGCGAAGAGGTACTCCTGGTAGGACCAGAACCTCCCCTGGTCCTCTGCGCAGCTCGCCGCCAGCGCAGCCTGCACCGACTCGTCGCTGCTGGCGCTGGAGCCCCTCCCGAGGAAGGCAAGGTCGTGGAGGACCATCTTGAGTGAGCCGGGCCGCACGTACTGGTTCACCAGGCGCGGCTCGATCTGCTGCGCGTAGGCGGCGCAGTTGGGGCACTGGAAGTCGACGTACACGTCGAGGGTCACCTTCGCGTCCGCCTTCCCCAGGGTGCGTCCGGAGGAGAGGTCGACAGGGGCCGGCTCGGCAGGGGCCACGATGCTGGCAGCCGCCGGCGGTTGGCTCAGCAGCACGTTCGCGGCGAGCAGCACGACGCCGATCAGCACTGCCGCGGCCGTGATCAGTGCGATCGGCGAGCGGATGATGGCCGCCAGGCCAGTTCTCCGCGCAGCCGCGCGACGGGCGTCACCGGCGCCGATCCCATGGGCCGGCGCTCCCCCGGGCCGCCGCCGCTCGCGCTCCGCGGCGCGGCGCTCTCGCCGGGCCGCCGCCTTCGTGGGTGGTCGATGTGATCTCAGTGCGGGTACCTCCTCTCGCCCCCCGCCCGCAGGGTCCGGTGACACAGCGGCCGCGTCAAGAACTGGATGGCCCGGTCGGTGGCGACAGCTGGTGCGGATCGGCCACCAGGCTCACGCGCGCCGGCGGACCATCCAGCATGGCGGGCCCGACGGCAGGCGCTCGGCCGGCCGGAGCTCGCCGGTCCGCTCGTCCGACGCGAGGACGTCCGCGGCCCGATCTCCCTCCACGAGGATCCAGGCCCCGGGCTCGAGCGCGGTCACCAGCTGGCGCAGCTGCGCGATCGTGAGCGGCACGCCGGCCGCTCCTGCCGCGTCCACGGGGGCCACCGCGATCCGGTAGCGACCCACCGGGAGGCGGCCGAGCTCGTGCGCCTCCACGACGTCCCAGGTGAACGGCTCAGGGAGCCGGAACTCGGGGGCCGTCCGCGCCAGCCAGAGCGCGGGGCCGGCGAGGGCGCGATCGGCAACCTGTGCGAGCCACGCCCGACGGCGCTCGAGATGTTCGTCGCGGCGCCCCAGGCGGCGCGCGTCGTGCCGGTCCGCCTCCGCCCGCAGGAGCGCGACGCGTTCCGGGGAGCCGTCCGCACCCGCGGCGAGCAGGACGCTGCCGGCGTCGAGGAGACGGCCGACACGCGGATCGGTCACCCATGCGGGCGTGGTCCGCTCGTCCCCGTCGGACGGCTCGTCTCCGTCGGACGGGGACTGCGCGACGCGCGCCTCGCCTGTGTCGGGGTCCGTGCCTGCCACGGGCAGGGCGCCCCCCAGGGCAATCGGCGTCCGCGCACCGAGGGCCGCGAGCGCCGCGCACGTCGCCCCGAGCGTGGGCGCCGTGACCAGCAGCGCGGCGGGCCCCAGCGGTCCGATCACGGCGGCCCACGCCTCCAGCGATTCCCCGGACGGGAGCGCGAGGCCGGACCCGTCGACCGCCACCCCGCTCCAGGTCTCGAGCCCGGTCGCGAGTGCCTCGCGGGTCGCCGCCTCGCTCTCGGCGATGGTCTCCATCGCCTCGATCCGGAGCAGCTGCGCTCCCGCGTCGGCGAGCATGCCCGCGTGGGCGTGGTGCTCGGCGGCCGATGCCGCGGCGTCCAGGGCCAGGTCGGATGCGCCGGCTCCCTCCAGTGGTCCCACCAGTCCGGCCACCCGGACCGGCGGCGCCGGTTCGCCGTTCCGCGCGGGCCTCGCCGCGTCCTCGGCCTTCGTGGCAGCTTCGCGGGCGAGATCGAGCGCGGCCGCGATCCACTCCCGCCCACGGCGTGCGGCACCCATGCGGGACAGTGTTCGCCGGTGGAGCGAGCCAGTCACCGCGGTGATGACGTCGGCCCCGGCGAGCGCGACCTCCAGGTGAAGGGCGCGCAGGGCGGTGGGCTCGCGGATCGGCAGCGGGGGGGCACCGACCGCCGGCTGCGGCGCGACGCCCCGCCGGGCGAGCTCGGGCCGCGGGTCGCCGTCCATGACCAGGATCGCCCGGTCGGGAGCACTCATGCACGCCAGCTCCGACTCAGGCGAGGTCGGTCAGGGCCCGGCGGCCGGAGAAGCCGGTCGACAGCTCGTGCCACCAGGCGATCTCCCCCTCCCCGAGCCGCCAGCAGAGCCAGACCTGTCGGCCGGATACCAGGGCCGGGAAATCGACGAGCCCGGACTGGATGTCGCGCAGCGTGACGCCCCAGGCATCGATCTGCGCGACGGCACGCTCCATCCTCCTGACGATCTCGCGCACGAGGGCCTCGTGGACCCGGAGCCTCTCGTTCGACTCCGGCGCTCCGTCGGACGCCAGCACCTCGCGAAGCTTCCGCTGCGCCTCCGCGAGGGCGTCCCGGTCGGCCTTCAGCTGCTCGAGTACAGGCCGCAGCTCGAGCAGCCGCTCGTTGGCCGCGTCGATGTCGTAGAACCGTGCCATCGCCCGATTCTCGCACGACCGTTGCGGGTGCCCGCTCGCCTCCACGTGGGGCCCGGTCGGGCATCGCCGTGACGCGCTGACAACGCCTGGCGGCGGGTCTAGCATGCCGCTACCAGGGACTGGAGGCGTCAGAGATGCGACTCGCGAGTCGAATGGAGCGCATCGGGACGGAGACCGCGTTCGAGGCGGCCGCGCGGGCCCGAGCCCTGGAGGCCCAGGGCGTCGACGTGGTGCACCTCGAGATC
>JAJYNP010000113.1 GCA_021786265.1 Chloroflexota bacterium
GAGGACCAGGGGATGAGCTGACGCTTCGCGTCGGCCGCTGGCGCGGCCTCCGAGGGGTGGCCAAAACCCGTGGAACGACGTGGCCATTTCAGCGTGGACTGACCTGGCCAATTCCGTGGAATGCGCAATCAGGGGTCCGGACACTGGCACGGCCGCTGAGAAGAGTGCGCATCTCAGGAGGGTCGCTGGTCTGGCCCCAGATCCGCGTCGACAGTCGGTCTTCGCGCGCCTACCGGGGTCGCCGCTCGTGTTCTGGCTCCCGCAATCCATCCTTGAGCTCCTTACCGACGGACCGTTTGTCAGCTCGCTCGCACGCACGGGGTGGGGCATTGCGAGCTGTGACAACGATCGGTTCCTTCGGCTCTTCTGGGAGCCGGATCGTCCGTTCCGACGACGTCCGTGGGTCGACCTTGTCAAGGCGGGAGGCTATCGACGCTGGGTTGGCCTTGAGCAGTGGGTGCTCGACTGGGCGGGCGACGGCCAGCCGATTCGCGACTTCATTGGTGAGCAGTACTCATACCTGCAAGGCCGGACCGAATGGCTTGTGAAGCCTGAGAACTTCCGTCAAGTGGGCTGGACGTATTCGCTGATGGCTCAGGGATCGTTGGCTGTTCGTGCGCTCGAGGGAGACGAGATCACCGACAACACATCGCCCGGAGTCTTCAGCGACGACCACTTTGACGCTCTCGGTGGGCTCCTCAATGCTCGCGTCACGACATACGTGCTCCGCGCAATCACCCCGGACACCAAGTTCCGGGAGGGCTATGTGGAGCGCGTTCCGGTCCCCATTCACCTGGCTCAGGTCGGGAGGGCCGTTCCCGCGCTTCGAGGGCTGGTCGGCCTCGATTCGTCAGCTGACCTCACAGAGCGCCGGTTCTGGCGCACGCGCCTCGAAGCGCAGGACAGGTACGGCCTCTTGTCACAGGACCCCGCCGCCGCGTTCAGAGCCTCGCTCGAGGGCTGGAACGAACGAGATGTATTCCGTGCGTTTGGTTTGGAACCCATCGCCATGCAGGCTGTTCTCGATGACACGGCTGTCCCTGCCGGCTGGCACCCTCTGATCGCTGGCTACGACCGCCTGCCCGAGGCACCGGCGGGGATCGAGATCCCGGCCGGGCTCACCGACTTCCTCGGCACGCTCGACCATCGGGCGCTCGACGGCCCGCAGCTCACCGAGCTCAAGGCCCGGCTCCGGCGGCTCTACGAGGCCGGCCCGGGGGCCAAGGTCGAGGACGATGGGCCTGCCGACAGCGGCGAGGACGAGGACGAGGCTGGCGAGGCGCTCGGCGCCCGGATCCCGATCCCGACCGAGACGTTCCTCGAAGAGCTCTCCCAGAGGCTCGAGGTCCACCCGATCAGCGTCCACCGGCTGCTCGAGGAGCTCCGGGCCGAGGGGGTCGTCTCCCCGCCTGAGCGCAAGCGGGAGCTCGAGGACTACCTCGGGGTCACGCTCCTGCGGATGCTCGGCTACCGCTGGCCCGAGCAGGATGCCTACGAGGCCGAGCACGGCCCGCTCATCGATCCCGATCTCGTCGACGCGGACGGGATCATCCCGCTCGTCCCCTGTGCCGACGAGCCGACGGCCGAGGCCCGGATCACGACGCGCCTCGAGCGCGCGTTCGGCGACGAGGGCGCCGAGGCGTTCCTGCGCGATGTCCGCCGCTATCTCGGGCGCGAGCTCGGCGAGTGGCTCCGGCGCGACTGCTTCAAGCGCCACGCCCAGCAGTTCAAGAACCGGCCGATCGCCTGGCACCTCCGCTCCCCGGCCGGCCACTTCGAGGCGTTCGTCCTCTACCACCGCCTCTCTCGCGCGACGCTCGCGACGCTCCGCACGACGTATGCCGGCGGCTGGATCGCCCGCCTCCGGGCCGAGCAGGCCCGGGCCAAGGAGCGCGGCGATGCCCCTCGCGTCTCGGACCTCCAGGTCGCGATCGAGGACGTCGAGCTGTTCCGCATGAGGCTCGAGGCGATCGAGCGCGGCGACACCCTCGCCGACCGCATCCGCTGCCGCTGGAAGGACGAGACCGCGGCCGGCCGTCCGGGCCCCTACGCCCCCGACATCGACGACGGCGTCAAGGTCAACATCCGGCCCTTCCAGGAGCAGGGGCTGCTGGCCGCCAAGGTGATCGCGAAGTGGTGAGCGGCGTGGGACCAAGAACTGTGCTTGAGCGCCTGGCCTCGGAGCTCGAGGTGAGCCTCTCGGCCCTTCCTGGCCCCCACCGACTCCTTGTCTGGTTCGATCCCGCGGTCGAGTGCCAGCGGCTCGTCGAGCCGCTCGCGGCCGAGCTGTTCCAGTCCGGCGTTCGGATCAAGGCACATCCCGTCGAGGCTGGTCAACTCGATCTGAAGGTATGGCTCCTCGACACGGACGCCTCCGAGTCCCGGCGCGTCCTCTACCTGGGCGGGCTCCGTCCCGATGGCCTCCTGCCCGGCGGCGACGGTAGGGTCCCAGTGCTTTGGTCGCTCGTCGAGTACCGCTGGACCGCCGTCGTGTGGAACGGGCTGGCGCGCTGGGCAGGGGTCGCCGGTGCCCCGCCGACGTCACTTGCGCAGTGGCTCCAGCGGCAGGGGGTGACCTTCGCGGACGAGCGAACGGTCGGCGAGGTGTCGGCAGGCGGAGGGGGCTCCCTGCTGAGCCGCTATCTCGCGCTGGCGGCGGACGGTGACCCGTCCCGCTGGGGACATCGGCTGCGCGCGCGGGACCTGCTCGACGCGATTGTCGGCTCGCCGCGCGACCGCCTAACGGAGCTCGTTCTCTCGCCAAGGGAGGCCGTCGCCGCTTGGGGCGAGAACGCGTCCGAGATCCTCGACCGGATCGGGCAGGAATACGGGCTGACAACGGCCAGCACAGATCCCGACGCGATGGCTGATGAGGTGGTATCCGGGATCGCGCTGACCGAGGCGTGGGACGCATTCGACCGGGGCGACGACTTCCCGTTCTCTGCACGCCTGCCACGCGGCCCCCAGCAGCGCGAACGGCTCATCGGCGTCATCCGCCACGACTTCCTGCGCCGGCCGGACCTTGCGGGCGCGGTGAGGTCGCGGGCCGCGCGGCTCGAGCCGGCCTGGGCAACCGTGGAGGGGTGGGCCGCCCTGCGCTCCGGCCAATCGGCGATCCTGCTCGGGCTCACACGGCGTCGCCTGGCCGCCACGCTCGGCGAGCTTCGGTCGGCGACCGAGGCGGAGAGGGTCGCGTCCATTGAGCTACTCAGGGCGACGGCCCTGCCCGACCACGCGGTGATGGGGCCGCTCTCCGACACGTTCCGGACGCTCGGGGCGGCGATTCGGCTGTCCGACGCCGCGGCCCGGGCCTGCACGCAGGCCGAGCAGGCAGTGGCCGCCGCGGACCTCGTCCAAGCGTATGCAGGATCGCCCGGCTGGGCGGGAATCGACGCGGACTACCTCGCCGTCCAGGCGGCGACCGAGGACGAAGCGTGGCTTCGCCCGCTCCGCGAGCTGACCGACCGCGTATATGCCGACTACGTCGTCGCGGTCAACGACCGCCTTGCGGGCCTTATTGAGCAGTCCTCTGCCTGGCCGCCCACGGGAACTCCCCGGGTCAGCGGGCCAGCGTGGGACGCCACCTCCCGCGGGCGCCGCGCGGTGATCATCACGGACGCCCTCCGCCTCGACATCGCGCGGGCGGTCGCGGCCGAGGTCGGACCGTCATGCGCCGTCATGGCGGGCCTGACCACGCTCCCCACGACCACGCCGTTCGGCATGGCTGCCCTGCTCCCGACGACCGAACCCCCATTCGGGGACCTGTCGCATGGCCGCCTGGAGCTTCGAGCGAGCGACGGAACGGACCTTGCCTCGCGGACCGGTCGACGACAGTTCCTCGTCGCGCTCCTCGCAGGGAAGGGTGCCTCCGTGTCGTTCCTTGAGCTCGACGATGTCCTGGGTGGCGTTGCGCCCGACCCGACCCCCCTCACCGTCGTGTTCGACTACGCCCTCGACGACCGCGGCCATGGCCAGGGGTCGCTGCCCAGGTTTGCGCCGGAGCATGTCCACAGGCTGGCCCGGGCTGTGGACCAGCTCCATGCCCTCGGGAACCGGTTCGTCGAGATCGTCACGGACCATGGCTTTCTCCACATGCCGCCCGAGCTGGTCGACGCGCTCGGACACCCAGAGCTTGCGGCGACCCAGGCGATCGAGAAGAAGTCCCGTCACGCGATTCTCAAGCCGGACGCCCCTGTCGCCAACCTTCTTCGCCTCGCGAGCCCGCTCACGCCCGATGTCATGCTCGGGTTTCCGCGAGGGATCCGGACCTTCACGAAGGCGGAGCCCTACCTCCATGGCGGCATCTCCCTCCAGGAGTGCGTCATCCCGCGTCTCGTGTCGGAATCGGCCGCTCCGCGCCCGCGCCTGAAGGCTGAGGTGCGCGTCTCGAGCACGCAGCTCACATCCGGCACGATCGTGGTGAAGCTCCGGCCGGTGCCGCCCGAGGGCCAGCTGCCGCTCGGCGGGGTGCAATCGCTTCGGCTCGAGCTGTGGGTGGAGTCGGCGGCCGATCCGGCCGTCCTCGTGGCCGGAGAGCCCGTCAGGGAGGAGCTCCATGTGGACACCCCCGAAGTGACAAGACCCCTGTACCTTGGCGAAGGCCTCGCCCTCCCGGCGGGGGCACGCCTCTTGCTTCGGGCGCGTGACGCCGAAACGAAAGAAGACCTGGCGTCGGTACCGCTGACGCTGGCGGTCGATTGGGAGTGAGGTTGCCGTGACGGCGCTATCGGCGGTCGAACTCGACGCCCTGGACCGGAAGGCCACCGAGGCCTTCCCCGGGCTCCTCGTGCGCAAGGACCTTCTGCGGGTCCTCCGCTCAGCCTACGGCGTCCCCACCTTCGTCATCGAGTTCCTGCTCGGCAAGTACGCCGCGTCGGCCGATCCGGCGGTGATCGAGCAGGGGATGGACTTCGTCCGCCGCAATCTCTCCCAGAAGTACGTGAAGCCCGACGAGCGCGAGGTCGTGAAGGCCCGCATCCAGCAAGAGGGCAGCTACCAGATCATCGACAAGGTGTCGGTCGTGCTGAAGGAGGTCGACGACAAGTACTGGGCGACCCTCCACAACATCAACCAGGAGTACGTCAACATCGACGACGGTCTGATCCGCGCCCACGACCGTCTCCTGATGGGCGGCATCTGGGCGGAGGTCAAGCTCCGATACGACGCGAGCCTGGTCTTCAAGAACCAGTACCGCCCCTTCGTCATCGATGACCTGAAGCCCATCCAGCTATCGACGCGGACCATCGGTCCCTTGATCGCCGCGAGGTCAAGCTTCACGCGTGACGAGTGGATCGACCTGCTCTTGCGATCGCTCGGCCTCGAGCCGACGCTTGACTACTTCACGCCTCGCCGGAAGCTGCTGTACCTGGCTCGGCTCATCCCTCTCGTCGAGCGGAACTACAACCTGATCGAGCTCGGTCCGCGCGGCACGGGCAAGAGCTTCGTCTACCAGCAGATCAGCCCGTACTCGCACCTGATCTCGGGCGGGCAGACCACGGTAGCCCAGATGTTTGTGAACCTGGCTTCGGGTCAGCGGGGACTCGTCGCGCTGTGGGACACGGTCGCGTTCGACGAGGCTGCGGGCGTCCGGTTCCCCGACAAGAACGGCATCAACATCATGAAGAACTACATGGAGGACGGGACCTTCAGTCGGGGCCGGGAGATCATCACGGCCGAGGGGTCGATCGTCTTCGTCGGCAACCTCGATGGCGACATCTCCACCATCGTTCGGACCTCCAACCTCTTCTACCCCATGCCCAAGGAGATGGACACCGCGTTCTACGACCGGATCCATGCCTACCTGCCGGGGTGGGAGTTCGGCAAGACACGGGACGACCTCTACACCTCGCACTTCGGGTTCGTGTCCGACTACCTGGCCGAGGTTCTTCATCACCTCCGCAAGACGCAGTACATGGACGTGGCCGAGCGCCACGTGACCTTCGGAAGCCACGTCGGCGGACGCGACGCCAAGGCCGTCCGCAAGACGGTGAGCGGGCTAATCAAGCTCATCCATCCCGATGGGAACGTCACGCGCGAAGAGGTCCACGAGTACGTCGAGTTCGGGCTCGAGCTCCGCCGGCGGGTCAAGGAGCAGCTCAAGAAGATGGGGGGGCTCGAATACTGGGACGTGGGCTTCTCCTACACCGACCGCGAGACGGGCGAGCAGCGCAACGTCGGCCTGCCGGAGAGTGGTGGCGGGCTGATCATCTCTGGCGAGTCTCTGCCGCCTGGCTCCGTCTACACAGTCGGTATCGACACGTCCGATCGAGCCGCCAAGAAGCTGGCGCTGTTCCTCATTCAGACGCAGGTCAACCCTGGGAGCGGTCGCGTCATCCCACTCGGCAACCTCTCGCCGGTGATGAAGGAGGCACTCAAGGTCGCGCACGCCTACCTCCTCGGCCACATCAAGGACCTGGGGATCGACCGCGACCCGAAGTCGTACGACTTCAGCGTGCAGGCCGTGAACCTCAACCAGGCGAAGGAGGGATCCGAGACGGCGATCGGGTTCTTCATCTCGCTCGTGTCAGCATTGTTGGAGCGCGCCGTGGATCCCTCTTCGGTGGTGATGGGCGAGATGAGCGTAAAGGGCATGCTCCAGAAGGTGTCGAATCTGTCGGAGCGCCTGGAGCTCTCGCGTGACGCCGGCGCCAAGCGCGTCCTCATCCCGAGCGAGAACAAGCGCGACATCGCTGATGTGCCGGACGAGCTTCTCAACCGGCTGCAGACGGCGTTCTACACGGATCCGCTCAACGCCGCGATCAAGGCGATGGGGCTCGAATAGGTCATGACCGACACTCTGGTTGGACGCACAGGAGGGACAGATTGGGCGGCCTGCAGCAGCCAATCACCGTCGTCGAGGCACTGACGGAAATCGAGAAGCGTCGGTATCTGCTGCCTGCGATCCAGCGCGAGTTCGTCTGGAGTCAGCGTCAGGTCGCGGCCCTCTTCGACTCGATCATGCGTGGCTACCCGATTGGCTCCTTCCTCTTCTGGCAGGTCGACAAGGATCGCCGAAGCGACTACCAGTTCTACGAGTTCATCAGGGACTACCACGAGAAGGACAACGCGCATAACCAGCCGGCTGCTCACGATGGGGATGGCCTCACCGCGGTGCTGGACGGACAGCAGCGGCTGACGGCTCTCTACATCGGTTTGATGGGGTCGTACGCCGCGCGCCAGAAGGGCAAGTGGTGGAACAACCCGGGCGCGTTCCCGAAGAGGCACCTCTACCTCGACCTCCTCCACGAGGAAGAGGACTGGGACGGTGGGTACAGCTTCCGGTTCCTCACCGACGAAGAAGCCAAGTCCAGCGACGGGCACCACTGGTTCCGCGTCGGCCAGGTCATGGGCTTCACTGGCCTTCTTGACATCAACACGTACCTGATCGACGCCGGCATCGCGAACAACCTCTTCGCGTCGAAGGCCCTGATCGGTCTCTACGAGAGCTTGATGACTCGGGAGATCATCCCGTACTTCCTGGAGAAGGCGCCGGATCTCGACAAGGTTCTGAACATCTTCATCCGCATGAACAGCGGCGGGACGCCGTTGAGCTACTCGGACCTCCTGCTGTCCGTAGCAACGGCCCAATGGGGTAAGGGGAACGCCCGCGAACAGATCAACACGCTCGTCGATGAGCTCAACGGCATGTCCGGCCAGGGGTTCGCGTTCGACAAGGATCTGGTCCTCAAGGCCAGCCTCGTCCTGACGGACCACGGCGACATCCGGTTCAAGGTCACGAACTTCACCAGCAGCACCGCCGAGAAGATCGAGAAGGAGTGGGCCACGATCAGCCTGGCTCTGCGGCGCGCCGTCGAGCTCGCGGCCAGCTTCGGCTTCAACGGTCAGACGCTGACATCAAACAACTCGATCATCCCGATCGCGTACTACCTCCTGAAGCGCAACGTGCTCCATGTGAACTACACGGAGAAGAACGCCTACGCGGCCGACCGTCTCGTCATCAGGCGGTGGCTGTTGACCAGCCTGCTGAAGGGCATCTACGGAGATGCAGCCGACACGCTGCTGTCGGCGATCCGTGATGTCCTCAGCAAGGCGGACCTGTCGGCGGGCTTTCCGATCGACACGCTTGTCCCGCGCTTGGTGACGATGAACAAGTCGGTGCGGTTCGAGCCCGAGGAGATCGACGCGCTCCTCTACTCAGGCTATGGACAGCGACGAACCTTCAGCATCCTGGCGGTTCTCTACCCATCATTGGACTACGGCCACCACTTCCACCAGGACCACGTAGTTCCGCGCGCTCTGCTGACGCGCAAGAAGCTCGCCGGCGTTCGGGTCGCTGAAGACGACATCGCGTTCGCGCTCGAGCACGTCAATGACCTGCCCAACCTCCAGCTCCTCGAGGGCATCCCGAACCAAGAGAAGTCCGACCTGCCTCTGGATGAGTGGCTCAAGAAGGCGTACCCAGACGCGGCTGCGCGATCGGCATTTCGGGAGCGAAACTACATCCCTGACGTCGCCGCCTCACCAAGCAGCTTCCGTGAGTTCTACGACGCCCGCCGCCAGCTCATGCTGAACCGCCTTCAGGACGTCCTCGGTCACTAGTACTACAACGCCGGTTATTGACGAGCTGAGCCAGTAGGTCTATGGTGGCCTTCCGAGCGGGCCACCCGCGCGGTCGATCGCTCCTTCTGGTGGTCCGCGCGGAGGGTCGCCGATGCTCCCCGAGGACCTCGAAGCCCTGCTGCCAGCGCTGGAGGGGTTCCACGCCCGCTTCGGTCGCTTCTTCCGCCGCTCGGTGCGGATTCCACGGGTTTTGGCCACCTGATTCCGCCGGGTTTTGGCCACCCGATTCCGCCGCGAATTGGCCACCCTGTTCCACGGGTTTTGGCCACCCTGTGAGGACGCCGCCAGCAGC
>JAJYNP010000324.1 GCA_021786265.1 Chloroflexota bacterium
ACAACGGCTCGACCCGGCTGTCGGCCCGCTCGAGGAGCTGGACGAAGTCGAGGAGGTCGTCCGCCCGGCGGCGCGCTTCCGCCCGCGAGAGGTCGAAGTAGCGGCCGTAGATGACCAGGTTCTCGCGGACGGTCAGCTCCATGTCGAGCGTGTCCTGCTGGGGAACGACGCCCAGCCGGCCCTTGATCCGGGCGCCGTCCGTGGCCGGGTCGAGCCCGAGGACCCGGAGCGTGCCGGCCGTCACCGGCGAGACGCAGCCGATCATCCGCATCGTGGAGGTCTTGCCGGCGCCGTTCGGGCCGAGGAAACCGAACGCCTCGCCGGGCGCGACGTCGAAGTCGACCGCGTCGACGGCGGTGAACCCCCCGAAGCGCTTCGTCAGGCCGCGGGCGTGGATGAGGGCGGTGGTGGGGTCGGTGGGCAGGCGCATGGGGCCCCCGGATGCTACCGCAGGAGCGCGCCCGGGAGTGTCAGGAAACCGACGGGGCGAGGGTCCTCCGCCGCCTCCCGCCTGGACCCGCCGACCCCGTCCTCACCCGCTCAGGGCATCACTGCGCAATATGGGCTCGCCGGAGCGTCGGGTGGGGTGATCTCCTCGATCCTGCCGTCCGGTCGGATCACGACCTCGAGGAGGCGCTGCCCCGAGGACGGCACGACAAGATCGAACGCGCGGGCGGAGGACGCGCTCGTGACCGTGATGCGCTGATCTCCTGGCGCGAACCCGCGGGTGTACGCCTCGCACGCCGGGACCGGCTCGGTCCCCGAGCCGCCGAGCAGCGGCGTTCCGAGCAGCCCGGGCGAGTGCCAGTGAAACGACGCTTCGGTGGCACTGACATTCGCGATCTGCACGAGCCCGTTCGAGGGGGCCGTGCCACGGCAGGACGCGATCGCAAAGACGGCGACCACGAGGCCTGGGAGGTGGTGCGTCAGAGCATGACTCCTGAGCATCCGTCAGGCTCCAAGCGCCCGCTTCGCCTCCTCGTACTCCTCCCGCGTGATCTCGCCTCTGGCCAGGCGTCCCTCGAGGACCTCCAGCCCCAGCTCAGCTTCCAGCCGACGGCGCGGCCCAAGAAGGGCCCTCGTACCCCTCGTGATCACGAGGAAGAGCGTAGACACGACCCCGAAGAACAGCGCCAGCCCGACGATCCAGCCGAGCAGATCCCCGACGTCCATTCTCGTGCCTCCATTGGCGGGTGACCTCGCTGCGACGCCAAGCTGTCGGCAGTCGCGGCGACGCTCGGGCAAGCTCGTCGCCGCGACTGCTCCCGGCCTACCTATGCGCCGGAGCACCACCAGCTACCGTTCCCGCGGACATCGTCACGGACCCAACCGCTCCTTGACTCGTGGTAGTCCTGCACATCATGCCTGAAGTAGTATGTGCCCAACGCGTAGGCGGACGTCGGCTGCGAAATCCAGTAGCTAGACGGGTTCCCGCTACCGGCGTCGTACCATCCCCAATATGCGTTGGCCGTCTTGGTCGGAGCAGGCAGATACGTGATGGAGGTTCCATCGTAGTTGAACTGAACCGTCCTGGGTTTCGTGGAGACCCCGGGGGTTGGGTTTCAAGCGGCCGCGGTGGTCGCCTGTAGGGCCGAATGGTAGGCGGCCTCGAACTCGGCCGGCGGAATGTCGCCGCAGGCCGAGTGCAGCCGCTGCGTGTTCCACCTGTCGACCCACACCGCGGTGGCGAGCTCGACCTGCTCGACCGAGCGCCATGGCTTGCGGGGCTCGATGAGCTCGGCCCTGTAGAGGCCGTTGACCGTCTCGGCCAGCGCGTCGCCCACGCGACCGCCTCGAGATGCCCGTCGGGCGTCGCTGCCACGGTCTTCTCGGCGAGCCTGCGGCCCGCGTCGTCCACGGCGACGAGCGTGTGGGTGCGCTTGTGCGCGTCGACTCCGATGACCACCTTCATCCGGGCCTCCTCGTGCGCGTTCCCCCAAGAGGTTCGTCGCGGGCCGGACGTGGACACGCCTTTCTCGAGGTCTCGACCAGGCTCCTATCAAGTCACTCCGAGCGGCCCGACTGTGCCCGGCAGGCGGCACAACGCGGGGAAGTCACCGACCGCCGCGGCCGGGACACCGAAGAAACGAGCCAGCCCACCGGGCAGGGATGACGGTGACAGAAACCCGAAGAAACTGGCGGCCGCCTTCAGGATCTCGTTGGCCCGGCGCAGCTCGCGGATCTCGCGCTCGAGCGCGCGCATCCGGGCCCGCTCCTCGGTCGTCAGGCCGGCGCGATCACCGCGGTCGATCTCGGCCTGGTGGACCCATAGCCGGACGGACTCGGGGCCGATGCCGAGCTGGCGGGCGACGTGGGTGACCGCGCCATGGCGATCCCCTCGCTCGGCGGCCGTCTCGGCCACCAGTCGGACCGCTCGCTCTCTCAGTTCGGGTGGATACCGCCGCTGGCGGTGGTTGCCATTGTCTGCCATGACTCCATGTTCCTCCAAACGATGGAGTCTCCACCGGAGTCAGTACGGTTCAGGTGATCGACCTTACGGGCGATGAGGCGCTGGTGCTCTTCGATCTTCTTGCGCGGTCCCAGGATGACGACGCCGACGGCGTCGTGCGGCCAGTGCATCGGGCCGAGCAGAGGTTGCTCTGGAACTTGCGTGGGACCCTCGACGAGGTTCTCGTCCAGCCGCTCCAGGGCGACTCGCGGGATTCTCGTCAATGTTCTTGGCCGCCGGAGTAGCGAGTTAGGGATTTGCGACGATGGCGAGGACGAGCACGAGGATCGGTGGCAGCGCGCCGCCCAACAGGAGGCAGATCGTCAGGACGCGAGAGCGCGGGTTTCTCGACCAGGCGATTGCGGCCAGCGCGATCGCGCCCACCTCGAGCACGAACGCGGCGAAGCCGAGCAGCATGAAGACCCAGGGATGCGGCGACAGGACGCCGGAAAGGGCGACCAGCCACAGCGCGATGCCTACGACGTCCAAGAGGGCGGCGACCCGCTTGTCGGTCGCCGCCCTCCTCAGAGATCCTGGTCGGATCGTTCCGCGACGGTTCTCTCTCAGGGCTTCGCCAGGATCGCCGATGCGGTCGCCGCTTGTCGAACGAAGCCCGCCTTGATCGCATTCAGCTCCACGCCGTGCTGGCTGATCGCCTCTCGCTGGTAGGCGGCGTCGACAGCCATTCGGATTCCGACGAGGTTGGTCGTCTTCTTGCAGTTCACGTCGGCCACAGCGACCGCGATCTCTTCGGCGGAAGCCTTCTCGCCGCTCCACGTCGGGTCGTTGTTCGCCTCCATTGGGGTGCTGTAGTGGTAGCCGGAGCCCGCCATGCACATGCTCCACTTCGCGAACGCGGCCACGACTCGGCTATCGCTCTTCGAAGCAGTCCAGGCGTCGAAGGTGAGCTGAACGGGCAGGCTGAGGTCGGTGGCTCCTTCGACCTCGCGCTGCGCAGCGCCGAAGCACCCGCCGTCCGGGATCGTCTTTCCGTTGAAGACACCGCCGCCGAACCTCGCCGCCACGACGTTGTAGTAGTCGCGCGGTAGCTCCTTGTCTGCGTAGGCGGCCTCGCTCGCGAGGCGCTCCCCGTACGAGTGGTATCCCATCAGCTTCGCGTGGTCCTCGTCCAGCAGACCATACAGCCGGTAGTGCACCGGCTGCCCAGCGTTTGGCACGTCGGCGGGACTCTTGTCCCACGCCGGCGCGGCGAACTGGAAGCCGAACTGCTCGACACAGCGCTTCGTCAGCACGTATTCAGCTCTAAGCACGGTCTGTCGCTCGGCGAAGTCCTGAACGTACGCATCGAGCGGCAGGGAGATGTCGCGCCAGTCGGTGATGGTCGGGATCGAGTCGACCCTCGGTTCAGCGGGCGTCGAGGCGTCTGGCGCGGCGGCGGCCGCGGTCAGCGCGGTCACTCCCACGATTGCCACGATTCCCGCGACGAGGACCGTCGCGCGGGCAAGGACGGTCTTCTTCATCGCCACGCTTCCTTAGTTCGAGAAGGTGCAGTCGGGGTCGACGGCGTAGGGGATTCCGCCGTCGTTCCAGCATTCGGAGCTGGTCTGGTCGTTGTACTGGACCTGCATCACTCGGCCATAGATGTAGATCGTCTGGTAGTAGCCATCGTAGTGCGCATCCGTGAAGATGCGGACGCTGCGATGGTCCGACCAGCTGTCGACCGAGCTGATCGAGTCGTTCAGCCGGCAGTTGAAGGCATCGTACGTGTTGCACGACGACGGGTAGTTGTACGTATGGAAATAGAATCCGCCATCCATGTCGTCGTAGTAGTACAGGAAATCCGACCGGGGTATGCCGAGGTTCGCGTCCTTGTAGACGCAGACCTCGTTGTTGTCGCAGTAGCCATCGTTCAACCCGGCCCAGACCGGCTGAGGCGGCACAACCGAAAACGAGACGACTGCTGCGATCACGGCGGTCAGCAGCTTCCGCCTCAGCCTCGACCCTTTCATCTCCCTCTCCCCGTGCGACAGTGGGTCCTCAATACAGCGCCACGGCTCAGGCGTACCCACCGCATCTTGTCGCGTCCTGAGCCGACTGGATCGGTTACTTTCCTCGGGCTCGGGCTCGGGCGCGGGCGCGGCGCGAGCACCGGCCTGACCGTGGCCAGCGAGCCGCAGACGATCGACTCATGCGCTCCCCTCATGCGGATTCCTGCGCTGGGCTAGCCGGAGGACAGCGCTTGGGCCGGGGCAATCGCTCGGCTCCGTCCCTCGTGCTGGGCGCGTCCATGTCGCATTCTGCGACTGATGTGCGAAGCGCAATGACACCGATGTCCACCACGGGAAACTCCCGGCGCGTCGAGTGCCATCGCGAACCCACACACGGGCACTTGCGATGCTGGTCCCAGTCATGGTTCCTCCGTCTTCCAGAGCGACACAGCACTGGCAACTCAAGGGGCTCACAGCCGCTCCACGCTCGAGAACTGGTCGTTCGCGGCGTTGCCGACGTAGGCGACGGAGACGCCGACACCCCAGTCCCAGCTGACGGGGGTGAAGCCGACGTCACGCCACCAGCGCGGGTGGCCGCCGGCGTACGTCATGAACGAGCTGATCTTGTCGTTCCATCCGATCACGCCGAGGTCGCTGTACACGACGGACGCATCGAACGACGGACCGCCGGAGTTCGCATCGAGGTACCAGCGCACGTACGGCGAGATGGCGCTGGCGGCCGCACCGAACGGGGCTGATCTGCCGGGCGACATGGCCATCGCCACCGCCGCTTCGTCGGCGTCGCGCTCGACGGGCGTCAGGAAGCAGCGGATCAGCGGATAGGCGAGGTCGTGGCAGTGGGAACGGGAGACATCGGCGAGCGAAATCGCGTGCCCGTTGAGCTCCGCCTGGATCGCCGGGGGATGAACCGCTGGCGTTCCTGCTGCATGTACGGACGACACAGACACGAGCGCGAGGACGAGCCCCGACGCCTGACGTATGGATTCGGCCCACGAACCGTCGGCCGCCCATGCACACCTCCGATGGGACGCCTGGTCGAATGTCGAGCGAGATCGAGGCGGCCCCCCAGCCGAGCGACCGGGCGCTCCGGATGGCGACCGGCGATCTCGCGCTCGCCGCCTCGCCGGCAGCATGAGCGCGGAGACCCGGCGCGTCGAGGATGATTCCCCGCAATCCGTGTTGCGAGAAAACCCGCAACGAGCGAGCATCCGGGCAAACGCGGGTCGGGCCCGTCCGACTGGAACGAGCGGCAAGGGGGTCACGCAATCATGACCGAGGTCAGCACGGCGTCCGGCCGTCCGCCCGGGCGCTGGCGCGCGCCACGGATCGCGACCCTCTCGCGGTCCGTCGTGGCCGCGTTCGCGGTGGCGACCGGAACCCTGCTCGTCCTCGGCTGGCTCACGTTCATCTCCGTCCCACCCGTCGAGCTGGCGCTGGAACAGGGAACGTCCGGCGAGTGGGTCGTCGCCGACGTGCCCGTGGGAGAGTTCGCCTGGCTCTCCGGGGTCCGTCCGGGGATGACCGTTGGAGGCTTCGCGGCACCCGGCTCCGAGCCAGGCCGCGACTGGACCAGCCTGTTCGTGACGGACGGCGTCATGACGATCGACGTCCAGCGCCACCCGATCGGACCCGATCCGGGCGCGTTCTTCGTGGGCATGACGGCACTGCTGCTCGCCGTGATCGCCTGGGGGCTCGCTCCGACGCTCGCCTGGTGGCTCATGGCCGTTCCACCGCTCGCGGTCCTCGCCGCCGCGTCGGACTTTGTGTCCGCGCCGCTTGCATTCCTGCTGGCGGTCGCTCCGCCGGCAGTCGTGGCCCTGTACGCTGCCGAACGCACCCGCCGCCTCCATCCGATCGTCCCGCTCGTGGTGGCCGTCCTCGCGGTTGCCACCGGCTGGCTTCTCGCCTACCAGCTCCGGTTCGATTCGTGGGCAGCGCCTCGTGACTTCTCCGGAGCCGTCGCCGTCTCGCTCCTCGGCCTCGGGACCGCCGGCGTCGTCCGCGCGGCAGCCTGGCGTGCCGGCGCTCGCCTGACCCGCACGGGCGCGGGACACGTCGGCAGGTCCGCCCTCGCCGCCGCGATGATCGACGAGCTCATCCCCGGCCGCGCGCACAGCCGGCTCCGGGCGATCGAGCTCGAGCGGACCTCGCTCGCGGCCGACCTGCACGCGGAGGTCCTGCCCGACCTCGCCGCGGTCATCCGCTCGGTGGACGCCGGTCTCGACCCGACCGAGGCAGTCGCCCGCCTGCGCGCCGTCGCCGACGAGCTCCGCGAGCTGATGAGCGAACGGCGCAGCTCGGTTCTCGACGAGCTCGGCCTCCTCCCCGCGCTCGAGTGGCTGGCCGAGCGGATCGAGGAGCGGACGAACGTGACGGTCGAGATCGAGGTCCGCGGCGACGACGTCGCCCGGGCACCCCGCGACGTCGAGCTCGCGGCCTACCGGATCGCCCAGCAGGCGATCGACAACGCCCTCGTCCACGGCCGGCCGACCCGGATCGAGCTCGGGATCGAGATCGCCGGAGACCGGCTCGCGCTCCAGGTGAGCGACGACGGCGCCGGGATCAGCGCCGACGCCGAGCGACGCGCCATGCGGGCCGGCCGACTCGGCCTGGCCGACATGCGAGCTCGGGCCGCTGCGATCAGCGGTTCGTTTCGGATCTGGCGCCGACCGGAAGGCGGCACGACCGCGGAGCTGCGATGGCCGGCCTGATCCGGGTCGCGATCGTCGACGACCACCCGGCGACCGCACAGGGGTTGGCGGAGATCCTGGCGGCCGGGCCCGACATCGAGATCGTGGGTGTCGTCGGCGACCTGGCGGGTGCCCGGGGGCTCGTCGCAAAGGCCCAGCCGGATGTCGTCCTCTGTGACATCGCCCTGCCCGACGGGCAAGGGCTCGAGCTGCTTGCGGAGCGAACCGGGGAGGATCTGCCCGCGATCATCCTCTTCAGCTCGTACGACTACGCGGCGTTCCACAGGCGTGCCCAGGAGTTGGGCGCCGCGGGCTACCTGCTCAAGACGGCCTCCGTCGGCGAGATCCTCTCGGCGATCCGAACCGTGGCCGCCGGTGGGACCGTGTTCGATCGCCACCACCAGCGGGCCGTCAGATCCGCTCTTCGACCGCCGACCGGCAGGGAGCTCCAGCTGATCCGGCTCATCACGGCCGGACAGTCGAACGCCTCGATCGCCGCCGAACTTGGCATCGGCCTCAAGAGCGTCGAGAGCCACCTGCGCCGGCTGTTCGACCGATACGCCGTCGCCAACCGGACCGAGCTGGCGATGCTCGCCCTCCGGGAGGGCTGGCTGACCATCCCGGCCTTGCCGCCTGACCGATCCGTCCCGGACACGTGACGACGGCGGGCGGCTTCGCCGCGGAGCCATCCGCCGACCGCCCCGCCCACCGCCCCGCCGACCGCAGTTGAGTCCTGGTGAAGCGCCGCCGTCCATGTTCCGCCGTCATGGACGTCATCCGGTTTGGGCTCTTGGTCCGGGCGCTGCGCAGGCGGCGAGGCTGGCGCCAGGAGGACCTCGCCGTCCGCGCTCGGGTGTCGCCGGCGGCAATCTGGCGGGTCGAGCGGGGACGCGCCGATCGGCTCACGATCCGGACGCTCGAGTGACTGGTCGAGGCGCTCGGGGCCCGGCTCGATTGGCGGCTGCTCTGGAACGGTGAGGCACTCGACCGCCTGCTCGATGAAGACCACGCGGCGCTCGTTGAGCTCGTCGTCCGCGAGCTGACCGCGCTCGGCTGGGAGGCCGCGACGGAGGTCTCGTTCTCGGTCCTGGGGGGAACGCGGGTCGATCGACGTCCTCGCGTTTCACCCGGTCTCGGCCGCGTGTGTTTCCGGCAGATTCCCCGACCCGGGGCCGCGGCAGCCCGCCTGGACAGGCACCCGCCGGGCGCGCCACCCCGCACCGGCCGGGCGATCAGACCTCCTTGAACTCGCCCTCGACCGTCTCCTCGCCCTCCGGCGCGGCGCCGGGCTCGGCCTCGCCGCCGGGGGCGGAGCCGTCACCGCCACCGGCCGCCCCGGCCGCCCCGGCCGCGGCCGCCTGGTAGGCGGCCGTCGAGACCCGCTGGAGCACCTCGGCGAGGGCGGTCGCCCCGTTCTTCACCGCCCCGATGTCTGAACCCTTGAGCGCCTCCCGAAGGGACTCGATCCGGCGCTCGGTCTCGGCCCTGTCCTCGGCCGAGACCTTGTCGCCGAGGTCCTTGAGCGTCCGCTCGGCCTGGAACGTGAGCGCCTCGGCCTGGTTGCGGGTCTCGACCTCCTCGCGTCGCCGATGGTCCTCCG
>JAJYNP010000203.1 GCA_021786265.1 Chloroflexota bacterium
AGATCGAATTCGTCGTTCGGCAGCAGGGGCACGGGCCGGCCGCGCGCGCGACCGCGCAGCCCGCGGCATCGACCGCGCAGCCCGCGGCATCGACCGCGCAGCCCGCGGCGTCAATCGCCGAGCCCGGGGCGTCAACCGTGGAGCCCGCGGCATCGACCGCGCAGCCCGCGGCATCGACCGCGCAGTCCGCGGCGTCAATCGCCGAGCCCGCGGCGTCAATCGCCGAGCCCGCGGCGTCAACCGTGGAGCCCGCGACATGAAGATCGGCATCGACCTCGGCACGGCGAACGTGCTCGTGTACGTGAAGGGCCGCGGCATCGTCATCCAGGAGCCGTCGGTGGTCGCGGTCGGCGACGACAACCAGATCGTCGCGGTCGGCGAGGAGGCCCGGGAGATGATCGGGCGCACGCCGACGAACATCCAGGCAATCCGGCCCATGAAGGACGGCGTGATCGCCGACTATGTCATCACCGAGGCCATGCTCCGGTACTTCATCCGCAAGGCCGGGCGCAGCATGCTCAAACCCGACGTGATGATCAGCGTGCCCTCGGGCGTGACCAGCGTGGAGAAACGGGCCGTCCGGGACGCGGCGCTGAAGGCTGGCGCCCGCGAGGCGTACCTCATCGAGGAACCCCTCGCGGCGGCGATCGGGGCCAACGTGCCGATCAGCGGGCCGTCGGGGAACATGGTCATCGACATCGGCGGCGGCACGACCGAGATCGCGATCATCGCGCTCGGCGGGATCGTGGTGAGCCAGAGTCTCCGGGTCGGCGGCAACCGGTTCGACGACGCGATCGCGAGCTACATCCGGAAGAAGTACAACCTCATGGTCGGGGAGCGGACCGCCGAGGAGGTCAAGATCCAGGTCGGGACCGCGCTGCCGCTCGACCGCGAGCTGACCATGGAGGTGCGCGGCCGGGACCTCATCGCCGGCCTTCCGCGGACGATCCCGTTCACGAGCTCCGAGGCGATGGAGGCGATCGAGCAGCCGCTCCAGCAGGTGGTCGCGGCCGTGCGGCAGGTGCTCGAGGAGACGCCGCCCGAGCTGGCGAGCGACATCATCGACAAGGGCATGGTGATGTCGGGCGGGGGTGCCCTGTTGCGGAACATCGACAAGCTGCTCACGCAGGTGACCGGCGTGCCGTGCCACGTCGCCGAGCGGCCGCTCCACTGCGTCGCGCTCGGGACGGGGCTCGCCCTCGAGCACTACGACTTCTTCCGCAAGTCGCTGGTCCAGACGGTCTGAGCGCCCGATGACCTTCGCGCCCGAACCCACGCCTCCGCGTGCGCCCGACGAGGTGGCCTCCGATGCGGGCCGCCTCGATGCCCCTGCACCCGACTCCGCCTCCCCGGCGCGCCCCGGCCTCGGTGAACGCTGCTTCGTCGACCTCCACTGCCACACCGCGCGCTCGTTCGACTCGCTGAGCGACCCCTTCAAGGTCGTCGCCCGCGCGGCCCAGCGCGGCATCACGCATCTCGCGATCACGGATCACGACCGGATCGACGGGGCGCTGGAGGTCCGCGACCGCGCACCGGAGCAGATCAGGGTCATCGTCGGCGAGGAGGTCCGCTCGCTCGACGGCGACATCGTCGCGATCTGGATCGAGGAGCCGATCCCGCCGGGGTTGCCGGCCGCCGAGACGATCGCGCGAATCCACTCGCAGGGCGGGCTCGCCGGAATCCCCCACCCGTTCGACCGCTTCCGCGGGTCGGCCGGCAAGGACGGCAGCGAGCGGCTCGAGCAGATCGTCCCGCTCGTCGACTACGTCGAGGCGTTCAACGCCCGCGTGCCGTTCGGTGCCGCCAACGAGCGTGCCTCGCTGTTCGCCCACGAGCAGGGCCTGCCCGGCGTCGCGGTGTCGGACGCCCACACGCTGATGGAGGTCGGGATCGCGTATGCCGTGCTGCCGGGCCCGATCGACTCGCCCGCGGACCTGCGTGCCGCGCTCCAGACCGTCGTGGGAGGGACCGGCAACGCGCTGATCCGCCAGCGTGCCTCCATCCTGGTGCGCGGCTTCATGCCGATCGCGAAGGCCGTGCAGCGGGCTCGCGGCAACGCGCGTCGGGGCCCCGCCCCGGGGTCAGCGAGATGAGCGGCCCGGACGACCGGCGCCCGATGGGCGATCAGGACCGGCAGCCGACGGCCGACGACGGGTCCCAGACAGGCGCCGGAGCGGTGCACGACGCCGCCGAGACCCGGCCCCTGGCCATCCGCGACGCGACGCCGCCCGAGATGTCGCTGGGCCGGCGGATCCGCCGGCCACGGACGATCATCTCGATCCTCGTCCCGATCTTCGTGCTGGTCCTGCTCGCGGTCAGTCTGCCCGGCTTCAAGCTCGACAAGCTGCCGGGGCTGATCCTCGCCGCGAACCCGGGGCTGCTCCTCGCCGCATTCCTCGTCTACTACGCGACCTTCCCGCTGCGCGGCCTGCGCTGGCGGCTCATCCTGCGCGGCGCCGGCCACAGCGTCTCGCTGCGCGACTCGACCGAGATCATCTTCATCAGCTGGCTCGTGAACTGCGTCGTGCCCGCCAAGCTCGGCGATGTCTACCGCGCGTGGCTGTTGCGTGCGAACTTCGCGGTCTCGCTGAGCCGGACGCTCGGGACGGTGTTCATCGAGCGGATCTTCGACCTGTTCGTGATCGTGCTGATGGGGCTCGCCGCCGGCTTCTGGAGCTTCCGGTCCGGCATGCCGCGGGAGGTCCAGATCATCTTCGTGCTCGGGTTCATCGTCGTCGTCCTGCTCGCGCTCGCGCTGTTCACCCTGCGCAACTTCGGGCGCAGGCTCCTCGACGTGCTGCCCGTGCCGGTTCGCCTCGTCGAGCTGTACGAGCGGTTCGAGGAGGGCGTGTTCGGGATCGGCGGCCGGCAGATCCCGATCGTCGGGATCATCACCGTGGCCATCTGGGTCGCCGAGTCGCTGCGCCTCTACCTCGTCGTGCTCGCGCTCGGTTTCCCCGATCTCCGCATCGGGTTGAGCGGCGTGACGTTCGTCGCGCTCGCCGGATCGCTGCTCACGGCGATTCCGCTGACGCCGGCCGGTCTCGGGTTCGTCGAGGGCGCCGTGATCGGGCTGCTGACCGCCGTGTACCTCGTGCCGGAGACGGACGCGCTCGCGATCACGGTCGTCGACCGCGCGATCAGCATCCTGACGGTCATCATCATCGGCAGCATCGTGTACGTGCTCTCACCGAAGACGAAGGGCGGCGCGACGGGCGCGCCGGTGGCCGAGGAGACGGCGCGGGCGGTGGGCGCGCCCGTGAGGGACGGCGAGCCGATCTGACCAACGGCCGGATGCCGGCCCGCTTCCTCGGCTGATCGCCTCACCAGCACGCGCCTCAGGGGAGGGTGGCTGCCTGCCGCTGGGCCGTCAGGTGCCGGTGCCCTGTCGAAATGCAAGTGCGGCACTCGCCAGGCCCACGGCGCCAAGCGCAGGACCCCGCGCCTGCCGCGAGCTTCACACGGCGTCGCCGTCGGCGAACGGCCGCCCGACCGGCAGATCGCTCCGGACTCTCACACCGCCGCGTCGAGATCGAAGAACGCGCGGTGCAGCGCGTTATCACGTTGCAGCTCATCCACCGAGCCGCGGAAGCGGATCCGGCCGCCCTCCAGCACGTAGACGCGATCGGCGAGCTCGAGAAACTTGACGTTCTGCTCGGCGATCAGCAGGGCCACGTCGCGCTCCTGGCGCAGTTGCCGCAGGATGTCCACGACTTCGGTCACCAGCAGCGGGGATAGTCCCGAAGAAGGCTCGTCCATGAGAACGAGCCGAGGATCCGAGATCAGCGTCTTGGCCACGCCGAGCATCTTGCGCTGGCCCCCGCTGAGAGTGGCCGCCGCGTGGTGCCGCTTCTTGGCGAGATCCGGGAACAGCGTGTAGTAGTGGTCGAGGCGCTCCAGCACCTCGCGCTGGTGCAGGGTGTAGCCGCCGACGAGCAGGTTCTCCTCGACGCTCAGGTTCGGGAACACACCGCTCTCGGTCATGAAGGCGATGCCCGCTCGGACTCGCCGATGGGTCGGCATCCGCTCGATGTGCTCGCCGGCGAACTCGATCTCGCCCTCGTACTGCGACAGCAGGCCGGTCAGGGTACGCAGCAGGGTGGTCTTGCCGGCCCCGTTGGCGCCCAGCAGCACGACGGTCTCACCGTCGGCCACCGACAGGTCCACGCCCCACAGGATCTGCAGCTCGCCATAGCCGCCTGACAGGCCCCGGACCCGGAGCCGGTCTGTCTCCCGCGGCCGCCCAGTGTCGGGGCGCTTACTCACCGAGGAACACCCGGACCACGTCTGGGTCGACGAGCGCCTCCCCCAGAGCTCCCGAGTAGATCACCCGTCCCGCGTTCATCACGACGACCCGCTCGGCGACCCTCCGCAGGAAGCCCATCAGGTGTTCCACCACGAGCAGGCCGATTCCGCGCGCCGCGAGCTCGGTGAGCTTGCCCGCCACCAGCTCCAGCTGCGCCTGCGACAACCCCGCACCCAACTCGTCGATCATGATCACCCGCGGGCCGGTCGCCAGTGCGCGTGCGAGGTCGAGCAGTTTCTGTTGGGCCACGTTCAGCGACGACGCCTTCCGGTCGCGCACGTGATCGAGCCCGACGAACTCCAGTGCATCGCCCACCGACGTCGTCCGTGCACCGCGATGGCTCCACGCAACCGTCACGTTCTCCTCGACCGTGAGATCGCCGAACGGGTGGGGGACCTGAAAGGTCCGGTTGATCCCGAGCGCCGCCAGCCGGTGGCCGGCCAGCCCGCCGACCGAGCGCCCGGCCAGCAGCACGCGGCCCGAGGTGGGGCGATACACCCCGGACACGACGTTGATCAGCGTGGTCTTGCCGGAGCCGTTGGGACCGACCAGCCCCAGGATTTCCCCGGGGGCGACGGTCAAGCTCGCGCCGTCGAGCGCGCGCAGCCCGCCGAACTCGCGGACCAGCTGTTCCACCCGCAGCCCCTGGTCCATCGGGTCACCCCCCACCCGGGACCTGCGTCTCCGGCTCAACCGGCCGTCGCCTGCGTGATGGCTTCCCCCGTCCGCCCGCGACCAGCGCCGCCACGCCATCGGGAACGAAGAGCACGAGGACGACGATCAGCACGCCATAGATGAGCTGGAAGTACTGCGGCTGGGACACGCCGATGAAGCTGTACAGCCCGTAGAGCAGCACGGCGCCCACCATCGGCCCCCAGGCGCTGCCCAGGCCACCGAACAGCGCGAACACGATCGCGAAGATGCTGATCGACAGATCAAACACGGTCTCCGGATAGAAGACGGAGATCGCCCACGCGAACGCGCCGCCCGCCAGTCCGGCGAGCAGGCCGCTGATCATCCAGGCTAACGCCCGCTCCCGGACCACGTGCACGCCCGCGGCCTCCGCGCTCACGGGGTCCGACCGAATCGCGCGCAGCCTCAGTCCGAACGTGGACCGCCGCAGGTAGACCACCGCCGCGACGGCGATGGCCAGGACCAGGACCAGGGCCCAGTAGCTCTGGGTCGGGTCGTAGATGGAGGCCAAGTCGATCCCGTACGGGCCCTTGGTGACGCTGGTCAGCGAGGGGTTGGAGACGATGTCGTACACGGCCTGCCCTGCCGCCAGGCTGGCGATCGCGAAGTAGGCTCCGGCGAGCCGGAGGAGCGGCGTGAGCAGGAGCGCGAGCAGCACGCCGGCGAGCCCGCCGAACGCGACCGCGAGCCAGCCGTTGCTGACCCCCAGCTGCAGGACCACGAGCGACGTCCCGTAGGCGCCGGCGCCGAAGAACCCAGCGTAGCCGAACGGCAGGTACCCGGTGAACCCGTAGATGACGTTGACCCCTTGGGCGAGGATCGCGAACACCAGCATGTTCACCAGGAGCAGCTGGTTGCTGTAGGTGGATCCCGCGACGAGGAACATCACGCTGGGGAGCACGATGGCGGCCATGTCGGAAGCCCACCGCCGACGGCCCGCGTTCTGCCACAGGCTCACGGAGCCGGGCATGACCAGCGATCTGCGCGAAGCGCGTGGGTCAGGCACTGCGCTGCGACCGCCCCAGCAGGCCGCTGGGGCGCAGGAGCAGCACCGCCAGCAGAAGCACGTACGGCACCAGGTTCGACCATGACGCTGCGTACACCTGGGTGAAGCTCAGTGCCAGGCCATAGATGAGGCCGCCCAGCAGCGTGCCGAGCGGGTTGCCCAGCGACCCCAGCACGATCACCGCGAACGCCGTCACCGTGATGTCGACCCCGACCCCTGGGTTGGTGCCGGAGAGCATGAACAGACTCAAGACCCCGGCCGCGGCGGCGAGGGCGGTCCCGACACCGAACGCGATCGCCGACACTCGGCTGACGTCGATCCCGACCGCGGCCGACTCCTCGCGGCTCGCGATCACGGCCCGGGTTGCGTAGCCCAGCCGGCTGCGATACAGGTACAGGTAGGTCAGCGCGATGATCGGGATCGCGGCCAGCGCGCTCACGACGTACGAGACCGGATAGTCCTGGCCGAGCAGAGACACCGGCGCGGCCCCGAATATCGGGCCCGACAGGGACCGCTCGGAGTTCCCGAAGACGAGGAACGCGATCGCCTCGAGTGCCTGCGACACCCCGAAGAACATGATGAGGGAAACCATCTCCGGGTCTCGGCTGCGGTTGACCCGTGGCACCAGGAGGTAATAGAGGACGAATCCAAACGCGAAGAACGGCACGATCTCGGCGACGAGCGCGACCAGCGGGTTGACCGCGGCGAGGGTGTAAGCGAAGTACGCGCCGAACGCACCGAGCATCAGGATGTCGCCGTGCGCCAGGTTCACCAGGCGCAGCACCCCGAACACCAGATTGAGCCCGAGGCCGACCAGACAGAAGAACAGCCCGAACATCACGCCAGTCACGGCGGCGTACTCGGTCAGCACGCCGCCGCCCCGTCGCGTGCGGCTTGACTCACTGGCTCTTGCTGCGACTAGGGAGCCGGGTAGACGGCGCTGCCCGTCGCGACCGACGGCGGGTACACGACGACGATCTTGTCGGTGTTGCCGCTGGGGACCAGTTGCGCCACCGGGAGCGGTTCACCGATCTGGGCGCCAGTGGCGTCGATAGCGAAGGGGCCGTCCAGGGTGGACAGCTTGCCCGAGAGGGAAGCGACCGTCTGCCGGAGGGTCTGCTGGTCGAGGTTCTTCGCGTGTTCCAGCGTGTCCTGGATGACCAGGCCCGCGTTGTAGCCGGCGACGTTGAGAAAGTTGGGGGCGCTGCCGGTGGCAGCCTGGAACTGCTGCGAGAAGGTGTCGATGCCCGGCCCGTAGTTGACGGTGTTGTACTTCACCAGGGGGGGCGTCGGATAAGTGTAGGTATAGGCGAGCGCCTGCGGACCTACGGCCTTCAGGATCAGGTCGAACAGCTGGCCGGGGAAGATGGTGAAGACCATCTTGAACTTGAGCCCATTGGCCGGCAGGGCCTGCAGGAAGGGAATGTCGTTCGTGTTGTAGCCGAACTCGATCACCGCATCCGGATTGGTGGCCGCGATCGTGTGCAGGAGGGTGCCATAGCTCGTCGTGTTGGTCGGCGTGGCGCTGTAGTAGACGGGCGTGACGCCGCCTTTCGCGAGCTGGGCGTGCAGGGTGGTGGCCTGTGATTGCGTGAAGTCGTTGGAGTCATACAGGATCGCGATCTTCGCGATGTGCTGTGCCAGCAGGAACTGCGCGAGCGTGTCGGGCCACACCGCTGAGGTCGGCAGTGATGTCAGCACCAAGTACGGGTTGTTGGGGGTGAAGAAGCTGGCGCCGGTTCCCGTCACGTCAAAGAGCACCATCTTGTGCTCCTGGGCGATCGGGACCGCGACTGACGTGAGCACCGACCCGAAGTCGGCCACCAGCAGGTTGACGTGGTCCTGCGTGATCAGCTGGTCGTAGAGGGTGGTGGCGGTGGTCGCCGAGCTCTGATCGTTGTACGCGACGATCTTCACCGGGATCTTCTTCTGGTACGCCGCGACCTGCACGCCCCCGGCAGCATTTATCTCCTTCGCCCAGTACTGCAGGCCTGCGTACTGCGCTCCGGAGGAGGTGGCGAACGACCCCGAGCTCGCGTACAGGGTACCGATCGAGATCTGGGCGGGGATGGCCGAGGCGGCGGGCTGAGAGGCCCCCGCGCACCCCGCCGATACCACCAGGAGAAGGACCATGCCAGGCGCCAGGGACTTCCATCGCATCGCCGCCACCGCCTTCCGAGGGGGTGTATGAACGGTCGCGAGTGTACGCCGGCCGGACCTGCGAGGCAGGGCCGAAACGCTCCGCAACATGGCGTCAATAGGCCCGGTCAAAACGCGCAAGACGGCCGGCTGCACTCGGCGTACGGCCCCGCGCCCGGTCGTTGCCGTGGCGGTGACTTGCTCGCTGGGGCGGCCGACGAGGCGTGAAGGTGCCTGCTCAGGCAACCTCGCTGCGCTTTCCCGACGCACCGCGGGACATGCGTTGAGTCCAGCCGCCTCATCCGCTGCGAGTTCCGGTCCCGTGACCGGCACATCCCTGGCGTTACGCGTGTCCCAAACGGCCGGATGCCGGCCCTGCCCGGGGCCGGCATCCGTGTTGGCGGCCGCCCGGGGGAGGAGGAGCCCGGCCGGCGTGGTGTGGTGGCAGTCGATCAGGTGCGTTCGAGCGACCGGCGCGCGCTC
>JAJYNP010000239.1 GCA_021786265.1 Chloroflexota bacterium
GGCGGGCATGGCGCTGCTCGCGCTTGATCCGGCCGAGGAACTGCCGCATCGCGAGGTACAGGACGGGCGTCAGCGACATCGCGACGAGCGTGTACTGCCAGTCGACCATCAGCATGATCAGGAGCATGCCGGCCAGCGTCAGCACGTTGTTGGTGACGGTCGGCACGGCGTTCACCATGACGCCCTGCACCGCCTGCACGTCGCCGCCGAGCCGGCTCAGCAGGTCGCCGGTGACACGGCGCTGGTGGAAGGCGAGCGACTGGCCCTCGATGTGGCGGAAGAGATCGCGGCGGAGGTCGAACACGACGCGCTGGCCGGCCTGGGCCACGAGCCGGTCGGCGGCGTAGCGGAAGATGCCCAGCCAGACGGCGATCGCCAGCATGGTCAGCGCGAGGACGTCGAGCCGGAGGCCCTGCTGCTGCGGGAGGAACCCGAGCCAGGCGGGCAGCGGCTGGCTGCCGATGACGTTGTCGAAGATCAGCTTCAGCGGCCACGGCTCGAGCCACTGCATGGCGGCCTGGATCACGCTGGCGGCCAGCCCGGCGGCAAGCATGCCGCGGACGGGCCGCAGGTAGGGCGCGAAGCGGTGGATCATGCGGCGGTCCTCCCGGCGGACGTGGCGGCAGCCAGGATGCGGCGTGCGACGGCGCTCCAGGCGTGGGTGGAGGCCGCGCGCCGGCGGCCGCCGGCGGCCCGCTCGGACGCCCGGGGATCGTCGAGCGCGTCGGCGAGCGCGACGGCCAGGGCGGCCGGGTCGCCGGGTGGCACCAGGCGTCCCCATCCGGCCAGCAGGTCCTCGATCGGGCCGAAGCGGGATGCCACCACGGGCCGCGCCGCGGCCATCGCTTCCACGACCTTGAGCGGCGAGAAGTAGAAGCCGACGCCCGACGCCGGCATGACGTACGGCGCGGTCGCGACGTCGAAGGCCGCCAGGTGGGCCGGCATCGCCGCGCTGGGCACCGGGCCCGCGAAGTGGACGCGCCCGGGAAGCGTGGCCGCGGCGACGGCCTCGAGCCCGGCGCGTTCCGGCCCGTCGCCCACGATCAGCAGGCGAAGCCGTGGGCGCCGGTCGGCGAGGTGCACCGCGGCCCCGAGCAGCACGTCCACGCCGTGCCAGGGCTTCAAGCTCCCCGCGAAGCCGACTACATCGGCACCCTCGAGGCCGAAGGAACGGCGGACGTCGGCCGCCCGCGCCGGATCCGGCGCGAACCGCTCGACGTCGACGCCGTTCGGAACGACCGTCACGTGGGCGACACCGCGGGACCGCCCCCACTCCGCGAGCGGCGGGGACACGACCACGGCATGCGCGCCCAGCAGGGCGCGGCGCTCGAGCTGCTCGCCGAGGGTGGCGTCGGCGACGCCCTGGTAGCCGGCACGCTCGGCGGTCACGGGGGCGTTGATCTCGACCAGGCGCGGGACGCCGAGGCGCCGCGCCAGGTCCGTGCCACCACCGGCGAACAGCGACAGCCGCTCGATCAGCAGGTCGGGGCCGAACGCGCGGATCGCGGGCTCTGCTTGCGCGAGGAACCGCTCGACGGCAGCGATCCGACCGGCGTCACCGCCCGGTCCGCGCCCCAGGGGACCGGGGTCGAGCACGGCCAGATCGACGCCGTCGGGTGCGGATCCGGCCGCACGCATGGCCACCAGCAGGACGCGGTTGCCGGCGCGCGCGAGGGCGCGGGTGATCTCGGCAACGTGGACCGAGGCGCCCTTGACGCCCCCGACCGGGATTCCCGGGTCCGGAAGGAGGTAGGCGATCCTCATCGTGCCGCTCCTCGTTCGCGGATGCCGGCCTCCGGCAGGGGCCGCGACGGCATGGCCGCGGGGCGCGACGGCTGCGATCCGTCGGGGCTCGCCGCGTCGAGCAGGAGCCGGGCGACGCTTCGGACGGCGGAGGCTCGATCGAAGCGCTCGATCACGCGGGCGCGGCCGGCCGCGCCGACTCGGCGGGCGAGTGCCGGGTCCTCGACGAGACGGCCGATCCGGTCCGCCACGGCCGCCGGGTCGGACGGGGGCACGAGGAAACCCGTCACGCCGTCGACGACGGCCTCCGGGATCCCTGCAACGTCCGAGGCGACCACCGGGAGGCCGCTCGCCATCGCCTCCAGCACCACGTTCGGCACGCCGTCGCGGTCGCCATCGGCGAGGACCACGCTGCACTGGACGAACGCGTCGGCGTCACGGTACGCGGCCGCGACCGACTCGTGGCTGCGGGCGCCATCGAAGGTGACGGCGCCCGCGATGCCGAGGGCCTGCGCTCGTGTCTCGAGGTCGGCGCGGAGGGGTCCCCCGCCGACGATCCGGCACGTGACGGCGTGACCCCGTTGCACGAGGAGCGCGATCGCGTCGAGCAGCACGGGATAGCCCTTCTTCTCGACGAGCCTGCCGGCGGCGAGGAGCCGGAAGGGGCGCTCCCCGGCCGCGGAGAGCCCTCCGGCCGCGGGCTGCGCTTCGGCCGCGGAGTGAGTGGCGCCTGCGGAGTGAGTGGCGCCTGCGGAGTGAGTGGCGCCTGCGGAGGGCGCCTCGTCGGGCCGGAACCGGAGCGCGTCGACCCCGTGGTACTGGAGCCGGATGCGCTCTGCGGCGGGCCCCGCGATCGCGGCCAGGGCCGCCCGGGCGCTCTCCGAGCAGACCAGCATGAACTCCGCGGCCGCCGCCCGGCGGGCGAGCTGCTCCGGGTCCGACACGTAGATGTCCTTGGCGTGCGCGGAGAAACTGAACGGGCGCCCGGTCAGGAGATGGACCTGGTGGGCGGCTTCCGCGGGGCCGTGGGCGAACGCGGCATGGAGGTGCCGGGCGCCATCCTCGTCGAGCCGTGCCGCGAGGCTGCCGGCATCCAGGAAGTGCGACAGGGCCGCCCGGCGCTGTCGATGGCCGAACGCGTCGAGCAGGGTGTGCCCGTAGCGGGCCGGATGGGCCGTAGCGACGCGGACGTGGGCCGCCAGCGTCGAGCCGAGCCAGGCCAGGCGTGCGCGGACGCGGGGCTCGGGGCGCAGATACGCGACGGCGCCACGGACCCGGGCGACGTCGGGCTGCACCAGGGGCTCGCGGGGATCGCGGATCGCGAACAGCCGGAGCGGCACGCCCGCGTCCTCGAGCCCGAGCACCTCGTCCAGGATGAACGTCTCGGACAGGCGTGGGAAGCGCTTCGTCAGGTACCCGACCGGGCGCGGGGGTACGTCCGGCGCCGCGTCAGGCGCGGGGAGACGGCTCACGCCGGCACCGGGAGTGCCGCCGCCGGGATCGCACCCGCCGCCACCCCGATCGGCAGCGGGTGCCGGATCCGGCCCTGCTGCGCCACGCGCGCCTCGGCGAGGAGGAGCTCGCGCAGGCGGGGCAAGCCGAGCCTGTCGAAGGGAACCGCGGAGCGCCGGGGCTCCTCGAGCGCGGCGGAGAGGGCGGCCGAGAGGCGGTCCTCGAGCGCGTCGCCCGCTGCGACCAGGCGCACCAGGCCGCGGTTTGCGAACAGCTCCGCGCGGATCGCCTGCTCGCGGCGTGGCCAGACCCGGGGCACGACGATGGTGGGCGTTCCGCTGGGGACCGCCTCCATCAGCGAGTTGTACCCGCCCATGGTCACCACCACGCTCGCCGCAGCCATCACGCCCTCGAGTCCGGGGATGAACTCCTCGAGATGGCCGGCCTGGCTGCCGCGCACCTCGGTCTCCAGCAGCTCGCGCTCGCCACGCTCCATCAGCGGGCCGCTGACGAGCAGGCTCGGGAGGCCGTGCCGTTCGGACGCGGCGAGCGTCGCGCGCAGCACGTCGATGCCGTCGCCACCGCCACCCGCGGTGCCCAGCACGAACCGCATGTCGGGCGTCCAGCCCTCGATGGGGACCTGCGCGGCCGACGCCGGCTGGCGGCAGAGGTAACCGCAGTAGGTAGTGCGTGCGAGCGTCGCGTCGGGGATCCCGTACCCGCCCACGTCCACCAGGTCGCGACTGCCGTACACGGCGACGCGGTCGTAGACGTCCAGGAGGGTCCGGGCCACGTCCTGTTCGGACCACGCGTGCCGCACCGCGGCCGGGTCGTCGACGACGTCGCGGAGCCCCAGGACGATCCGGGTGGCCGGCGACCAGCGGCGCAGCACGTCGAACACCGGGAGCAGCTCGCCCTTCATCCCCTGCGGCGCGTGGTCCACCAGGAACACGTCGGGCTCGAAGCGGCGGGCCACGTCGGCCATGATCGCCGTGCGTGCGCGGCGGACCACCGAGAACGGCAGCTGCGGGTTGCGCGCGGCGTACTCGTCGACGCCGGTCTTGACCACGGGGGGCAGCGGCACCAGGGTCAGGTTCCGCGGGAGGTGGAAGCGTGTCGCGACCGGCGAGCCGCTCAGCAGCACCACCTGCAGCCCAGGGACGTGCTCCAGCAGGTCCTCCGAGATGAGCACGTTGCGCCGGAGATGCCCGAGGCCGTACGTGTCATGCGAGTAGAGAAGAAGACGCTGTATGCCGGGTCGCGTGTTCATGCCACTCGCTCCAAACGGTGGGACGGCCGAAGGGGCCGCGAAGGACGGGGGATGGACGTTCCGATGCGGTCGCGGATCCACGCCACTTCCCTGGCGTACCCTTCGGCGAACGGCACGCGGGGCCGGAAGCCGAGCAGGTCGCGCGCGCGGGCCAGGTCGGCCTCGGTGTGGCGGACGTCGCCCCGCGCGACGGCGCTGTGTTCCGCCCGGACGGGCCGGCCGACCAGCTCCTCGAGGAGCGCGACGGCCTCCAGCAGCGTGACGCGGGATCCGCCCCCGACGTTGATCGCGAGCCCGGCCACCGGGGCCGAAGACGCCAGCACGGTGGCCTCGACGATGTCGTCGACGTAGGTGAAGTCGCGGCTCTGGCGACCGTCGCCGAGGATCTGCAGGGGCTGGCCGCGCAGGGCGGCCTCGCCGAACCGGCGCAGTGCCAGGTCGGGGCGCTGGTCCGGCCCGTAGACCGTGAAGTAGCGCAGCGCGACCGACTCGATCCGGTCGTCGTTCGCGGCCAGCCAGGCGCGCTCGGCGGCGAGCTTGGTGCGCCCGTACGGCGAGATCGGCGCCACCGGAGCCTCTTCACGGAACGGCAGCGCCGAGTTGCCGTACAGGGACGAGGACGAGGCATAGACGAGGCGCCGGACGGACCGGCTGCCCTGCGCTGCCGCGATGAGCCGCGCGGTAGCCTCCACGTTGTCGTGGTGGTAGCGGCCGCCGAGCCGGAAGCTCGGGCGAACGCCGGGGCGGCCGGCGAGATGGAACACGACCTCGGCGCGGCGCACCAGGGGCTCGAGCGGCAGGTCGACGAGGTCGCCGGCCACCAGCCGGAACCGCCGGTGCCGGGAGAGCTCGGCGGCGCGCGCGAGCTTCTCCGACGGATCGTACGAGTCGGTGAAGCCATCTACGCCGATGACGGTCCAGCCGTCGGCCAGGAGGCGGCGGGCCAGGTGGGAGCCGATGAAACCGGCGGATCCGGTGACGAGGCAGGTGGACATTCAGTCTCCTGGGGGTTCCGGGGTGGAGGTGGGCGAGTCGCCCCCGGGGGTCGGGGTCGGGGTCGCCGCGTCGGGCGCCGCGGTCTCGGCGGGCGCCGCGGTCGCCAGAGGCTCGATCGGGGGCGCCGGCGTCGGCTGCGGCGACGGGGACGGCTGGGCCGGCGGGGAGGGTGACGGCGTCGACGCCGGCGGTGGCTGGGTCGGCCGGGACGGCAGGCCGAGGAGCGGCGCCATCGCGGGTTCGTCCGCGCCGGGGCCGGAGATGGCCGGGAGCAGCCACGGTGCCACCGGGGCCGCGGCGGAGACCACGGCGTCCGGCGTCAGGGTCGGCGTGGAGACCCCGACGGATCTCGCGTCCACCCCCTGGGTGGGTGTCGGGGTGGGGGTGTCGACGATGACCGCGGGCGGGATGACCGACCCGGCGGGACTGGCCGTGGCAACCATGACCACGACCAGGACGCCCAGCAAGGCCAGCGCACCGCCGATGACCGCGAGCACGCGCGTTTCGGGACGCAGGATCTTCACGACGCTCCTCGTTCCAGGCGGCGGTGCCGCCTCCGTCAGCGAGGAGCGTCGCGGTCGCGGATGAACGCTCGATGGAAACCCGGTGAGAGAAGTCTCATGGAACGGGTTCCCGGCCGCTCGCGATGGCGGGCGAGCGGCGGTTCAGTGCACCCGCTTCTCGTGCCCCTGCCAGAACGGCTCGCGCAGCTGACCCTTCAAGATCTTGCCGGTGCCGCCCTTCGGCAGCTGGTCGCGGAACTCGACCCGCTTTGGCACCTTGAACCCCGCCAGGCGCGCGCGGCAGTGCGCCAGCACGTCGTCTGCGGTGACCGTCACGCCCGGCTTGAGGACGACGACCGCCACCGGCACCTCGCCCCACGTCTCGTCGGGGGCGGGCACGACCGCCGCTTCGAGCAGCCCCGGGAACTCGGCCAGCGCGTTCTCGATCTCGACCGACGAGATGTTCTCGCCGCCGCTGATGATCACGTCCTTGGCACGGTCCTTGATGGTCACGTAGCCCTGCTCGTCGACGGTGGCCATGTCGCCGGTGTGGAACCAGCCGTCCCGGATCGCCGCCGCGGTCGCCTCCGGGTCGCGGTAGTAGCCGTCCATCACGACGTTCGAGCGCACCACGATCTCGCCGAGCTGGGCGCCGTCCGGCCGGACGTCGGTCCCCTCCCCCGTCACCACGCGTACCCGCACGCCGGGCAACGCCCAGCCCGTCGTGGCCTGCCGCTCGAGGCGCCGCTCGGGTGGCTCCGTCTCGAGGAGATGCTGGCGCGGCCACGCGAGGGTCAGGACGGGCGATGTCTCGGTCAGCCCGTACCCGACGACGGCCGTCACGCCCAGGCGCTCCTCGATCGCGCGGATGAGCGCGGGCGACGAGGGCGCGCCGCCCACCAGCACGTACCTGAGGCTCGAGAGGTCGTGCCGCTCGAGCTCGGGGCTGTTCAGCACGGCGTTGAAGATGGTGGGCACGGCGAGCAGGTATGTGACTCGGTGCTGCTCCACCAGCGAGAGCAGCGTGGCCGCGTCGAAGCGCCGCAGCATCACGTGCTGCCCGCCGGCGAGCGTCATCCAGTGCGGCGCGCCCCACCCGTTGACGTGGAACAGGGGTACCACGTGGAGGATGGCGTCCGCATCGGTGACGCGCAGGGACTGCGCGGTCTGGAGCGCGTGCAGGTACAGCGTGCGGTGCGTGAGCGCGACGCCCTTCGGCCGGCCGGTCGTCCCGCTCGTGTAGAAGAGCTCGGCCACCGCGTTCTCATCGGTCAGGGCCGGTGGCTCATCGGGCGAGGCGGCAGCCAGCAGCTCCTCGTACTCGTGGGTCGCGGGAGCGCGCACCTCGCCCTCCATCACCGCGAAGGTGGGGTGGCTGGCCAGGGACGGGGCGATCCGTTCGACCAGCGGAGCGAAGTCGGCGTGGTAGAAGACGGCCTTCGATCCGGAGTGATCGACGACGTAGGCGATGTCGTCCGGCGTCAGCCGGATGTTGATGGGGTTCAGCACGGCGCCGGCCTCGAGCACACCGTAGTAGGCCTCGAGCAGCTGGTGCGTGTTGTAGGTGATGAAGCTCACGCGGTCGCCGGGGCCGATCCCCAGGCCGCGGAGAGCGCTCGCCAGCCGGTGGGTGCGCTCGGCATACTCCCGGTAGGTGAAGCGGCGCCCGCCGTCGACGACGCCCACCCTGTCGCCGAAATACGCAGCGGCACGGTCCCGGAACTCGAGGACCGAGAGGGGCACGATCATCGCTGGGCCTCCCGTGTCGAACGGCACCGGGCGGCGGGACGCCACCGTGGCGGGTCGCCGGAGCGGCTGCTCGTGGGCCGGAGGATAACCGGGCGGCGCGGGGTGTCAATCCGCCGCGCCGCCGCCTCCCTCGTCCGGTGATGGGTGTACGGTGAAGGTCCCGAGATACTTCGTGCCCTCCGGGTACGTGCGCGTGAGCCGTTCTTCGTTGTCGGCGAGCCAGCGCTGGAACGCCTCCTGCACCAGGATCTCAACAGTCGACGGGGCCCGTTCCGTCAGCGTTCCGGGCGCCCCGAGTGGCACGAACGAACTCGGCTGAACGGACGACACGTGCCCGGGGGGCTGGCCGAGAGGACGCTGACCCGGCCACGCGCGGCACGCGAGTGCTCACACAGGCTGCGGAACCTTCGCTGCAGCAGGCTCGGGCTCGAGCCGGCCGGTCGCCGGGTCGAAATGGCGTACCTCGTGGATGGACTCGTAGGGGATCTCGTACTTCTTGAAGATCTCGACGACGGCCTCTTTCGTGGGTGCCTCCCAGTGGCAGTAGCTCCTGTTGTCGGCAAAGGCGCAGTAGGTGCCGTTCCAGGTGACGCCTTCGGGCACCTGCTCCTTGGCCAACGGCTGGAGCTGCTCTTCACTGAAGGCTACCGGGTGCACGGCGATGAAGCGCGGCATTGGAAACGACCTCCCTGGACCTGG
>JAJYNP010000047.1 GCA_021786265.1 Chloroflexota bacterium
GAGGAACCCGCGCCGCGCACGCCCTGGCGACCGGCGCCAGACCATCCCTGGCGCCGCTGACCGCTGCCTGCCCCTGGACAGAATCACTGGCCGCCTGGACGGTCAAAGTCACTGGCCGGCGACACGCTCAGGTCGAGCTTCGTCTTGCCTCGGGGCTGAGCTGGCCCACCGCTTCGCATCTAGCCGCAATTGCCGCAGACGGCTACGACCAGCGGGGTCGTGCCCGTCGCCGTGCTGACGGGCCCGGCCACGAACTTCCAATCATGACGACGTGGGGCCTGGGCCTGGACCTGCACCTTGGCCATCAGCTGTCCCTCCTCGCTGCTCCGGCATCGTGGGCGAACAGGGAGAGCGCGAGCGGGATCGCCCCGGCGGGGTGCGGCGACCGGAGGATGCCGGTTTCCGAGAGCGCACGCGGGAGCCGGTCAAGGGGTTGGGCCTCGGGGCATCCACTTCGAGCGGGTTCGCGAGTGACGGATGGGCGCCCGGAGTGTCGACACGCGGCCAGACCGCGGCCCCAGGTCCCAAGAAGGTCACGACACGCCTGACGACCCCACGGTCTCCCGACCACGCTGCAGTCGCACGTCAAGCCCGCGAATGAGCACGTCGAGCAGGTCCTCGAACTGCTGATCGGCATCGAAGTCGCGCGGACCCGCCTCGCGCATCGCCTGCGCGACCAGCGGGAACTCGGCCTGATCGAGCGAGCCGTACGTCCGGCGGATCTGCTCATCGGTGATCGGTTCGGTACCGGGCGTGACACCCGCCTGGACGAGCACGCTCCCGATGACGACGGCTGCAACATCGTTGACGAGCGCCAGCGCGTCCGTCGGCCGGAACCCGGCCGCCACGAGCGGCCGGCAAGCGACTTCGACGACGCGCAGGCCAGCCGGGGTCAGGACCGGTTGGGTGGACACGATCGGGAGCGCGTTCGGGTGAGCGAGGAGGACTCGCCGATAATCGCGCGCAACCACCCGCACCCACTCCTGCCACGAACCGCGAGGGTCGGCATCGGTCGGTATCTCGCCGAGGATCGCCTCGACCACGCCCTGGAGGATCGCGAGCTTGTTCGGGAACCAGTGGTAGACAGCCATCGGGTCCACGCCAAGCACGTGACCAAGCGTGCGCATGGTCAGGCCGTCGAGACCGTCGCGATCGACGACCGCCAGGGCCGCGGCGACCACGCGCTCGCGGCTAAGCCGGGCGCGCGATCCGGCGGGGGGTGTGCGTCCTCGCCCGCGAGGCTCGGATCCCCCAGCTGAGGCCTGCCCACCGGTCCGGCCCTTCGCCATCGCGCTCGTCAGCCCTCCCAGCCGCGCTTCTCGTCGGTCAGACGAAACCGCCAGATCGCAACAGCCGCGGCAGCCGCCGCAAAGGCTAGCGCCACCATGGCCGGCACGAGTGTCGCGTCCACGCCTCTGCCCTCGAGGATCACCGCCCGGAAACCCTGGAGCGTCCAGTATGCCGGTGACGCCGGCGCGACCGCCCGGGCCCACCCAGGGAGCGCATCGACCGGCGCCAACGCGCCGCCGAGGCCGCCGAGGACCATGGCACCCAGGTTGACAGCCGCGTTCATCTGGTTAGCCGTGCGTAGGACGGCCGTGTACAGCATCGAGAGCGCGACGAGCAACGCAATGGACACGACCATCATGAGCCCGAGCCCGATGAGCGAGCCGTGGACCTGGAGCCCGAACAGCAGGGCGCCGGCCACGAACAGGAGAGCCATCTGGCCAAGCATCAGGGCGGCACCCGGCAGGATCTTGCCGAGGACGATCTCGGTCGATCCGGCATGGCTCGTGCGCAGCCGGTCCCACGTTCCCCACTGGTGTTCGTTGAAGAAGCCCATGCCGATGTAGCCGACACCCCAGAACGAGAACCACACGGCCATGCCAGGCACGGCTATCTCGGCACCGCTCGCGCCAGGATAGCCAGCGCCCGTGAGCACCGCGCGGTCGGTGCCCTCCAGGAACGCCATCAGGAGCAGCGGCATCACGGTGAGCATGACGATCGAGGCTGGATCGGCCATCAGCAGCCGCCAGTTCTGCCGCACGATCGCCGCGCTACGCGACCAGTTCATCGTTGTCCTCCCGGTGGTTCGTCGTTCGAGCGCCGGCCGGTCAGGGCCAGGTACGCGGCTTCGAGGCTCGGACGGACGACGTCGATCGAGCGAAGCCGGCTTCCTTCGCCGTTCAGCCTGGCGAGGACGGCCGCTGCCTCTGCGGTCGGGTCCGGCGTCCGCAGGGTCGCCACGTGGCCGTCGACGGTGAAGCCCGGTAGCAGGGCTTGCGGAGGCGGCCCATCGAACGCGAGCCGCAACGCCGGGTTGCCATACCGGGCGACGAGCGCCTCGAGCGGCCCGCTTGCGACGATCCGGCCGGCCTCGAGCACAGCGACGTTCGCGCCGAGGTCCTCAATCTCCTGGAGGTAGTGGGACGTGTAGACCACCGCGCATCCGTCAGCCACGAGACCCCGGACGACGTCGAGGATCGCGCCACGGGTCTGCACGTCCGCCCCGACGGTGGGTTCGTCGAGGAACAGCAGCCGAGGCCGGTGGACAAGCGCGATCGCCGTATGCAGCCGGCGCTTCTCGCCCCCTGAGAGGGTGCTAGCGCGCCGGAGCAGGAGCGAGGTCAACCCGAGCGCGTCCGCTACGTCTGCGACGCAGGCTCGTAGCTCGTGCCCGCGCAGATCGGCGAGTCGGGCGAAGTACTCCAGGTTCTGGGCGACCGTCAGAACCGGGTAGATGCCCAGCTCCTGGGGCGCCAGACCCAGCGCGTAATGGACCCGCTCTGGGTGTGCGAGCGCATCGACTCCATCGACATGGACGCTCCCGCCGTCGGCGGTTCGCAGCCCGGCGACGATCGAGACGAGCGTGGTCTTCCCGGCGCCGTTGGGCCCGAGCAGGCCCACGACCTCGCCTGCGCCCACATGGAGGTCGACTCCGCGCAGCGCCTCTCGGTCGCCATAGGTCTTCCGCAGGCTACGGATCTCGAGCATCGTCTTCCTCTACGCTGTGGACGTCTACGTTGTAGAGGAGGCTACTTCTACGATGTAGAATTATCAAGCCTTCCGGCTCCGTCGGCCTGACCCGGTGATGGCCCTCGGGGTCAGTACCCTCTTCGGTGGCCTGGTGCTGGAGCTGCTCCTCGCGATCGCGGGGCAAGCCGGCATCGCGATGTGCGCAGCCTGTGGCGAGCCGTACGTGCCGCGTCGCCGCCTGCCCGCCGGAAGGTTCGGGGAGCCCCTCGCAGCTACTGCCCGGCATGCCAGGCCAAGCACGCGGCGCAGAACGCGGCCGCCCAACGCTGGCGCGACAAGCACCCCGACTACTCTCGGGAGCGTCGGGCGGGGCGGGCGGCCTCGGATCCCGCCCCGAAAGGGGAACCTCGACAGGACCGTTGACCCGTGCGGCGCGTCGTCCCGCCTGGCCCGCGCCGGAAGGGGGTCCTTGCAGGTCAGCCACCGGGGACCGTGGGGAGGGAGGGGCAGATTAGATGCCGTGTCAGTCCGCCCTGCCCCTCCGTTTGGAGCAGTTGGCGGAGGAAGCCTACTGCACGAGCCCGACGCCGGACAGTTGGTAGAACTGGCTGCCGTTGTAGCTGACGGTCATCGTGCCGCTGTTGCCCGTGATCTTGAACTCGTCGGCGATCACCTGGGAGTTTGTGTTCGTCCCGTTGTTGCCGTTGATCTGGACGTAGCCTGACGGCTCGTAGATCGTGCCGTCGACGCTCATGTTGGCGCCGTTGCCATTGATCACGAGATCCGGGGTGCGGCTCGCGAGCGGTGTGGTCGTCGGCGACATCGAGAGCGTGCGGTCCTGGAAGACGACGAGACCGTCCCACAGCGTCCCCATCTCCAGTGGATCGAGCTGCACGATCGTGCTTGAGCCCATGAACGAGATGGGTTGCAGGCAGTCGACCGACGGGTTCGGCGCCGTCCCTGCGGCGCACTGGCTGGCGAAGACGGCGTCCTGCGTGTTGTAGAGGAGGACGCCGTCACCGCCCGGATCAGGGTTCGGGTCGCATATCGTGCCCCCGGCGCTCACCGAGCAGACCGAAGCGCTCGTGCCGTTCGCGCTGAAGCCGCCGCCCCCCAGGTAGTAGATGCCCGGCTCTAGATAGATTGAGCCGCCCTGGACCTTGATCCCGCCAGGATAGTAGCCGGGGAAGAGTCGCCAGGTGGTGCCGGCATAGCTGCTGGTGAACTGGCAGGTCGCGGGGTTCGCCGCGCTGGCGGCGGCGCTTCCGCCCGGGCAGCCCGGCGGGATGGGCAACGTCGTCCCGGCGACCTCAACCGCCGGCAACGGTGCGGCCGGCACGGGGGGCGGAGCGAGCTGTGCGAGCGGATCGGGCAGCGCCGGTGCCGGCGTCACCTGCTGGCAGTTGAGCGTCCCGCCACCACCCTGCTGGATGCCCCCTGTCACGTCGCATGCGCCGTTGGGCACGGTCACGGTCACGGTCGCCTGCCCGGTCACCTGCAGCGCGGCACTCGGGCACGACGAGTCGACCTGGATGTTCCCCCCGACGCTCAAGTCGCCCTGGCCGCTGAAGAGCGCGGAGGGACAGGCGGTCGGGTTGAGCGCGAGGAACGAGTAGGGCGGCGCGATGCCACTCTGGTTGGCGGCCACGGCCATCGCCCCGACCGGAAGGTTCGCGATGCCCAGCACGTTGCCGAACGTGGTCCCCTGCCGGGTGCCGATCTGCACCTCGATGTAGCCCGACAGGTCGGCGAACGGCGACTCGGGTCCGGGGGGAATCTTCACCGTCACGGTGCGCCCGGCGCCATCGGTCCCGCCGTTCGACCCTGTGCCGTAGCCGTTGGCGAGCGCGACCGACAGGGCTTGTGTGACCGCGTTCGGGCAGCTGCCGAGCGTTGAATCAGGCTGGCAGCCGCTGTCGGTGAGGTAGCGTGCCCCGGCGAGGGCGGCGGCATCGGCGGCGTCCTGCTGCGAGCGGCGATCGACGAGCGTCTGGCCCACGTCGAAGGCGAGCGCGGCACACGCCATCAGCACCACGAGGGCAAGGACGAAGAGCACGATGGTCTGGCCCCGCTCGCTGGCGCGCTCAGTGGTTGATGACAAGGGTCGACTCCGCATGAATGCCGATGGGCGGCAGGGGCACGAGTGGGATCAGGGTGCGGAAGGTGTCGTCCATCGACACCGTCACCGTGGAGCCCCGCGCGTTGTTGTTGGGCGTCCACGCGGGCGGGTTTACCACGAAGTCGGACGAGGGCAGGACCGCGATGGCGTACTGGCGCACCGCGGCCTGGATCTTGGCGCCCGAGGGGTCGCATGGATTGGTGGCGCCGCCTGGCATCGGGCCGCTCGGGCACAGCGCGGCGCTGCCGTGCACGATCGCGTAGCGGGCGCCCTCCTGCGTGGCGTTGTTCAGGATCTCGTAGGTGTAGATGAAGCGCCCCGCCTCGACGATGCCGAACAGGAGCAGGAGGAACACCGGCGCCACCAGGGCGAACTCCGCGAGGGCCTGACCCCGCGAGCGCGGGTGGCGAGCCAGCCCTGTAGCTGCGCGCCGTCTCATGAGGAGGGGAAGTCCGAGACCGCGTAGCGGCTGTCACGCTGGAGGGTCAGGCTGCCCGGTAGGCACAGGGGGGTGCCCTGCAGACAGAGCCCGTCGATGAACGTCGTGAACGTGAAGCTCAGGGTCACGTGCACGGTGCAGGGTGGGTTGTTCGACGCCTGCGAGCAGTCGGTAACCCCCGGCGGCATCACCAGCTCATAGGCGAAGCTCGGGTTGGTGCAGGCCCCGTGGTTGAGCGTGCCGGGCGGCTCCGCGTAGCCCGGCAGGTTGGCGGCGGCCGTGCAGGCGCGCTGTTCCATCCCGCCCGGCCCGTACACCGTGATGGGCGTGCTCGTGGCGGTCCAGTTCGACGAGTAGAAGGCGCCGTAGTCGGCGGCCTCGCGGGCGCCCGACTCAAGGGCGATGGTGTCGGTGTAGAAGCGCGCGAAGTCGCCGATCCCGAGCACGAGCAGCAGCATGATCGGCAGGAGCAGGGCGAACTCGGCGACCGCCTGTCCCTGCGTAGCGGGAGGCTTCCGACTCAATGACACATCGACTGCGCTGACCAACGCGACAGACGTACTGGGGACGCAGTAGGAACGTTGTACTACCGACCTTGCAGTCTGGCTTGCGATCCACGACGAAGTGGTGCGGGGGGCACCACGAGGGTGGCGCTCCAGCGGCATCGTGGCCGGGCGGTCCGAATCCAGGTCGTTCTGGTCTGGCCGCCCGGATCCGTGACCACCTCTGGTCGGGTTGGCGGTGCTGTCGTTGCATCATTCTGATATCATGACGCTATTCGACAGGCGGACGTCGAGGCTCTGAGCCTCACTGCTGGGATTGGAGACACGTCTGAGATGAACCGCCAGATGTCTGTGGACGAGGGGGTTTCGTCGCTAGAGGGTCGAGCCGGTCACCCGATCGTGCGGTGGGCGCAGCTGCGCGCGGTGGGCGCCGCACTCAGCGTCCTGGCACTGACGTCCGCCTGCTCGCCTGCGGCGTCGCCCGTCAGAACGGCTGCAGGGTCGCCAGCGATAGCGCCGTCCCCGACGGCGGTGGCGTCGGCCGCCGCGAAGGCGTGCGCCTGGTCCATTGCTGCTGCGGCGACCGCTTACTCGTCGAACGACTCCGGTCTCGTTGACACTGCCGCCGCGTACTGGCTCGATTTGTTCCAAATCGCACCGGGCCTGCGGATCGTCGTGTCCGGCACCTTCCCCGACGCCCGCTACGCCTCGCTGCAGGTCTACAACGGGATCGGCAGCCCGTTTGTCGTCAACGGCGTCGGCTCTGCGCTGCCGGACTACCAGATCGCCCCGGATCCGGGCAGCGTCAATCCGTGGCAACAGCAGGCTGCGCCCGGCGGCCACTTCACCGTGACGCTTCGTGAGGACGTCGCGCCGGGCCAGGTGAACACGCTCCCGCTCGCGCCGGCGGGCACGTCCAGCGGGCGCGGCTTACTCGAGTTCCGCGTGTACCTCCCCGCGGGGGGCGACTTCTCGAAGGTAACCCCGCCGGCGCTGACGCTGGAGCAAGGAGGCCGGTCGCAGACCCTCGCGCCGTGCGCCCCCCACACCTCGCCCGGGACCGCGCCGCGGTCCACGCCGTCCTCCAGGCCGGCGCCGACGCCGGCGGCGCCGAGTGCTTCGGCAAAGACGCGGGTAGTCGGCCAGCTGGAGTTCTTCAAGGAGGCATTCGCCGCGCTCACGCCAAACACGGATACGGCCTACGTCCTCGCCTATCTCGTGCCGCCGGGACCGGGCGACGTGGTCGTGATTCGCGCCAAGGCGCCGACACACCCCGCAGGCGACCATCCGTCCCCCTGGCCCACCGCCAATGAGGACGTCCGTTACTGGTCCATGTGCGTCGGACTCGCGACCGAGGTGCTTCCGACGGTGATGAACCCGCTGCCCTCTGGCGGCATCGACGCGGGGTGTCGCGCCGATGACCAGACGAAGCTCAACGCAGCCGGCGAGTACGCCTACGTGCTGGGGACCGAAGCGCAGCGCGCCGCCATCGAGAGCGTCGCCGGAGCGACCTTCCTGCCGTTCTCCGCGGCGCAGCCAGGGGCCACCCACATCCTCATGTTCCGCGTCATGCTGGTGAACCCGAGCTTCGCCTACTCGCCCCAGCACGTGACGCAGATCAACGACCCGGCGGCCACCGCAGCGGCCATGGGCCCCTACTACCCGCGGGCATCGATCTGTGCGCTGAGCTCGCTCACGGCTGGCGGCGTGGCGGGCTGCACACCGTGACCACCATCGCTCCTTCCTCTCAAGCCTCTGGACGTCATCAGGAGGGCCACGTGATCCAGGAACGAGAAGCCCGGGCTCTTCCCGGGTACCCCATGCTGTTCGCCCTGCTCGCGGTCACCGCGGCGGGAGTGCTCGCCCTCATCTTCGGCGTCGTCGATGTCGAGCGCGTCGGACGGGGCGGCACGCTCGGGGTGGTAGTGGTCGCCGTGCTGCTCGCCCTGGGGTATCGAGGCCTGACGCCGGTGAACCCGAACGAGGCACGGGCGCTGGTGCTGTTCGGACGGTACGCCGGCAGTCTCAAGGAACAGGGCTTCTGGTGGGTCAACCCGTTCACCCGCCGCCCGCGCGTGTCGATCAAGGTGCGCAACTTCGAGAGCCAGAAGCTCAAGGTCAACGACCACGACGGCAACCCCATCGAGATCGCGGCGGTCGTCGTGTGGCGCGTGCACGACACCGCGGAGGCGCTCTTCGAGGTGGACGACTACGAGCAGTTCCTGAAGGTCCAGACGGAGGCGGCGATCCGGACGCTCACCACCTCCTACCCCTACGAACCCCACGTGGAACACGAGCTGTCGCTGCGCGGCAACCCGCACGAGGTCGGGGAGCAGCTCCAGGCCGAGGTGCAGGGCCGCCTGCAGAAGGCCGGCCTCGAGGTCATGGATACGCGCATCAGCCACCTCGCCTACGCCCCCGAGATCGCGAACGCGATGCTCCGCCGCCAGCAGGCCGGCGCGGTGATCGACGCCCGCACCCGCATCGTCGAGGGCGCCGTGAGCATGGTCCAGATGGCGCTCGATCAGCTCTCGACGAAGCACATCGTCGAGCTCGACGAGGAACGGAAGGCGACGATGGTCAGCAACCTCCTGGTCGTGCTCTGCAGCGAGCACGAGACCCAGCCGGTCGTGAACACCGGAACCCTGTACCAGTAGCCGGCCGAGGACATGGCCGGAGAGCGCAAGCCCTTCCTGCTGCGGCTGGAGCCCGCCACCATGGCGGCCCTGCGCGCCTGGGCAGGGGACGACCTGCGGAGCCTCAACGGGCAGATCGAGTTCCTGCTGCGTCGAGCCCTGCGCGACGCGGGACGGCTGCCGGCCCCCAGGGAACGCCGGGAGGCGCCAAGGACTGCGATCGATGAGGGCGACCCGGCACCCAACACCGCGAGGGACGGCAGCGACGCGGCAGCCGTACCAGCCATGCAGAAGGCGGAGTGATCGTCGATGACCGGAACCAATCAACGGCAGCTCGAGATCGACGGGATCTCGAAGCGGTACGGGGAAACCGTCGCCGTGCAGAACCTCACGTTCGAGATCCATGCCGGCGAACTGTTCGGCTTCGTGGGGCGCAACGGCGCCGGCAAGACCACCACGATGCGCGTCGTGCTGGGCGTGCTCGCCCCCGATGCCGGGGTAGTGCGCTGGCTGGGCGTGCCCCTGAGCTTCGCGACGCGTCGGCGCATCGGCTACATGCCGGAGGAGCGCGGCCTGTACCCCAAGATGCGCGTGGCGGAGCAGCTGGCCTACCTCGGCGAGCTGCACGGCATGGCGGACGCGGCAGCCCGGGAGGCCGCCCTCGGCTGGCTCGACCGCTTCGGCCTCGCAGATCGGCATGACGCCGAGCTCCAGGCGCTCAGCCTGGGCAACCAGCAGCGCGTCCAGCTGGCCGCGGCGCTCGTCTTCGGGCCGGACGTCCTCGTGCTCGACGAGCCGTTCGCCGGGCTCGACCCGGTCGCCGTCGACGTGATGGCGGACGTGCTCCGCGAGCGGGCGGATGCAGGAGTCCCCGTCATCTTCTCGAGCCACGAGCTCGAGCTCGTCGAGCGGCTGTGCGACCGCGTGGGCATCATCGACCACGGCCGGATGGTGGCCTGCGGCGCGGTGGACGAGCTGCGGGCCGGGGGTCTCGAGCGCCGCTGGCTCGACGTGCCCTCGGCGCCGGATCCATGGGAGCCCGGGATCCCGGGCGTGCGGCTCGTGCAGGCCGACGGCGCGCGACGCCTGTTCGAGCTCGATCCGGGTGTCGACGACCAGGCGCTGCTCGGGGCGGCCCTGGCCACGGGACCGGTGCGCGAGTTCGAGCGCGTCGAGCCCACCCTCGGCGAGCTCTTCCGGACGGTCATCGGGGAGGCGGCGGCATGAACGCGCCGTCTTCTGGTCCGGGCGGAACGCGCCGCCTGCCGACCACCGTCCTCGTCGCCCGCCGCGAGGTCCGCATGCGTCTGCGCTCGCGCGTCTTCGTTGGCGGCACAATCGTGATGGTGGCCCTCGTGGTCGTCGGCATCGTGGCCGCGTCGCTCCTCGCCGGCAAGACCAACCCGGTGCGGGTGGGCTTCAGCGGCGGATCGCAGGCGCTCGAGCGGACGTTCACCGCGTCGGCCGCAGCCCTGGGTGCGAAGGTGACCGTCAGCGACATTGCCGACGTCACCGCCGGGGAGGCGCAGGTAGCGGCGGGCACGCTCGACGTGCTCGTAACGGGGTCGGCGACCGCACCGACGGCCGTGGCGAAGGCTGCGATCGCATCGAACGTCGAGTCCGCCTTATCCCTGGCCGCGGAGGCCGCACGCCTCTCCGACGCCGGCCTCTCACCGGCGGCCGTCACCTCGGCCATGGCCCTGGTCCCGGTCCAGCTTCTGCAGCCCCCCAATCCCAAGGACAACGAGAACCTGTTCGCCGGCCTGGCCCTCGGCATCCTGCTCTGGATCGCGCTCGGCCAGTACGGGAATATGGTGGCCCAGGGCGTGGTCGAGGAGAAGGCGACGCGGATCATGGAGATCCTGCTCGCCACGATCCAGCCGAGCCGCCTGCTCGCGGGCAAGGTCATCGGGATCGGCCTCGTCGGTCTGCTGCAGCTCACGATCGTCGCCGCGGCCGCGCTCGTCGCGGTCCACGTGACCAATGTCGCCGCGATCCCGGCCCTCGGCGTGGCCTCGATCCTGGGCGATATCTTCTGGTTCCTGCTCGGCTTCCTCTTCTACGCCACTGCCTACGCCGCGGTCGCCTCCCTCGTCTCGCGCCAGGAGGAGGTCCAGAGCGCCATCGCCCCGATCGGGATCCTCCAGATCGCGGGGTACCTGCTCGTGTACGCCGCGCTACCGAATCCGACGGGCCCCCTGGCCGCGGTGTGCTCGTTGCTTCCGCCGTTCGCCCCAATCCTCATGGCGGTGCGGATAGCGGCCACCGACGTGCCGTTCTGGCAGGTCGGCCTGGCAGTAGCGCTGACCGTCGCCAGCATCGTCGGCCTGACCTGGCTGGCCGGTCGGGTCTACGCCAACGCGGCCCTGCGCCTCGGCGCGCGGGTGCGGTTCATGGATGCGTTCCGTGGGTAACGCTCGTGGTAGGTACAGCATGTTCCGGCCCTGTCGGGCCGCAGCGATCGGAGGAGGAATCAGATGCCGTCTCGTGTGATGGCCCATCCATTCTTGACCCTGCTGGCGGTGGTCTCCGCGATCCTCATCGTGATCGGCCGCGTCAACCGCGACCTCTGGTGGGGCGACTGGGTCTTTGTCGCCGGAATCGCGGTGCTCGTGGTAGCAGGCGCCCTCTTCCTCCTCCGTGCAAGGCGCTGATCGAAACGGCCCCATTCTGCTCGGCCCATGCGCGCGACTTACGGTGCACCGCCGCCGCGGGCGCGAGCGACTCCCCTTTCGGAGTGTGCCGGGGGTTACCCAGCACCCGTGCGCGCATCCCGTTCGGAGCGCTCGGCCGCCTTCGCCCGGCTGCTCCGGACATCCTCGCGCCGCCGGTTCGCCTGGCACGCGTCGCAGTGCGCGCGGTTGCGCGTGAGGACGAAGGAGCCCGGGCATCCGGGCGTCGCGCAGGCGACCAGCGGTTCCTCGTCGGTCAGCTCGGTCCACAGGGCGACCAGGGCGCGCCCGTACAGGCCCGCCACCGACCCCCGATGGATCGGCCAGACGCCCGCCTCGGCCAGCAGCGTCTCGCACTGGGCGCGCAGTAGCGCCCGCGTCCGCTCGCCGAGTTCAAGAACTCTGAGGCTGGGCGGCGCGTCGAACTCGGCCAACCCGCGGTACCGCTCGGCGAGCTGAGCCTTCTCCGCAGGGGAGAGGCCCCTGCTGTCGACCGCGCGTCGCACGAGGCGCACCGCCGCACACCAGCTCGCGAGCGCGGTGGCCACCTCGTGCCAGTCCCCCACCGTCTCGTACGCCAGCGCCTCGATGGCCGGCACGCCATCCGCGTTGCGCTCGTTGATAAGCCGCGGATCGAGCAGCACCTCGGGCTGATTGGCGAGTAGCGAGAGCAGCGCCGCATGCACCCCACCGAGCCGGTCCACCCACCCCGGCGCGCCCTGCGTTCCCCCGAGCAGCCCGGCGGCCCACTCCAGCAGGTCGGACGCGCGCGCCATGCGCGCCAGATCCAGGGGGGCTGGCGCCGTACCGTCGCGCTGGGGCGCCAGGCGCGCGCGCCGAGCGTCCCGGAGAACGCCGCGGGATCGGGCAGCGCGTCTCTGATGGCGGCTGCGATGTCAGCGGGCGGCGCTCCACTCGACAACAGCTCAAAGGCCCGAAGCACGGGTTCGGGCAGCTCGGCGAACGCGGCGAGGAGCGCGCGATCCAGCTGGGCCACGTGGTGGTCGGTCCCTGTGTCGCGCCCCTCGCGAAGCGCGGCAATGTCGTCGCCCAGGCGCTGGCCCATCGACAGGAGGTCGCGACGCCCCTCCGTCTGGCCGAGGGCGACCACCCGCCCCCCGGCACGACGCAACAGCCCGTGGACTGAGGCGAACGCGGCGATCTGCGCCGGTGTGGCGTCCGCTAGCGTCGCGAGATCACGGTGCACGCGGCCTTCGCCCCTCGCCGGCTCCCAGCGCCATGCGGCACCCGGACGCGGATGCAGCATCCCGTCCGCGTCGGCCTCGATCTCGACCACGTATCGCTCGAACAACCCACGCATCGTGTCCATCCTCGCACTGAAAGTCGATTAGTAACCTGATTGGGCCGCGGTCCGATCGGTCGGCTGGCGTCTCATTACGCCCACCATGAGCGACAGGACACCGACCGGACTCACCGCCGCTGACGCCTCCATAGCACGAGCGAGCGCCAGCTCGGCTGTCACAACCGCCGAGGCACCGCTGCCCCGCTGGCGCGTGTCCGCCGCTGCGGCCACCTGTGGCGCAGCCGCTCCCGTGGCCTGCGCTTCCGTTGCCGCGCCTGCGAGGAACGGGCGCGGGCCGCCGCTCGGACGGCGAGCGCCGCCGCGCGGGCGCAGGAAGCGCGCCAGTGAACGTGATGAGCGCGTACCACCACACCCACCCCCACCGCCACGGCGCTCGCGGCGTGCATGAGCACCGCCACGGCCACCGGGGACTGGCGCCTTCCCGGCGCGGACAGCCGGTGCCCTGGCTCCACTGGTTCGCCGAGCACGCACACATCCATGTCTGGGAGGACGACGAGGCGTCGCTCCGGCTGCCCCCGCAACCGGGAGAGGCGGCTGCGCTGTGAGCGCCCGCACCTCGACCCGGGTGACGGTCGTGCGGGCCACGGCACAGGAGCTTCTGGCCAGCCTCCCCGACGGCTCGATCGACGTCGTCATCACCGACCCGCCGTACACCACGGTCGAGCGCAGCTCAGGCAACGGCAGCCACCTGCAAGACTGGTTCCAGGGCGGAATGACCTGGCCCGAGATCGGCCGAGTCCTGACGCTCGCCCGCCGCAAGCTGAAGCCGACCGGGCTGATCTTCGTGATGACCAACGCCGCCGGGCTGCGCGAGGCGATCACGGCCCTGGAGCACGCCGGCTTCCGCGACGTGCGGCCCATCACCTGGGACAAGCGTGCCCCTGGTTGGGTGGCGGCCTGCGCCACCAGACGGAGTTCGTCCTCCTGGGCCGGCTCCCAGGATCGCGTCCGATCAGCGGGATCGACCTCGTGTCGGTGCCCGCGGTCGGCCCGGGGACCCGCGACCGCTACCCCACCGAGAAGCCGGAGGGCCTGGGGCGCGCGCTCGCCGCCATCGCCGGCGTTGGGCGAGGCGACGTGGTGGTCGACCCGTTCGCGGGCTCCGGTGCGCTCCTCGCGGGCGCGCAGGAGCGCGGGGCGACGGTCATCGGCTCCGACATCGCGGCCCGGGCCGTGCGCCGCGCTACCGCGCGCCTGGCTGGCTCTGCGAAGTCCCCGTCTGCCACCTCCCGCAAGCCGCCGCGACCTTCACTTGTGGGCCGGCGCCCGGCAGGGCGCCGGCCGATAGAAACTCGGCACGCGGCTCGGCCCTCGACCCCGAGGAGGCCCCGAAATGGCTGACTGCGGCGGGTTCTCGCTGGTGGGCATCGCCGGGGGCGAGTGCGGCGTCTACCCCCTGACCTGCAAGCGCTGGGAGTGCCACACCTGCGGCCAGAAGAAGCTCCGGGCCACCATCGCCCGCATTCACAAGGGGATGGCCCTCGGCGGGACCTGCCGCTTCTTCACCATCACCTCGCCCGGCCGGGAGGACGCCGAGACCACGTACCGCGAGCTGCCCCGGCGCTGGAAGCGCCTGCACGAGCGGATCGCCCGGCGCTTCGGGCGCATCGAGTACGTCACCGTCGTGGAGGCCCAGAAGCGCGGCGCCGCGCACCTGCACGTGGTCTACCGCGGCCCCTTCATCCCCCAGCGCTGGCTGTCGTGGGCCGCCAAGGCGTCCGGGTTCGGACCGATCGCCGACATCCGCCGACCGCCCCGCGCCATCGCCGCCTACGTGGCCAAGTACCTCACCAAGGACCTCGCCGCGAGCGGCATCCGCACGGCCGACGGGTCCGTGTTCCGCTGGCCCAAGTACTTCCGCCGCGTCCGGTTCACTCCGGGCTGGTGCGAGTGGGCGCGCCGGCCACGGAACGTGCGCTGGTCGAGCTGGTACCTCACCGACGCGCCGCCCGCCCCGACCGCCCGGTCCGCGCGCGCCCGCGGCTATGCGGTGATGGAGCTGGCCCTCAACGGCTGGAAGGCGGGGCCGTCCTGGCGTCCGGTCCGTTGGCTGCGCAGCTTGCACGGCTACCGGCCCGCCCCGCTCCACCCGAGCATCACGGCGCCGAAGGAGCACGCATGCTGACCCAGGCGGGGAACCCCACCGATATGTCACATGGGGTCAGCGGGGCTGTCCCGGCACCGCCAGACGGCGTGGTCAGCGGACCGGCAGCCGGTACCGCTACCGCTGCCATCACCGCCGCCTCACCGTTGAGGCGCGGACCTGACCGGCAGGCCGTCGCGGGACCCAGGAGCGGCGCGGCACGCGCACCGCTGGGCGGCCCGGCTGGCCGCCCTCTGGCCGGTACCGCTACCGCGGAGATGACCGCCGCCTCACCGTTGAGGCGCGGACCTGACCGGCAGGCGATGGCGGGCGACGGGATCGCCCCACCGCGACGCGGCCCGCTCGCCGGCAGCGCCATCGCCGAGCTGACCATCGCCTCACCGTTGCAGGGCGCGTCGGCAGGCGCCGCGACCGTCCGGCCATCGCCCGCGCTCGGCCGCTGGCACCGCCACGGCGACCCCGGGGACCGCTGTTCGCCGCCCGCGCCCTTCGCCCGCGATGACGCGCGGTACGCCCGCCTCCCCTACGGCGACGGCGCCATCCACCGCTTCGGGTGCGAGACGGCCACCGCGGAGTCGGTCACGCTCGCGGTCGGACTGCTGCGATCAGCGGGATGGCGCGTCCACCGCAGCGGCGCCGCCATGGCGGCCCATCACCCGAGCGGCCGGCGCTGGATCGTCGGCTGGACGGTGGGCGACCAGTGCCCGGCCTGGCACGCGCGCCTGCCGGTCCTGGCGACGGAGCACGCCGCATGACGCCCCATCTGGCCGAGGTCATCGCCCGCATGGTCGAGGCGAAGCTCGACGCCGAGGCGGGCGTCGATGGGCGAGGTACGATCGGTGCCCGGCCGGCCCGGGCGCGCCGCCCCTCGGCGCCGCCCGCCGGTCGGGGCGGAGGATCCCGGAGGGGAGGACGCCGATGACGCTCGCACGCGCGGTCGACCTGCGGCCCGAGGACCTCGCGGGGCGGACATGGGCCGGCTACCTGCGGGAGTCCACCGCGGGGCAGGCGGACCGCTACGGCCCGGCCATCCAGCGCACCGAGCAGCAGCACTTCGCCGAGCGCCATGGCCTCGTCGCGACCGGGCGCGAGTACGTGGACCTCGTGTCGGGCAAGGACACCCTCCGGCGCACCGACTTCGCCCGCATGCTGGCCGACGCCGAGGCGGGTGCCTTCGAGGTCCTGCTCGTTTACGACACCAGCCGCTTCGCGCGCAACGTGGCGGACGCCTGGCTCTACCGCGATCGGCTGGCGCACCTCGGCGTGGTCCTTGTGTTCTGCGCCGATGGTCTGATCGCGGGCAACACCGACACCTACGAGCTGGAAGGCTTGAAGACCGTCTCGGACGCCGCCTACATCCGCCGCCTGTCGCGCAACGTCTCCCGGGGCTACGAGCAGAAGTGGCGCCTCTTCAACGATCCCGGCGGCCATCCGCCCCTCGGCTTCGCGCGCGTCGGGGAGCGCCAGCTCCTGGCGCCCGTGGAGGGTCCCGACCTCGATCGGGTCCGGCGGGCGTTCGAGCTGTACGCGACCGGCACCTGGAGCGACCCGCGCCTGGCCGACGAGTTGGGCCTCACGGAAGCCGGGCTCACCGAGATCCTGACCAATCCCCTCTATGCCGGCCGGGCGGTCCGCCACAAGGGCCGGCCCGACGAGGAGGAGCGCCCGGCATCCTTCCCGGCGCCCGTCGATCCCGACCTCTTCGCGCGGGTGCAGGCCATCCGCTCCGAGCGACGAACGGCGCACACCGGCGGCGGAGGCGCGTCCCCCCGGCGCAGCTATCCCCTGGTGCGGCTCATGCGCTGCGCCGCCTGCGGCAGCCGCTACCACGGCGACGCGGGCAACGGTCTCCGGCGCATCCGCCACAGCCGGCGACCGGTCTGCGCGCCCTCGGCGACCTATCGGGCCGAGCGGTATGAGAGCCAGGTCGCCGAGCGGCTGAACGGCATGCGCTTCACCGAGCGCGACGTGCAGCAGGTCCTCACCGCCATGCGCCGCGCCTCGCAGACGACCCCGGCACCCTCCCCCGTGGATGCCACCACGGCGCGCGCCGAGCTACAACGCGCCCTCTCGGCGGGCGAGCTGAGCCTGAGTGCCTTCACCCGCGAATGGCGCCGCCTGGAGGCGCCGCAGCCGTTACCGGGGCCAGCCACCCCACCGGACGAACTGCGCCTCCGCCGCGCCCGCACGCTGCTCGATCGCTTCGGGGACCTGTGGGCCGACCCGGTCGTGTCCGGCGAGCTGCGCGAGGCCGCGGTCCACGAGCTGTTCACCCAGATCGACGTGCAGGGCCCCGACGTCGTGGCGCTCCACCCGCAGGAGAACGAGAACGCCTGGCTCCTGGGCTACGCGGCCATGCGCGATGGGTCGTTGACGACGCAACAACAGATGGGAATGGTCGGGGCGAGAGGACTAGACGCCGAAGTAACGAGCGAGCCCGCGCCCCTAGAGCGCAGTCAAGCAACCGCCTAGCCGAAGCCGCTAACCGTCGTCGCGCGAACGGACGTTACCCGAGCGACAGGACGTATCCCACCGCCCCTATTGCAATGCAGCCGAGCGCCACGAACGCGACGAGCGGCGTGGCAGGTGGTGCGCACTCGTAATATGCGTCGACGCGAGCCTTTGACGACAACCTCGTCAGGCCGACCGCATCGCGCGCCACCGCCTCACAATCCGACAACACATCGCCTAGGTAAAGACCGAGGGCCGCACCGACGACCAGCGCCCAGTCGGCTAGTCGTCGTGGATCATCCGCTACACGCGAACCGATTACTCCCAACGCCAAGGTCGACATGACGAGAACCGCCCTGTGTGCGGCCACGCACCGACCTATCACAGTTGGTCGCCGTTCTACGGCGCTCAACGTGGCACGCAACGGTCGGGTCCGAGGCACGGTCGCGCATGGCACACCTTGCACGTACCTGGGAAGACCTTCCACACGGTCTCCGAGAACGACCGCGGGTCATCCCCTTGGTCGGACTGTGCCTTAATGTGGACGCCGACCATCCACGCGAACACGTCGGCGACTTCCTCTCGGCATCGCGCCACGTTCGGTTTCAGTATCTCGTTCGCGACCTCGCCAATCTCCTCCATCAAATGAAAGCCTACAGCAGCCCGACCCTGGATCGCGTTGACCCCGCCATAGATGTCTCGAAACATGTCAACCCAATCGTCCAACGATCCCGGAATGCTCGCGCGCTGCCTCCTGTGGTTGTCAAGAGCAGCCTGGTCCTTCTCGACCTTCTTCTGGCCAATGCACAGGCAGTTAACGGCCTTCTGGCAGTACGGACAGACCCTGGGGTAACCCTCCCACACCACCTCTTGGAGATCCAGGCCGTACTGGTTCGCGAACGCACAAAGCCATGCGAAGACATCGGGGAGGTCGCGCGCGAGATCGCGGTAGTACTCCTTCCGAAAATCCTTCGCCACTTCGCCTGCCTCTTCGACGAGATGGAGCCAGATCGCTCCAGGGTCCAGAGGTAGGTTCCGCTCACCATAGATGTCGCGGAACATCTCCTGCCACTGCACCAGCGAGTACGGTCGCGTCGCCATCCCTACCTCCGTTTGACGGTGCCATCTAGCCGGGGGACTTCGTTACTGGCCTGCCCGCTGGTCCGGCGGTTGGCCGGATGTGGACACGAGGAGAGAATGGCCTATCCCCGTCGTTAGGGTGCAGGCCTTCCAGAACAGGCGGGCCGTGGCGACAGAAAAGACAAGAACCGCCAGCCAACTTAGGCCGAGGGCGGCGCTTGCAGCGGCCCCAATCGTTGAGCCGGTGAGACGTCCGACGGCAATGAGCAGTGAGCCAACACTCACCGTAATCGACGCCGACGACAGGAACGCCACCCAGACGTACGCCCCAAGGTTGGCAACGACCCATGCCACCATGGCGGCTGACAAGGCGATAACAAGGTCACCGGAGGCGCGGCCGTGCGCAGAAGTGACGGCGTCGTTTGCGGGACCGAGGCTGATTGCGAGGCCAGCGAACACAAGACCCGCGAAGCCCAACCCCATCTCGCGGACCGCCTCGGTTTCTCGGCGTCCAGTTTCGTTCCCGACTCGACGCATGAACGTAATCCCGGACGTGACGACGATGCGTACGCCGTAGTAGACCCATGGGAGAGCGAGCAGAAGGATCAGCACGTCGGCCGATTCTTCATCGGTGACCAGTGCGGAGATCACGACACTAGTGAGTGCACGGGGGGAAGCCGAGCAGGTACCCGCACTGCGCGCAGGTCGCCAGTCCGACCTCGCGGAAGGTCTGGCCCGACGAGCGCGCCATGTCGATGAAACCCTGCACTCTTGAGGTGAGGTCGTCGACGGCCTCCTGACGTAGGGCAGCCTTCTGCAGAGTCTCTGGCACGCCCAAGCTGCTCGGAGGTCGCGGAACAAGCGCGACTCCAACGATCTGGGACTGCTCGAAGTAGATCCGGAGGGCCAGGTCAGACTTGTCGAAAGCGATGACAAACGAGCGGTCGGTGGCCCGGTTGGGTCCCGGCAACAGGTCGAGAACCCGGTGGAACAGGCTGATGGTCCCTCGACGTCTCATGGGGCCGGATTCCAGCAACGCTGGAGGGCGCCGGCCAGCCCAGGACCGAAGTCCGAAGGGTCTGGGTCTACGAGCGCGCGCAGGGCAATCGCAACAGCATCGCCGCCCGAATGGAGATCCAAGACAGCCGCGCGCAGCTGTCGCATCTCAAGAACGGGCATGGCCTGGTCTGCTAACTGGTCCTCCCAGGGTCCCAAGTCAAGGACGTTCCCGCCGCTGGAAGGTGGATGAAGCAGGAGTTCCATGCTGACCCCGCCTTCGTTGTCAAGGTACCGCTGGGCGAGGCCATAGGCGTCGTCGGCGCCGAGTGCGGCAGCCAAGTGCAGCGCCCAGACAGCAGCGAAGCCCCCCAGGGCAACAGCAACGTGGTAGTCGCGAGGACTGAAGATCGACTCGATCTGGGTCAGGAACCATGAGCCAGCACCGTCGACTTTGCACATGAGAGCGGCCAGCAGCGCCCACAGAAACGGGAGGAAGCCGAAGAAGAAAGTGTCGGCATCCGCGTTTCGACCCGGGACGCACGGCCGCTCGCTTTGCTCCTGGGTTTGCAGCATCGAAAGGCACCTCTGGCCGAAGGCGGGTCGCAGTTGGGTCAAGAGACCGAGATGGAGCGGACCGGAGAAGTTGACACCCAGCCACGTTTCGTACTGCGTGCCATCGGGAGGGGCACCCCGAACCTCACCTTCGATGTGTCGCGCCACGTGATCAAGCATGCGCTTGTCGCCGACCGACATCAGCGTGTAGTCATGTAGCCAGTTCGCCCGGAGTCCGATCGCCTCTGCATGGCGTAATACGTCGTCGAGATCCAGTCCCGGCAGCGGGTCAGCCTCCAGGGACTGGACAAGCCGAATTGGATCGATCACGTCAGACACACGACGGTGTTCGCTGAGAATGTCGCAGATGAGGCGCGTCGTCGTGCCCGCCGCTGTCGCCAAGTAGACTCGGTAGTTGAACTTGCCAAACAACTCTTGGGCGACGACGGGGCGCGTGCTGCGCCGGCCACCTGTGACAACGATGTGAAAGAAGAACAGCGGCTTCTCAAACACGGCGGTCGACTGACTCAAGACTTTTCCAGCATTGTGAGCCATCTGACTGCCCGCCCTGCTCTCCACCTCGAAGATGAAGAGGGGAACGATGTCGGTGCCCGAACGAAACCAGGCGACGTCGACCGGCGAATCCCCTACCGGATCACCCGCGACGTTGTGCTCTGGCCGCAGCACATAACCCAGGGCTTCGCCAAGCGCCAGCATATTGCCGATCCAAAGGCTTCCGGGACTGAGCGAGTGGCCAGGCACTTGAGGCTCCTCCGCCGTTACCGGTCAAGATGCGGCTTCGGCCTCCTCTCGCTCGATGCGCATCTCGATCCGTGAAGGGAGTCTGAGCAGCTGGTCTTTGATCAATTTGATGGTGTCCGGCCCTATGCCCGCCGATTTGTGAGCGGCCTTCCACTCAGCCACTGCGTCATACGTACTCTGACGAAGGTAGTTGAGAAAGCCCTCCGCCCCTGAAAGTTCATCCATATACGGATGCGTCGTGTTGAGGACGATGGTGATGTGCTCTGCGGAGGTAGCATCCACGGCGACGTAAGGATCATTCGGCGACAGGTCCGCCGCCAGGTATCCCAGCACTGTCAAACCTCCGATCATCGCGTCGAAGTCAGGGGTGCGCGTCGCAATGGACTCGAGGACGGGGCGGAGAACCGCCGCTGCAACCTCGGGAGGCGGCACAGCGGCGAGCGTGATCAGGTCGGCGATTTCAGGCGACGTCAACTCGTCATGGAACTGGTCGAGCGCAGCCTTCATCTCCACGTCGGACGGGCCGCGCTCGGAGTCGTCCCGCTTGCGGCGCTTCTTGGCGATGTCGATGTAGGTCGAGGCCTCGGCCCTCAATTTCTCTTGGACCTCGTCCTCCGTCCCCATCCACAGGATGTCGTCCTTCGTGTGGGTCACGTCGAAGTCATCGAGGTTGATCTCGCCCACGATCCGCTGGTTTACCAGATCGTTGGAGCCTTGGATCTGACCGTAGATGCTTTCCGGGCGCCACGAGTCTGGCCAGCCACGCACCACCCTCCCGGCATGGAGAATGGCGAAGCCGGCCTTCGCCCGGCCGCCCCTGTCCAAGACGCCAAGCCAACCCCACGCTCGCTTGCCGTTCGAGAGCGTGAAGGAGAACGTCTTCTTGTACCGGCTGCCGTCGCGGGCTTGCAGGTACTGGGCGTCATCATCGGGCCACGTCAGGTTCTCGCCGGCCCACAGTAGGCTGAGTCTTTCCTGCCGGAGATCTTCCCGATACATCGACCTTAGGAAGTCCTTGATCTTCCCGATGGTCCGGCCCTGAGGTTTCTGATTGAGGTTCCAGATCTCAATGACCGTGTAGTGCTGGTCCGGTTCGACCGATCGCACCGAGCGCGGGAGCACGTTTGCTCCACTGGCCACCACCTCAACGTCGACCTCGACGCTGTACTCAGTCGGATCGCCGAGCTTCGTCGTGCGCACGCTCCAGCTGTTGCCGAGCCAACACGCCGCGGTCTTCATGCCCATCCCGTACTTCGATCGACCCGACGTGTCCGCGGGAGGAGCGCCGATCTGCAGGGCGTGACGAAGCTCGTCCAGCGACATGCCTATTGAGTTATCCGACACGCGAAAGAACCCCTGGTCGCGATCGTAGACGACACCGACTTCGAGCTTGTCGGTTGCCGCCGCAAACAATGGGTCCAGCACTGTCCGGTTGTTGAAGTAAGCCTGTGTCGAGTTATCTACGAACTCCGCCAGGGCATACCAGGCGGTGTATGAGAGCCGCTTGTACGACCTTATGACGTCGAACCCGAGACCGAGTTCTAGCTGGTCGGTGTCACTATCAGCCTGCCCTTTCACGGCCCGATCGTTCATGCCGATCCTCCACTACTGATGATCTCGGAGCACAAGACGCCCTCCTTCGTTCGCAAGGAGGAACCTGCCACGGAGCGGAAGGGGTGTCGACTTGAGCGGACTGAGCCAGACTCTGTCCTTGGTTTCGACTCGGCTCCAATCAGTGAGCGAACCGTGGTACTCAATCTCGTAGCGACGAGTCTCCGCCGGACCCAGAGCGGCCGGCGACTCGACGATCAGGAACCTTGGAATGCTCGGGTCCCAACGGCACACGGACAGACCGTCCGCAGGGGGAGTCGGGTAGTCACCGTTGAGGCGCAGGACGTGGTCATTGCGGGCCGACCGGAAGATCTCAATGGTCGCGAGCAGCGCATCGAACCTCGCCAGCTCCGCTCGCCAGCTCGGGCACGGGGCGTTCACCACCACCAGCACACGCGGTTGCTGGCCCTTCATCATGTTGCGCAGCGACTCGTGATCCAGACCCGACGCTTGACCCATGAGAAAGGTGGCATGCCGAGCGCCGTACGTCCCGGCGGCAAGCTTCTGAACTTGAGGAACAACATGCCCGGTCAAGGAATGATGCGCCAGCTCTGCTTCGCCGACCCACCAGCGCCGGTATCTGCGATCGATCAGGGCAAAGTCAGGCTTCGCGACGCCGTACTCCGACTCCACCTCTGTCTTGAACGGTGCCAGAACGTACTCGGGAAAGAGCTTGCCGCCCTCTTGTGTGACCAGTGCTTCGAACTCCGCCTCCCAGTAGGCAGAGCTAGCAACAGCGTCGTACCACTCGCCTTTGATCAGCAGCCTAGCCACGGGCGGCCACTGACGCTTTCTGCCACGAGACCGAACGCGCGCCCACAAGGTCCGCGGCCTCGCCGGCGAGCCGCCGGTGCTCGGGTTCACTCGCGTAGATCGTGTACACCGTCGCGCTCGCCTTTCCAGGTGCCGGCCGCAGCACGCGGCCCAGACGCTGGATCCGTTGACGGGTGCTGGCCGTCGAGCTGGCGATGACAGCAACGCGCGTCTCCGGAACGTTGACCCCTTCGTCCAACGCGCGACACGTGACCAGAACCTCGAATGCACCGCGGCGGAAGAGGCGGAGATTGTCGCGGCGGACAACTCCATCGATCCGACTGTGGTAGATCGTGGCGCTCACGCCGCGGCGGCGGAGCGCCTCGTAGATCTGATTGGCCGCTGGAATGCGCTCGTGAAAGACCAGGGTGCGAGCCCCGCGGTTGTCTTCAATTAGCCGGATGGTTACGGGGATCCTCATCGATGCTTGCGCAGCGACCGCCGCACGTTGCTGCAGCAGTCGGCGCACCGCAGGTTCGACGTCCTCACCGGCGTGGAGTCTCCGCAGTTGAACGGCGATCTTCTTGGTGAGACGCTCGTACTCGCTGAGCTCTCGCACCGACATGTCGACGCCAATGTTCACAAGATCAAAAGGGGCGACGACCCCGTCTGCTGCGGCTGCGTTGTAGTCGTACGTGTACACCAAGGGTCCCAACGATGGGACGAGCAGCTCCTCCATCCCGGCATCGTAGTCGCGCTCCGGGGTGGCAGACATGCCGAGCGTGGCCGCGTAGCGCGCGGAGAGCGCCTTCGAATTCTCGGGGGTTGCCGCACGATGGCACTCGTCAACGACGAGCATCGAACGTTCGGCCGGAATCCGCTGATGCAGCACGCGGCTTGTGTTGAGCACTACCAAGTTGACGTCACGCCACCCACGGGCGTGCCCCTCGCCAGAGAACGTGCCGATGTCGCTCTCGCCCAACCCCATGTCCTCACTCAGGCTGACGTACCACTGGTCGAGCAGGGCGAGTGTTGGTACCAGCACGAAGATCAGGCCACCAGGTTGACTATTCCGGTACGCCGCCATGCACATCTCGGCGAAAAGAGTCTTGCCGGCACCCGTTACGACGCTGACGATGCCTCGGCGGCCCGCGGCCTCCCAGGCCTCGACAGCCTGCATCTGCCAATCCCTCGCTGGCGTCGACACGCGCCACGCCACGGGGACGTTCACAGTTTGGTGTCTAGGCCCGCGAAGCGGCCCTGCGACCCGACGACGTAGTCGGCAACCGGCTCAATTGCGACCCATCGCCGGCCGAGCCCTTCGGATGCAGCCCCGGTCGTATTGCTCCCTGCGAACGGATCCAATACCTCGTCCCCGGGTTCGGTCAGTAGACGGACGAAGAACTCCGCGAGTCCAAGGGGCATCCGGGCCGGATGAAATGGAAGCCCGTGCGTGCGGCAATACCGTTGGTACTCGTCCGTTGACGCCGTGTTGGCGAACGTCAGCACGTTCGATGGAATGGCGCCACCGTTGTCCCGCAGGAATGAGACATCTCCGATGTGGTGCTCCGAGGGCCGACGTCCGGCGTTGTACTCGCCAACGGACAGCAGGTGCTGCATACGCGAGCTGTAGGTCTTGAGGACGCGTCGATTGTCGGCCTTCGGGCGATCCGATGGTGACATCCACCAAAGGTGTGTGAAGGAGTCCTTCACTCGGATGCGCTCCACATTGACCCACTGCGCAGGGGTTGGGAGACGAGCCGGGTTGTTGAAGACGAACTGCTGACACAGGTTGAAGGTGCCCTTGTCGAGCAGTGCCAAGAGGCTGCGGAGGCCGAGGGTTGACATCACCGGCCGCCCAGCCATCCAGGCATTGCCAAGCTCAACGACGAGCGATCCCGTGGGCGCGAGAACGGCGCGAAACGGATCGGCAAACGACGCCAGCCACTCGACGTAAGCCTCACCTTGCAGGTTGCCGTACTTCTTCTTGTTGTTCAGCGGGAACGGCGGCGAGGTGAAGATGAGCTGGAACTGCTTGCCGCGCCGCGCCAGTGCCGGCAGTACGACTTCAGCCTTGGCCTGGTACATGCGACCCAAGGCGGTCTCGTAGGCGATCTTCGGCTCAGTCGCGACGTCTCGCGGAGGTTGGGGCTCCATTGGACTGTTCATGGGCCGGGCGAGACCTACGTCCACAGAACCTCCGGGAAGGGGCGGGAAGACCGCCGTCAGTCTACCGGCCGCTGATCCGGACATGGGAGCCGCCGCAGGGACCCCACGTAACGGCATCGGTGTGGCCGCCCCACCGCCAGGACGTTCGACCCACGAGGGAACCCGTTCGATCCGCACCTTGGACCTAGTCGCTCCTTCGCGCTCCGATTCCGACTAGCCATAGTCTCAGGGCGGCTTCTCGGCGTCGCGTCGCTTCCCCCTTGACCGCCCTGACGTCAGGCGTTTGGCCGGCACGCGGCTGAGGTCATAGTGGACGGCCGCATCGATTCCCGCAAGCGAGCATCCCGGTCTGCCAAGCAGACACGGGCTTGGCGGCCGCCCTGCACCAGAAGGACCGAGCCAGGTTTCGGGGCGGGCGCGGTCGGGCGACTGCTGCGCACGGATCCACGGTCCCGACGATGCTGCCCTATCGGGACGCCTCCAGCGGCGCTCGTTGGTCTTGTCCAGCGGCGCGCAGCGGCCGTCGGACGCCGCCTGACAGCCGGTACATGCGTCGTAAGGTCGTCTCTCGCGGTTCCGACGCGTAGTCGTCGGGCCAGGTCCGCCGGGCGAAGTCGGCGAGCCGCCCCACGGTCTTGTGGGTTCCTGGCGCCACCAACGCCACCATGCGCGGCATCTGGTGGATGAGGAACGCCTCGCGCTGAGCGCGCGGATCCCGGTGGCGCCGCCACGGTGCGACGTGGTGGTCGAAGAGGTATCGCAGGTAGGCGGCGTACGCGGCACGGTGGTGATACAGGCTGGAGACGCCGGGGAGCCACAAGGCGAAGCCGATCACGCCGAGCGCCCCCGAGTCGGTCGCCCATATCCACTCGTGGTCGAACCCTCTTCGCCAGCGGGGCGCGCCACGCGCGATCGGGAGGAGCAGTCGACCGAAGGGGGATCGAGCGAACCCCTGCGCGTCAAGCGCGGCAACGGTGGTGACGAGGTCCGCTGCCGCAGCCTCGTCGCCGGCTGCCCGGAGGACTGACGGCAGGAGAGCCTTCGCCTCCCGAGCCGCCGTCTCGGCGTCGAGACCCTGGAGCGCGTCCCAGGCCGTCGCGTCGAGGCGCCACACCTCTGCCCACTCCGCGGCATCGCGTTGATCGAGATGCATTGGCTCGGTCGGTGGCTTCTTTGCGTATCGAGGGTGGCGTGGCACGGGCCGACCGAGCAGCTCCGCGAGCAGCGCATCGCGGTCGGTGGCCCAGCTGAAGACCCCGATGCGGATGTGTCGCGACGGTCCCGCGACCATCACGTGGGCAGGGGCAGGCACGAACCAGCGACCCTTGTCATTGAGCGTCTCCAGGGCCTCCAGCTGGATGGCGGACACGAGATCGCCGACAGGCGACGGCTCCGCGAGCTGCTCGATGGCCTGACGGGGAGCGTGGGCGAGCTGTTGAGCGGCCCAGCTCGCCTCGATTCCGAGGAGACCGCGCGGTTGCACTTGGCCACCCGCTGGAGGCAGCGCCACATCCCACGGATTGCCCCCCTCGAAGAGCTTGACCAGCTCGCGACGGAACTCTCGGCCGCGACTAAGGAATTCGTCCACGCTCGATTCTCGCATCCCATGCGGGACCACTCGGCTGGGAGGCCCTGCCGCGATGGGCAGGATAGCGGCCATGGATGCGAGGCAGACGGGCGGCGCGATGACCACGCTCGCGCAGCCGCTCGCGGTCGCTACCAAGCTGCGTCAGTGGGCCGTCTGCCGGACCTGCGGCCACATGTGGAAGACGCGCGCCCACGTCGGCCCGCCCCGCTGTGTGCGGTGTGAGCAGAGGGTGCGGCGCGCCGCGCTCGACGCTGCGCGAGCGTGCGCAGCCCGCGTACAGCCATGAGCGGGCGGGTCGGCCGCGTCGCCTCCCATCTGCGACGCCCTGCGACCGGGGCCAGGACCTCCCGCTGCGCTCCCACGCGACTCACGTGGGTCCAGTGATATGGCTCGACCCCCGTTCGGCCCGCAAAACCGCAATCAGCGAGTTCCCGATCGTGCCTGCGCAGCTTGCGGCGGCCCAGTCGTGCGATCACCCCGCGGCCCGGCGCCTCGCTGGTGTCCCGCCTGCGACCAACGACTTCGACGGCGTCGCCAGGCGCGGGCGTATCTGCGATCGGCGGCCAGGATCGCCGACGAGCTGCGCCTCGACCAGGTAGCAGATCTCGCCCGGACCGCGGTCCAGGTGCTCGACAGCGAGCGCGCGGATGCGTGAGCTGCTGCCCGCGCCCGCGACGAACGAGCCTGACCTCGACGTGGTGGCGCGGGCCCTGCGGCGTGCCGGAGTCCCGCCCCGGTTCAGGGACGCCAGGTTCAGCACCTTCGAGCCGCGTCCGGGCACCCGAACCGCGCTGGAGGCCGCCACCGCGGTCGTGGCGGACCCAAAGAACTTGCTGCTGTCGGGCCCACCCGGAAGCGGAAAGACGCACCTCACGGCGTCGATTCTGGCGGCCCGCATCGAGGCGTGGCTGGTCGCCCACCCCGAGCCAGAGCGCGACCCGTTCGACGTCTTCCTCGGCCGGAAACGCGCCCAGTGGCGCCCACCAGTCGAGAGCCTCGTGGTGGTCCCCACCTTCCTCGACGACCTGCGTGCATCGATCCGGTACGAGCAGGCCGACGATCCGCTGGCCGAGCTGTTCGAGCCCGGGCTGGTGGTGCTCGACGACCTGGGTCGGGAGAAGGCGAGCGAGTGGGTCGTGGAGCGGCTCTACGTGCTGATCAACGAGCGGTACAACCGCTGCCGGGCGACGGTCGTCACCACCAACTACACGCCGGAGCAACTCGCGGCGCGCGGCTACGAGCCGCACATCAGCCGGCTCGCCGAGGACGGGCGCTTCGTCGTCGTCAGCGCCACCGACTACCGACGGAGACGGCCATGACTCGGCCCTGGGGCAAGCTCTACGCCGCCGCCCTCAACCACCACAAGTTCCTGCGCTTGACGCCCGAGGAGCGCGGCGCCTGGGTGACGCTCTTCCTGTACGCCCTGAACTCGACGACCGACGAAGATCTCGGCACCGCCGACGACGTCACCGCGATGCTCCGCCGAGAAGGGTTCACCGACCCCGAAGCCACGCTACAGCGCCTGGTCGAGCTGGGATGGATCGATCGGGATGGCAGCCGCCACGTCCTCCACGACTGGGCCGACTGGCAGCCCGATGATCCGACCGGTGCGAAGCGCAAGCGTGCCCTACGCGACCACCTCCGCGGCGGACCGTCCGGGGAGGCGGACCGTCCGGGGACAGGACGGGGACAGTCAGCGGCGTGTCCGCGGACGTTCCGCAGACCGGCAACGGAGTGTCACCCGCTAGAGGAGATGGAGAAGAAGAGAGAGATTCCTCCCCCAGATCCCCCTCCAGGGACGGTTCGCGGACGCCGGCTGTGCCCGCCGTTGGCAGGGCGAGCTTCGATGACCTCCTGGAGCGTGACCGGCGCGGTCGGCAGCACATCTCGGTGCCGCTGGACGCCCAGCGGCCCGCGCCCCTCTCCAACGCGACGTGCGATCCGGCACCGGGGCCAGATGGACGGGACAACCGATGAGCGCGCGCCGCCCCGCTCGCGCCCAGATCCACCGCGTAAGCGCCGAGCGGCTGCTCGCCACGCTGCCGGACCGTTCGGCCGATGTGCTTGTGACCGACCCGCCGTACCTGACCGTCGATCGGCATTCGACGAACGGGCACCTGCGCGACTGGTTCCCGAAGGGCCTCGCCTGGCCCGCCATCGGCCGCGTCCTGGCCATCGCTCGGCGCAAGCTGAAGCCCGACGGCATCGCCTTCGTGATGACGAACGCGGCCGGTCTGCGCGAGGCGATCACGGCCCTGGAGCACGCCGGCTTCCGGGACGTCCGGCCGATCACCTGGGACCGGCAGTCACCGGGCCTGGGCCTCGGGTTGCGTCACCAGACGGAGTTCATCCTCGTCGGCCGATTGCCCGGCTCCCGGACGCTCACCGGCACCGACCTCGTGTCGGTCGCCGCGGTCGGGCCCGGCACGGCCGGCCGCTACCCGACCCAGAAGCCGGAGGGGCTTGGGCGGGCCCTCGCCCGCATGGCCGGCGTCGGGCCGGGGCAGCTCGTGGTGGACCCGTTCTGCGGCTCCGGGGCCCTGCTGGTGGGCGCGCTGGAGCGGGGCGCCACCATCGTTGCCGGGGACATCGCGCCGCGGGCGATCCGCCAGGCGACGGAGCGGCTGGTGGGCAGCGCTCCGGGCGGTTCGGGCCGGTCTCCGGGCGGTTCGGGCCGGTCTCCGGGCGGTTCGGGCCGGTCTCCGGCCGGTTCGGGGCGGCCGGCACCCCGCCGGACCCCGCCCAGCAACCCGCGGCCGGCTCCCCGGCGACGGCTCCGACGGCCCGGAGGCCGGCCATGAACCGGTCCATGCCCGGGCCGTTGCCGGGTGAGCGACCGGGGACCGACAGACGACGAGCGGGAGCCCCGTCCCATCGCCAGCCCCGAGACCCGCTCGTGCGGGCGCTCATCGTGTGCATCCGCCAGGCGCATGCCCGCCAACGGTCCGGCGATGACGGGTAGACGGCCGGGGAGATCCGAGGTATGAGTGCGACCACCATGTACCACCTGCCCACCACCCCAGATGACCTTGCCGGCCGGCGGGCCGCCCGGTGGTTGCGGGAGAGCACGACCGGCCAGCTCGACTACTTCGGGGTCGACGCGCAACGCGAGCTGCAGGACCGGCTCCTGGAGCGGTACGGGCTGGTGGACACCGGGCTGGTCTGGCAGACCGCAGCGTCCGGCCGCACCGTCCACCAGCACCCGACCTTCGCAGCCATGCTGGACGCCGCCCGCTCTGGCGCCTTCGACGTGCTCCTGGTCGGCTACGTGAGCCGCTTTCAGCGGAACTTGAAGCAGACCCTCATCGCCGTCGACGACCTCCACGCGGCCGGCGTGGCGGTCCTCTTCTGCGACGAGCGGATCCTGAGTTCTGACGCCGACCGCTGGGACGACTTCGTCCGGGAGGCCCACGAGGCCGAGAGCTACTCCCGCAAACTCGGGAAACGCATCCGGGAGGGATTGGCGGCCAAGCGGCGCCGGCTGGGAGAGCCGGGCGGGCAGCCCCCGTACGGGTACACGCGATCCGGCAAGCCCCCGGTACTGGAGCCGGTCCCCGCCGCACTGGAGCGGGTGCGGGCCTGCTACGTGGCGGCCGCCGAGGGGCTCACCGACCTAGAGGTTGCCGAGCGCACAGGGCTCCCCTTCTACACCGCCCGCGGCATCCTCACCAACCCGGTCTACGCCGGCCGGCTCCGCGACGGCACGCCAACCCGCGTGTCGGCCGTGATCGAGCCCGAGCTGTGGGACCGCGTCCAGCTCGCGCGGTCGCGGTACAGCCGCCGCCACCCCGGCCGCTCCACCAAGTGGCGCACGTACGCCCTCTCGATGCTCTACTGCAGGAGCTGCGGGCGCCATCTCATCGGCCAGCAGGACCGCTACCGGCACAACTTCGCCTGCCCGGAGTGGATCGCGGCGCGGTCGGCGCCCCGGCGGGCCTTCAAGCACGCCTCCGACCAGCGCGGTAAGGGTCTGAGCTACCCCGCCGACTGGTACGAGGGGATCGTGCGTCAGGCCCTGGCCCACGTGAGCGCCGGCGCCGACCTCGTCACCGAGGTGGTGGCCGGGCTGCAAGAAGACGCCACGGAGCCGGCACCGGAGACCCTCGCCCGCATCGAACGCGACCGCGAGGCGGTCCTCGGACGCTATCGACGCGACCGTGATGCACATGCCCTGGACGGCGCGATGGCCCGGCTCGACGCCGAAGAGGCGGCGGCCCGAGAGCGGGCCATCGACGGCCCCACCGCGGCCGAGGCGGTCGAGTACCTGCGCAACCTGCCGACGCTGTGGGACAAGGCCGAGGGTTCGGGGAAGAAGCTCCTCGCCGAGGCGCTCTTCGAGCGGGTCGAGGTGCTCGGGACCCGGAAGGTGCACATCCGCCCGACCTCGACAGCGGTGCGCTACGGGTGGGCGGATGCGTGGCGTGGGGTTCGTTTGGTTGTTATGGTCGGGGCGAGAGGGGTTGCCCCGCGACGAACGACCTTCTTGTCATGCGCCTGGCCGAGCCGCCCGAGCCGTGCGAGTGGCTGCGGAGCGCGTGACGCGCTACGAGCGGAGCGCGTCCTCGATCCACTCCCGGGGCGGCACGCCGCGCAGCCCCGCCGGCGTCTGGAACACCCGGCACCGCGGCGTGTAGTCGCCCGGGTCCTCGAAGCCGGGGGCGATGTCCCGCCCGTCGACGCGGATCGTCGGCGAGCCCGGGAAGCGGTGAGCAGCGGCGACGGCGGGATCGCTGGCGTTGACGACCTCGACCGGCGTGCCCGGCGCGACGGCGGCGATGACCTCGTCGAGCAGCGCGCGGGCCGGCCCGTGGCTGGGGCAGTCGTCGAAGTAGAGGAACTCGACCCGGTGGCTCACCGCCCAAGCGTAGAGCAGCGGTGACCGCAGCGTATCCACGACCGCGTGAGCTCGCCTGCGGGGTGGCGACCTCGACACCTGGCGCGCTCTCATCCCGCTCACAGGACGAGGGCGCATGATGGTGGCCTCGAGGGCCGCCGACAACCTGGCCCTCCGCAACGAGAGGCGCACCGCATGATGATGGGGTACGGATACGGCTGGGGCGGCGGGCTCTGGATGCTCGGCGGCCTCCTGCTGCTGGTCGGGTTCATCGTCCTGGTGGTGTGGGCGGTGACGAGGCTCGCGCCGACCGGCCGGCCGCCGACGCAGGACCCGTCGCGGCCGACTCCGGACCCGTCGCGCCCGACGCCCAACGAGATCCTCCGCGAGCGGTTCGCCCGCGGCGAGATCACCGAGGCGGAGTTCGAGCAGGCCAAGAAGGTGCTCGGGCCCGACCGATGAGGCGGGGCGCCCTGCTCTGGGCCGGCCTCGGCTTCGTCGCCGCCGGCCTCGTCGTCGTGGTGATCGCGGCGGTGGCCGGCGCCCCCGGGGCCCCTGCCCCCGCCCCCGGGGCCGGCGGCTACGGCTACGGCGGCGGCCCGATGATGGGCGGCGGCGCCCCGATCGCGGGCCAGCAGCCGGGCCCGGGGGACGCGGGCTTCGTCGCCGGCACGGCCGCCGCCCCCCGCGTGGTGCAGATCGTCGCCACGCCGCGCCTGCGGTTCGTCCCCGACGCGGTGACGGTGAAGCAGGGCGAGACGGTCACCTTCGTGGTGACGACGATGGGCCCGCTCGTCCACGAGTTCATGGTGGGGCCGGCGGCCGACGTGGCGGCCGACAAGCCGGGCACCCCCGAGGTCGCCGACCTCGGGATGATGCAGAGCGGCTCGGTGACCTACACCTTCGACGGCCCCGGTCCGTACGCCTTCGCCTGCCACGCGACCGGCCACTTCGAGGCCGGAATGACGGGGACGGTCACCGTCGTCCCCTGACGCGCGCGGGGCCGCGCCGGGTCAGGCCGCCGGCAGCTCGATCCAGAAGTCGGCGCCGCGCGCCGGCGTGCTCGCCACCCCGACCCGGCCGCCCATCGCCTCGGTGATCGCCTTCACGATCGCGAGCCCGAGCCCCGACGCGCCGCGGGCGCGGTCGCGCGACGCGTCCGCCTGGTAGAAGCGCTCGAACACGTGGGGCTGGTCCTCGGCCGCCACGCCCGTGCCCGTGTCGCGCACGTGGAGCCGGACCGCCGACCCCGCCTGCCGCGTGCCGGCGAGCGTGATCGCGCCGCCGGCGGGCGTGTGCCGCATGGCGTTGTCCACCAGGGACCCGAGCATCTGCCGGAGACGCTCCGGGTCGGCCACCACCACCAGCGCCTCGGGCGCGTCGACCTCGAGGGTGATCCGCGCCTCCTCGGCGCGGGCGCGGAACCCCTCGGCGACCCGGCGCAGGGTGGACGCGACCTCGACGGGCTCCGGGCGCAGGTCGAGGCCGCGGCCCTCCGCGAGGCTGATCGTGCGCAGCTCGTCGATGATCCGCGACAGCACCCGGGCCTGGCCCCGGATCGTCGCGAGGTGGCGGGGCTCGGGCTCGTAGACGCCGTCGATGATCGCGGACGTGGTCGCCTCGATGACCGTGAGCGGCGTCCGCAGCTCGTGGATCGCGTCCTGGAGGAAGCGCCGCTGGGTCGCCTCCGACGTGGCGAGCGTGTCGGCCATCCGGTCGAAGGCGCGCGCGAGGTCGCCGATCTCGTCGGACCGCTCGGCGAGCCCCGAGCGCCGGTCGAGGTCGCCCTCGGACACGGCTGCGGCCGCGGCCTCGAGGCGCCGCAGCGGGCGCACCAGCCGGTCGCCCGCAAAGGCCCCGACGAGCACGGCGACGACGGTCGCCGCCAGGGCGAGCACGGCGACGCGCAGGGTGATGGCCCAGGTGGGGTCGTCGCCTGACACGGGGTCGGCGGGCGCCGCGGAGGGCGCGGGCGTCGGCGCAGCCGCCAGCGGCGGGTCGGCTGGCGCCGGCACGCGGGCGACCGCCAGCACGATGCCGCCGGGGTCGGCCTGGCCCTGCCAGCCCGGCCACTCGGTCATCCACGGGCCCTCCGTCCATTGCGGGTGGTGCGTGGGATGCGGCGTCGGCCGGGGCGTGGGGCGTGGGGTGGGCCGCGGGGTGGGCGAGGGTGCCGGCGTGGCCGCGGGGGCGGGCGACCCCGCCGGGGGCGACGCCGTGGCCGGGCTGGCCGAGGGCGCTGGCGCCGTCTCAGGCCCGGCCGGCGCGCTCGGGCTGGCCGTCAGGGCCGGCCCGGGGCCGCTGGGCTCGCCCGCCCCGGTCACCCCCGCGGCGAGGAGTGGCGTGCCGAGCACGACGACCGCGCCGGCGGCCAGCGCGATCGCGCCGTACGTGGCGGCGAAGCGGGCGCGGAGCCTCATGACCGGTCAGGCGGGCGCCAGGCCCGGTAGCCGACGCCGCGGAGGGTCTCGACGTAGCTCGCGCCATCCGGCGCCGGGTCGAGCTTGCGGCGCAGGTTCTTCACGTGGCTGTCGATCGCGCGGTCGAAGGCGTCGAAGGCCTGGCCGAACAGCGCCTCGCCGAGCTGCTCGCGGGTCCAGACCCGGGACGGCTGCTCGGCGAGCGCGGCGAGGAGGTCGAACTCGGTGCGCGTCAGCTCCAGCCTCGCGCCCGCGCGGCGGACCTCGCGCACCGTCCGGTCGACGAGGAGGTCGCCGAGCGCCAGGCGGTCCTCGCCGCCGCCCGCCCCGCCACCCTGGTCGGCCCGCACGCGGCGGAGCACGGCGCCGATCCGGGCGACGAGCTCGCGGGGCTCGAAGGGCTTGGTCACGTAGTCGTCGGCGCCGAGCTCGAGGCCCGCCACCCGGTCGATCACGTGGTCGCGGGCGCTCAGGATGATCACGGCGCTCGGGGAGCCCTCGGCCCGGAGCGCCCGGAGCACGTCGAGCCCCGAGACCAGGGGCATCATCACGTCGAGCACCACCACGTCGGGCCGGAGCTCGCGGGCGAGCCGCAGGGCGGCCTCGCCGTCCTCTGCCGTCTCGACGGCGTACCCGTCGCGCTCGAGGTACGCCCGCACGACCTCGAGGATGTGAGGCTCGTCGTCGGCGATCAGGACGCTGGCGCTCATGGTCTCCCCAGCATACGGGGACGGTCGGCGGCCGTCCGACCGCCGACCGTCGCGCCGTTGCGTGTCGACCGGCCCCTCCGCGGGCGGCCGGACGTCAGTGCCAGCCGCAGCAGTCGCCGCACCCGCCGGACCAGCCGCCGCCGGAGTGCGTGCTCCAGGACTGGTGGTACGTGGAGCGCGGCGCGGCGGTCGCCGGGGCCGTCCAGCGGTGCTGGTTGGAGGGCTGGCTGGTCCTCGGCATGGTCTTCGTGACGCGAGGCGCCGCGGGCGCGGGCTTGGCTGTCGCCGAAGGGGCGGCTGCCGCGGGGGCCTGCGTGGCGAGCGGGGCGGCGACGGGCACGGCGAGGGGCGCCGCCGCGTCGACGGCGGCCGGCGCCGCGGGCGTGACCGACGCGGCGTCGACGATCGAGGGGCTGCCGGCGCGGAAGGGGTCGACCGCGGCGACGGTGGTGACGGCGAGGAGGGCGACGAGCCCCCCGAAGGCGAAGGCGGCGAACTTGGACTGCATGGCTCCTGCTCCTGCTCCTTGGGCCCGGGCGGCGCGCCCGGGTGGTGCTGAGCAGCGTCGCAGTCCTGTGTGGACGGACCGTGGAGCCGCCGTGGCGGCTAGGTGGAGGTTCCGCGGTCCCGTGTACACTTGAGCGGTGACTCAAGTGTTCGCCTCCGAGATCGACGCCGACGCCTGCTCGGTCGAGTGCCTCCACCCCGAGGCGATCGCGCCGCTCCTCGGGCGGTCGCTGGGCGCCGAGGGGGCGCGCGCCGTCGGCGACCTGTTCGCGACCCTCGCCGATCCGTCGCGGGCCCGGATCGTCCACCTGCTCGCGATCACCGAGCAGGACCTCTGCGTCTGCGACATCGCCCTCGTCCTCGGGATGAGCGTGTCGGCACTGTCGCACCAGCTGCGGTTCCTGCGCGAGCGGGGAGCGGTCGAGCGGCGCAAGGTCGGCCGGATGGCCTACTACAGCCTCGTCGACGACCACCTCCGCGACCTCGTCGTGGGCGCGGCGACCCACGTCGCCGAGACCGCCTGATGGCGCACGCCCACGGGTCGGCCGCCGCCGCCAACAGGAACCGCCTGGTCGCGGTGCTCGGCCTGAGCGCCGTCATCCTCGTCGTCGAGGCCGCGGGCGCGCTCGCGTCCAACAGCCTCGCCCTGCTCGCGGACGCCGGGCACATGCTCACCGACGTGTCGGGGATCGGCCTGGCGCTGCTCGCGATCTGGTTCGCCGGCCGCGCGCCGACGAGCGGCCGCACCTTCGGCTACCTGCGGGTCGAGATCATCGCCGCGGTGACCAACGCGTTCCTGCTGTTCGGGGTCGCCGCGCTCATCCTCTTCGAGGCCTGGCGGCGGCTGTCCGCGCCGCCCGAGGTCGCGTCCGGCCTGATGCTCGCGGTGGCGCTCGTGGGCCTCGCGGCCAACGGCGTGTCGCTGTACCTGCTGCGCCGGGCCCAGCGCGACAGCCTCAACATGCGCGGCGCCTACCTCGAGGTGATGGGCGACTTCGCGGGCTCGGCCGCGGTCATCGCGGCCGCGCTCGTCATCGCCGCCACCGGCTGGGCGCAGGCGGACGCCGTCGCCTCGGTCGTCATCGCGCTGCTCATCCTGCCCCGGACCTTCGCCCTCCTCCGGGACGCCACCGACGTCCTCCTCGAGGCGACGCCGAAGGGCATCGACATGGACCACGTCCGAGCGCACATCCTCGACGCGCCCGGGGTCGTCGACTGCCACGACCTGCACGCCTGGACGATCACGTCGGGCATGAACGTCGTCTCGGCACACGTCCTCGTGGCCGACGGCGCGGACCCCGCCGTGACCCTCGACGCCCTGTGCGAGTGCCTGTCGGACGACTTCGACATCGAGCACTCGACCTTCCAGCTCGAGACCGCAGACCGCCGGCGGCTCGAAGAACGGAGCCACGCATGATGCCCGCCGACGACGCGCGCGACGACGACCACGAGGACCACGACGAGGACGAGGAGCGGGAGGGGGCCCACGCCGGGCCGTGGTGGACCTACCCGCCGATCCTCGGCGCGATCGTCTCGGGCCTCCTGCTGGCGGCCGGCTGGCTCGGGTCGGTCACCGGCGTCCTGCCCGCACCGCTGCCGATCGCCCTCTACGTCGCGTCGATGCCGTTCGGCGGCTACTGGTGGGCGCGCGAGGGGCTCGAGGAGCTGGTCCACGAGCGCGAGGTCGGCATCGAGGCGCTGATGGCCGTCGCCACCGTCGGGGCGGCGGCGCTCGGCTTCTGGGAGGAGGCCGCGTTCCTCGTCTTCCTGTACGGCTCGGCCGAGGCCGTCGAGGCGCTCACGTTCGCGCGGACCCGCTCGGCCATCCGCGCCCTGCTCGACCTCGCCCCCAAGGAGGCGCACGTCCTGCGCGACGGCGCGGAGCTGACGATCCCGGCCACCGAGCTCGAGCCCGGCGACGTCTTCCTCGTCCGCCCGGGCGAGGGCCTCGCGACCGACGGCGTCATCCGCGCGGGCGCGTCGAGCCTCGACGAGTCGCCGGTCACGGGCGAGAGCGTGCCGGTCGACAAGGGCCCGGGCGACCCCGTCTTCGCGGGCACCATCAACCGCCAGGGCGCCCTCACGGTCGAGGCGACCAAGGCGTTCGCCGACAACACCCTGTCCGCGATCATCCACCTCGTCGAGGAGGCGCAGGGCCAGAAGGGCCGCGCCCAGCGCTTCATCGACCGCTTCAGCCGCGTCTACAGCCCGCTCGTCCTCCTCGGCGCGGCGCTCCTGGCGATCGTCCTCATCGCCCTCGGCGACGATCCGACCGACGCGATCACCCGGGCGATCACGGTCGTCGTCGCCGGGGCCCCGTGCGCCCTGGTCATGTCGACGCCGGTCGCGATGGCCGCCGGGATCGGCGCGGCCGGCCGGCACGGCGTCCTCATCAAGGGCGGCATCCACCTCGAGGACCTGGGCACCGTCGGCGTCGTCGCGCTCGACAAGACTGGCACCCTCACCCACGGCCGGCCGGTCGTGACCGACGTCGTCCCGCTCGACGGCACCGACGAGGCGGTCCTGCTGGCCGCCGCCGCGGGCGTCGAGCGGCTCTCGGAGCACCCGCTCGCGCGGGCGATCGTCGCCGCCGCGGGCGAGCGCGGCGTCGCCCCGTCGGAGGCCACCGACTTCACGGCCCTCACCGGGGCCGGAGCCGCGGCGCGCCTCGACGGCCGCCTCGTCCACGTCGGCAGCCCCGACCTGTTCGTCGAGCTCGGGGCCGGACCGTCGGCCGCGGGCGCGGCGCTCTTCGAGTCGATGCGCGAGGAGGGCAAGACGGTCGTGCTCGTCGGCGAGCGTCCCGCCGGCGCGACCGCCGGCGTCCACGTCATGGGCCTGCTCGCGATCCGCGACCAGGTCCGGCCCAATGCCGCCGCCGCGATCGCCGAGCTCCACCGCCTTGGGATCCGTCGGGTGGCGATGCTCAGCGGCGACCACCAGCGGACAGCCCGGGCGATCGCTCGGGAGCTCGGGATCGACGACGTCCGGGCGGGACTCAAGCCGGAGGACAAGGTGGCCGCCATCCGCGATCTCGAGCGCGAGCACGGGGCCGTGGCGATGATCGGGGACGGGGTGAACGACGCGCCGGCGCTCGCCGCCGCGACCGTCGGGATGGCGATGGGCACCGCCGGCTCCGACGCCGCGATCGAGGCCGCCGACGTCGCCCTCATGGCCGACGATCTCGAGAAGGCGGGCTACGCCCTGCGCATCGGGCGCAAGGCGCGCCGCGTGTCCCGCCAGAACCTCGCGTTCTCGCTCGTCATCCTGCCCGTCCTCATCCTGGGCGCCGCGTTCGGCCTGTTCACGGTCGTCCTCGTCGTCACCGTCCACGAGGCGGCCGAGCTGCTCGCGGTCGCCAACGGCCTGCGCGCCGCACGAGCGTAGGGAGGAGCGCCATGACCTACGTGATCGCCGAGCCGTGCGTCAACGTCATCGACCAGGCGTGCGTCGCGGTCTGCCCGGTGGACTGCATCCACTTCGAGGAGGGGGTCGACCGGATGCTCTACATCGACCCCGACGAGTGCATCGACTGCGGCGCGTGCGAGCCCGAGTGCCCGGTCAGCGCGATATTCCCGAGACGCAGGCGATCCTGGCCGAGCGATCGTCTCAGCCCGGCCTGCGGCGCACAAACCCGACCGACTTCCTGCTCTCCGGGTTGCCCTTGGTATGCGATCGCTGCGGCCATCCCATGGTCGGCGCCTCGGCCCGTGGACACACCGCGCAGCGTACGCCTACTACACCTGCGCCACCCGCAACCGCCATGGCCGCACAGTGTGCGATCAGGGCCGCCTGCCCAAGGAGGCGCTCGAAGACGCGATCCTCGGGCAGATGGGCGAGGTGTACCGGGACACCGCGCTCGTGGCCGCCGCGATCGAGGAGGCCCAGACAGAGCTGCGGGCAGGCGAGGCCGAGCAGGAGACCATGCGCACGGCCCGGCAGGCTGAGGCAGCTGACGTGCGCCGACGGATCGAGCGCTACCTCGCCGCCTTCGAGGCCGGCGAGCTCGACCCAAAGCAGGTCCGGGAGCGAGTGGGGGCGCTGCAGGCCCGCCTCGACGAACTGGAGTCGGAGCTCGTGGCCCCCGCGCGACCGGTCCCCCGCCCATCCCAGTCGACGCCGCGGAGATCTCGTGGGTCTTGAGCGAGGCACTCGCCATGGTGCTGCGGATCGTCCCAGCACCCCGGGCGAAGGCGATCCTGCGCCTCCTGATCGAGGAGATCCCGGGTCGTGTCGCCCGACGACATCCGGCCGGCCTACCGCGTCCCGATGACAGTTCGCACACCGGATGAGCTGGTGAGCCGGCTGGGATTCGAACCCAGGACACGAGGGTTAAAAGCCCCCTGCTCTGACCGCTGAGCTACCGGCCCGGACCACAGCGTAGCGGTGGCGGCGCGGAGGCGTGAAGCGGGCCCGGTAC
>JAJYNP010000094.1 GCA_021786265.1 Chloroflexota bacterium
ACCGGCTGCACCATCGGCCTGGCTCCGCGTCGGCCCGCCGCCCCGGGCGACCGTCGTTCGCCGGGTCCTCGAGAGGCTCTTTGTCCGCAGGCGTCGTCGCCACCGTCAAGTCGAAGATCGACATCGTCGAGATCGTCGGCGAGAGCGTCGCCCTCCGGAAGGCGGGCACCACCTGGAAGGGCCTGTGCCCGTTCCACGGCGAGAAGACGCCCTCGTTCGTCGTGACCCCCGCGCGCGAGAGCTGGCACTGCTTCGGCTGCGGACTCGGCGGCGACATCTTCAGCTTCGTGATGCAGCGCGAGGGGATCGACTTCCCCGAGGCGCTCAAGCGACTGGCGGCCCGCGCCGGGGTCGAGCTCGACGAGCGGACCAGCCGCGAGGACGCCCGCCGGAAGCGGCTGCGGGATGTGCTCGAGGCCGCCATCGCCTTCTACCACCGGGTGCTCACCGACACGCGTCACGGCCAGCCGGCGCTCGACTACCTGCACGCCCGCGGCTTCACCGACGAGACGATCGCCGCCTACCAGCTCGGGTGGGCGCCCGAGGCGTGGGAGACGCTGTCGAAGGCGCTCCGGACGAAACGGGGAGCGACCGACGACGAGCTGGAGACGGTGGGCCTGGCGGTCCGGGGCCGGCGGGGCGGTGTGTACGACCGGTTCCGGGGCCGGATCATCTTCCCGATCCGCGACGCCTCGGGGTACGCGACCGGGCTGGGCGGCCGGATCCTCGAGCGCGCCGGGGGACCGGCCGAGGGAGCACCCGAACGGGATCGTGGCCCCAAGTACCTCAACTCACCGGCCACGCCCCTCTTCGACAAGAGCCGTTCGCTCTACCTGGTCGACCGGGCTCGCGGCGCCATGCGCAAGTCGGGCCGTGCCGTGATCGTCGAGGGCTACACCGACGCCCTGATGGCCCACCAGGCCGGCTTCCAGAACGTGGTCGCCGGGCTGGGCACCGCGCTCACCGCCGCCCAGGTCGAACTCGTCACCCGCTACGCCCCGTCGATCGCGCTCGCCTACGACGTCGACCCGGCGGGCCAGAGCGCCGGCACGTTCGGGGCGACGGAGCTGACGGCACTGATCTCGGAGATCCAGCGCAGCGGCGCGCGGGTCGGACTCACCGAGGTCGGCGTGGTGCGGCTCCCGGAAGGGAAGGACCCCGACGAGGTCATCCGCGAGGACTGCGCGGCCTGGGAGGCGGCGACCGCCGAGCCGCAGCCGATCATGGACTACCTGGTCGAGTACTTTGCCGCGCGCCACGACCCGCGGACGGTGCAGGGGCGCAAGCGGCTGGTGGAGGCCGTGGCGCCCACGCTCCGGCGGATCGGCGACCCGGTCGAGCGCGACGCGTACGTCCAGGCGCTCGCACGACGCGCCGGTGTGGAGGAGCGCACCATCCAGGAGGTCCTGCAGCGCCCGGAATCGACCCGGCCGGGTGGCGAGGATCCCGGTGCGACGGGGCACGGGACCGGGCGGTTCACCGCCGACGCCGTGCTCGCTTCCCGCGATGGCATCGACCCGGTGGAGGCCGCGCAGACGCTCGATCCGATCGAGCAGGAGTTGCTGGGCCTGCTGCTCCGGCACCCGGAACAGCGGGCCGCACTCTCCGGACCGCTCGTGCCCGGCACGCTGTCGCCTGGGGAGCTGTCGCCCGGCACGCTGTCGCCTGGGGCGCTGGCGCCGGGCACGATTGGGCGCCCTCTCGCACCCGCCGCGCTGGTGCCCGAGGCGCTCCTTACGACGCCCGCGCGGGAACTCTGGCGTGCGCTCCTGGCGGCCGACGAGGCTGCGCGTGCCGCCGATCCGACGGCGCCGGGGACGGCCCTCGATCCCTTCCTGCGCAGCCTGGACCCGGAGCTCGCCGCGATCGCCCGCGGCCTGGCCATGCGCGCCCGTCCCGCCCTGCCCGACGATCGCATGGCGCGCGCGGTGGATCAGTGCCTGATCCGGCTCCAGCTGCGGCGCGTCGGCGAGGAGCTCGACTTCCTGCGCGCGGACCTCGCCGAGCCGCAGGGCCGGCGGGATGGAGGTGGCGCAGGCGATGCGCTCGCCGAACGGATTCGATCCCTTGAGCGCGAGCGCGCCGACCTGGACCGCCGGGCTGCCGCCTCGACCGTGTTGACCCGCAGCAATCCGACTCTCACCAGCAAGACCCCAGTGGGAGGACCCGCATGACGATGGACCCATCCGACAAGGTGCTCGTGGCATCCGTACTCGAGCGCGACCGGCGACGCCGCGGCCTGGACGACGAGGTCGAGCCGAAGGACACGGACGACGAGATCGAGGTCGGGCCCGAGCTCGCCGCCGCGGAGCTCGGTGTCGATGTCCCGGTGGAGGACAGCGAGCGGGTCCCGTGGCAGGAGCCGCCCGCGAAGCTCGAGGAAGAGGCCGAGGAGCCGACCCCCGAGGAGATCGAGGCGCTGTCGGCCGACATGATCGGCATCGACGACCCCGTCCGCATGTACCTGAAGGAGATCGGCAAGGTGCCGCTCCTGACCGCGGAGGAGGAGGTCGTCCTCGCCAAGTCGATCGAGCTGGGCGAGCAGGTTGCCGAGGAGCCCTGGAAGGGCGTGCTGCAACTCTGGGAATGGACCAGGAACGACACCGAGCGGAAGACCCGGACGCTGCACCCGCAGCACCGGCTGCCGTACGGGCGAGAGAGCGACCGGATAGTCCGGGAGGCGTTCCGCCAGGCGGAGACCGACGGGCTGCTCGGCCAGGTCCCGGACCTCCACCTGGTCAAGGCCCAGCGCGAGGCCACCGGGGAGGGGACCAAGGCCCTGCTCAAGGAGGCCAAGGCGCGGGTCGGGGCGTACAACGAGGCGCCCACCGCCGACGCGTTCACCGACCTGGTCGACTTCGCGTTCGTTTCCGTTCACAACGGCGACCTTGACTCCCGCGACAACCCCGGTCTCCGGGCGCTGTACGACTGGTCACGCGAGGTCGGGCACGAGTACCTGCGCCGCTGGATCGAGGCCGGAAACGAAGCGGAGCTGCTGCTCGAGATGGGGTGGGACCCCACGGTCCCGATCGGCACGAAGCTTCGCGAGCGGCGCGGCGTGCTGGTGCGGATGGGGCGCGACGCCCGCGAGCAGCTCACGAGCGCGAACCTGCGGCTGGTCGTGTCGATCGCCAAGAAGTACATCGGGCGCGGCATGAGCTTCCTGGACCTCATCCAGGAGGGCAACATCGGCCTCATCCGGGCGGTCGAGAAGTTCGACTACGAGAAGGGCTACAAGTTCTCCACGTATGCCACGTGGTGGATCCGGCAGGCGATCACCCGCGCGATCGCGGACCAGGCCCGCACCATCCGCATCCCGGTCCACATGGTGGAGACGATCAACCGGCTGATCCGCGTCTCGCGCGGCCTGCTCCAGGAACTGGGCCGCGAGCCGACGGTCGAGGAGATCGCCGACGCGATGTCCAAGGGCCAGGAGATCGTGGTCACCCCCGAGAAGGTCCGCGAGATCATCAAGGTCAGCCAGGAGCCGGTTTCCCTGGAGACGCCGATCGGCGAGGAAGAGGACAGCCATCTGGGCGACTTCATCGAGGACCGCGCGGCGCTGGCCCCGGCGGAGGCGGCGTCGCATCAGCTCCTCAAGGAGCAGGTGGAGGCGGTGCTCGACTCGCTCACCGGGCGCGAGCGCCGGGTGCTCCAGCTCCGCTTCGGCCTGGAGGACGGGCGTGCCCGCACCCTCGAGGAGGTAGGCAAGGAGTTCAACGTGACCCGCGAGCGGATCCGCCAGATCGAGGCCAAGGCGCTGCGCAAGCTGCGCCACCCGAGCCGCTCCCGGAAGCTCAAGGACTACCTGGAGTAGGCCGGATGCTGCGCAGCTCGCGCCCGGACCGGAGGGCGCGCACCGCGTGCCCGGTCCGCATGGCGTACGTCTCATGCCGCTGAACGCCTATGGCGTCCTGGCGACCTTCATGGCCGCCGGGACGCTCATCGGTTCCGCGATCGGCTGGCTGGTGGGCCCGCGCCGCTGGGCGGTGGTGATCGTGCCGGTGCTGGCCGCGATCGCGTCGCTCGGCACGCTCGGCCACCGGCTGCGGATCGGGTTCGGCCCCACCGTGCCGCTCTTCGGCTTCGACGTGCACCTCTTCTCCGACCTGGGGTTTGCCGCCGCGTTCGCGCTCCTGGCCGCGCTGGCTCAGCGGGCTCTGGTCGGCACGCTCCACCGCCAGGCCGCTCCGGGCGACGACTCGCGCGCCGGTTGACCCGCGACGATCGACCGGACCCGAGCCGGGTCCGGCGCAGTCGAGCCGGGCCGAGCAGTGCGAGTCGCGCGCGGCCTCGGTCAGGCCACGTGCCACCTCGGCCTCGGGGCGTGACGCAAGGGGCGTGACGCAAGGGACGTCACACCAGTGTTTGCCGACGAGTCCTTGAGCGTCCAGCCGGGGACGGTCGCCTGGGCGGGCTTGGGGGGATTGGCGCACCCGAACCCCTCCCGCTCCCGCCGGAGGACAGTGTGCTGCTCCACTGCCTGGACGTGCCGCATGTGCGCCGGGTGCCCCCTGAGGTCCCCGCGCAGCTCGGACCAGCACCGGGAGCCTGCTCGGCATCCACGATGACACCATCAGAATGGCCCTCGCGGAGCGGCACCTTCGCGCTGCCCTCGTGGATAGGGTCGTATGCGGCTGTCGTTCCGACTACGGACGGAGCTGGATCTTGGCCGGCGAGGACGGGTCCTCGATGAGCTGGCGGAACGCCTCGTCTCCGTCGGCCATGCTGCGGACCTGCAACCAGGACGGATCAGGCCGCGCGAAGCCGTGCGCCACCATTGTGACCGCCGTCTCAAAGTTGGCCAGCGTGTAGGTGAAGGCTCCGAGTATCTCGATCTCGGATCGGACGATCAGGTTGCCGGGTACGGTGCTCTCCTCCTCGTGCAGGCCGAAGAAGACGACCCGTCCGCCCCTCCGCACCGACGCAACGGCTTGGCGGCGGGTCATGACCATGCCGACGGCATCCACAGCGACGTCACAGCCCAGGCTTGCCGTCAGCGCCTGCACCTGCTCCTCGACTGGGCCATTGCCCGGCTCGATGAGGTCGGAGGCTCCGAAGGCACGGGCCATCTCGAGGCGCCGGGGGTTGGTGTCCACGGCGACCACGCGGTCCGCTCCAGCCGTTCGGGCGGCCTGAATGACCATCAGGCCGACGGGGCCGGCACCGATGACCAGGACGGAGTCGCCGAGGCCTACCCGGCCGACGTCCATCACCCGAACGGCACAGGCGACGGGCTCGATCAGGGCTCCTGAGGAATGGTCCAGGTCGGCCGGGATCGAGCGGCACACCTGGGCGGGAACGGCGACGTACTCGGCGAAACCGCCCGGCCTGTGGACGCCAACGATGGAGCGCTGCAGACACAGGTTCTGGCGACCGATGCGGCACAGCGGGCAGTCCCCGTCGGGAACTGTCGGGTTCACCGCGACGTGATCTCCCACGGCGACGCCCGTGACACCCGGAGCGACTGCGGCGATCGTGCCACAGAACTCGTGGCCCATGATCAGCGGCGGGCGCCTGAGCGTGTTCTTGCCCAGATATCCGGACAATTCGGACCCGCAGATGCTCGTCAGGTCCACCCGCAGCAGGACTTCGTGGTCCTGTGGTTTCGGATCCTGTACCTCTTGGATCCGCATCTCTCGCGGTCCTACCCACACCAAGGCTTTCATCACAGCAACTCCTCTACTCGTCAGACGTGATATCGCTTCCAACCGATGAAGGTCAGCCGATTGGCGCGTGTGACCGCCCTAGGCTTCACGGCGGTCTGCGCCTAACCGACGATGCGCCGGGACAGGAGCTGGCGCATGGTCTGACCCATGACCCAGACCTGGTCCTGTTCGCCCAGGAACGGACAGTGAGAACGCGTGACCTCGAGGGCCTGCCGGTATGTCATCGCCCGGGTCACGACTGGAAAGTCGGATCCCCAGCACATGCGTCGTGCTCCGAACCGCTCGTGCAGCAGGCGAACCAGCGCGATGGAGTCGCTGAACGGGAAGTCCCATTCGGTCCGGCTCCCGTAGTAGAACCCGGAGACCTTGATGAAGATGTTGGGACAGCGGGCCGATTCAAGGACCTCGTTCAGCCCGTGTGACGACAATCCGTCCCTGGCGACGACATCTCCGAGGTGGTGCAGGAGGATCGGCAACCTTGGAAAGGCGAAGGCGATCGTTCTGATCTGGGGCTGCCATGCGGGGGCGGCGGACAGGCTGACGATCAACCGAAGGTCGCTCGCGGCCTCGAACAGTTCCAGCCCGTCGTCGGAGACGAGCCATCCGTCGGGCTCGTCGCGCAGATAGTGGGTGAATCCCGCGATTGCCAGCCGATCGCATGTCTCGCGCAGACGACGTGCCGCTCCAGGCACGTGATAGGTGTCGGTCCAGAAGCTGTCGAGGTCGGCAAACTGATGGAATCGATCCGGGTGCCGGGCGACCTGAGCGGCAACGTAGTCGTTGTTGTCGGCGTTGTCTCGAATGCGCGCGGAGACCAGCACGGCCTCGTCCACGCCGTGGACATCCATCTGGTAAAGCAGCTGGTCGGCATTCCCGCGCGTGGCTGGATCGGGCACCGTCGGATCGTAAGGCCATGTGCGCCATGCATGGGCATGGGCGTCGATGATCATCACGCGATGGCGCAGTGCCATGGCGTCGCCCGGTGCCATGGCCTGACCGACGGCCCTCCGGCCCCGGGAGTGAGCGAGACGCTCGTCCTGACCGCCGACGGGATCCGCAAGGCGTGGCTGGTGGCCCTCGCGATCCTGCAGGCGAGTCGAGACACCGTGGTCGGCCCGGACGGAGCCATTGACGCGTGCGATGGTTGGCTGCGCCGCGCACCCATGCCGCCCCGCAGGCCGGACTGCGCGGCATGGGCCTCTCGAGGAGACATGAACTTCGCCACCTCGGTCCCCGTCCGACGTGGGAAATCGGCAACGTGCGCCATGGCATTCCCAGCATCACGGATCGCGATCATCTCGGACGCTCGGTTCGCATGACCCGTGAGAACAGATGCTCTCTGATCTGGTCCCTCGTCGCGTATACTTATCGCCTCCGTTGCCGACCCCCGCGTCATTGAGTGCGTGCTGCATCGCGCCGCGCCTGAAGACCGACCAGGAACCGCGTTGCTGATCATGGAGGGTTCAATTCCGTGAGACCTCTTGAGGGCCGTGTCGCAATCGTCACTGGTGGCTCGCGCGGAATCGGCCGCGCGATCTGCGAGCGGCTGGGACAGGACGGCGCGTGGGTCGTCGTGAATTACGTGCAGGACCGTCGCGCGGCCCTGGAGGTCGTCAAGTCCATCCGCCTCAACGGGAGCAAGGCAGTCGCAGTCCGCGCAGATGCCGCCAGCAAAGCAGCTGTGGATCGGATGTTCGGGCATGTCATGAAGCTCTGGGGACGGGTAGACATACTGGTCAATAACGCTGGGATCTGCCCATTCATCGAGTTTCTCGATATCCCTGAGGATGTGTGGGATCGCGTTCACGCGGTCAACTTGAAAGGCACCTTCCTCTGTTCACAGGCGGCCGCTAGGAGCATGGTCCAGATAGGGACTCACGGCCGAATCATCTCCATCAGCTCCGTCAATGCGCATGCCGGGGCACCGCTTCAAGCGCACTACACACCCACGAAGGCGGGGCAGGTGTCACTCATGCAATCGATGGCGGTGGCACTTGGCAAGTACGGCATCACGTGCAACAGCGTGCTACCCGGAAGCATCCGCACCGACATCAACGCATACCTGCTCGATGATCCGGAGATCGCTCGGGCCAATCGCGAATGGATCCCACTCGGGCGTGTGGGTGATCCGCGAGACGTGGCCGGGGTCGTGGCGTTCCTGGCGGGTGACGAGGCGGCATACATCTCAGGCACTGAGGTGCTCGTCGATGGTGGGTCACTGGCGCGCCGTGAGTGAAGGGATCCCGCGACTTCCTGCGGTCGGCCACCACACCACCGGTCGGTACGTACTGGAGATGGTCTGTCCGGGCGGATCAGGAAGTGCCCGCCTGGGTGCATGCTGGCGGCGAGCGTATCTCCGGCGCCCCTCATCGGGTAACCACCGGGTTACGCAATGTCCCGATTCCGGCTATCTCCACTTCGACGACATCGCCGTCTCGGAGCAGCCGCGGGGGATCGCGATAATAGCCCACTCCTTCAGGCGTTCCGGTGGCAATGATGTCGCCGGGCTCCAGGGTGAAGGACCAGGACAGGCGATGGATCAGCTCGGCCACGCCGAAGTGCATGTCAGCGGTGGATCCCACCTGGAGTCTTTCACCCGATACGAGACAGTTGATCGCGAGTGCCTGCGGATCCGGCAACTCGTCGGCGGTGACTATCCACGGTCCGATTGGGCAGAATGTGTCGAGAGACTTGCCGCGGACCCACTGCCCATCGCCAAACTGGAGATCGCGCGCCGACACGTCATTGAGGCAGACATAGCCGAACACGTGGTGCAACGCCGCTGAACGAGTGACGCACCGTGCGGCGCGGCCGATGACCACGGCCAGCTCGGCCTCAACGTCGACGGCATCAGTCAGTCGACGATCCCATGTGATCGCCTCGTCGGGGCCAATGATCGACGATGGGAACTTGGCGAAGATCAGGGGTTCGGAAGGCAGAGAGGCTCGTTCTTCCGCCGTGTGTCCGGCGTAATTGCGGCCGATCGCGACGATCTTGCCCGGACGGTCGATGGGCGCGAGAAGGCGTGTCTCAGAGAGCGGCAATGGCGCATTTCGATCACGGATGGCGCGACGGAACGCGTCGATCGATGCAGGCTCGGCAGCCACGGCCGTCAGGTCGTCCCCGAGTGCAGCGGAGCTGCTGGTCTCGAGCAGGTGAACCTCCTGCCCGACGACGGCGGCGAGACGGGGTCGGTCTTCAATCCGGACCCGGGCAAGCCTCATTCCTCTCCTCCTCTGCGATATGGCCGCAGCGCCCACACGGGGCCGCCGAGCCAACGGGGGCTCGTCAGCCTTGCAGCGGCGCATGCAGCGACGGGACTGCATACGGATCAAAGCCCCTGGAGCGCAGTTCGTCTGGAAGGACGACTCCGAGGCCAGGGCTCTGTGGGGCACGCAACGTGCCGTCGACCAGCCGCAGCGGCTCCGCCAGCGTTAGCTCCCGCAAGGGGTTGAGGACCTGTGGAACCTCGACGATGAGGCCCGCCGGGCTGCACGCGACCGCCACGGCGTTCGCCATCAGACCGGGTCCGCTTCCCCAGGTGTGGGGGGCCAGACGGACGCCCGCCTGTCCGGCGAGCTCGCCTATCTCGATCTGCCGGAGGATGCCGCCCACGTACACGGCATCCGTCTGCAGGATGTCTACGGCCTCTGCATCCAACATCCTGAGCACGTTGTCCAGCGACCGCTCGGACTCGCCGGCCGCGATCGGGATGCACGTCTCCCGGCGCAATCGGGCGAGCCCGACGACGTCCCGACGTGGCAGCGGATCCTCGAGCCAGTCAGGCTCGAACGGCTCCAGCCGTCTTGCCAGCCGCGTCAGGTATCCCAAGCTGGGCGGCTCGGCCAGGTAGCTGGCTCCGAAGTCGAGCATGAGCTGGACGTCCGCGCCGACGGCCTCGCGGGCTGCCTCCACTCGGCGAAGGTCCAGATCGAACCCATGTCCGATCCGAATCTTGACAGCTCGATAGCCCGCGCGCAGGTAAGCGGTCAGTTCGTCCTGCAGCGCCTTTGGTTCGACAGTCAGGCCTCCGCTCGCGTACGCAGGGACGTTGTCGCGGTACGCACCGCCCAGCACCGCCTGGGCGGGCACCCCCGCCCGCTTTCCGATCAGATCGATGATGGCAATCTCGATGCCGCTGATGACGCTGCTGACGAGACCACCGACGCCCCAACCCGGCGCGCTGCTCTCCAGCGCCGCGACGATCGCTCTTGGCCGGGCAGGCCGGCCGACCACTCCGGGTACGAACCGGTCGACTATCGGCTGGATGGCCTCCGGGAAGTTGAGACCGTCGCCAATCTCACCGATACCTTCGCAGCCGTCATCGCTGACGACGCGAAGGAAGGCGGTTGTCCATCCCCGGTAGACGCCGCCGGGCCAGCCCCAGACTTCTTCGGGCCGGTACCGGTGGCTGATCAGCATCACCTCACACTGGGCGACGATCGCTTCGCTCGTAGCAGGCTCCTCTCGTCGTGGGCTAACCCTTGGTCGCGCCGAGCGTCAGCCCGCGAACGAACTGACGCTGGAACAGGAAGTACACGATAAGCGGCGGCATCGCCACGATCACCGACGCTGCGGCCAGCAAGTTGAAGTTCGTGAAGAACAGTCCCTGGAGATCGTTGAGCCCCGAAGTGATCGGACGCTTGTCGCCCGTCGACATGAGCACGAGCCCCCAGAAGAAGTCGTTGTACATCCAGGTGAACTGCAGCGTCGCCAGTGCGCCCAGGGCCGGTCGGCTGAGAGGCAGGATTACCTGCCAGAACGTCCGCAGGACCGACGCGCCATCGACCAACGCCGCCTCCGTGAGCTCTTTGGGAATCGTCTTCATGTAGTTGCTGAGCAGGAACGTCGCAAAACCCAACTGGAACGCTACCTGGATGGCGATGATGCCGAAGTACTGGTCATACCACACTCCATTGTCGCTCAAGGGCGCGGGGAGGGGCAACTTCAGATACATCCAGAAGAGGGGTGTGATGATCACTTGAGGTGGTAGCAGATTGCCAGCCGTGAACAGTGTCAACAGGGCAATATTGAACCGGAAACTGAAACGAGACAGGGCATAGCCGATCGAAGAGCCCAGTGCCAGAACCAGAACCAACGCCGGAATCACGATGACCATCGAGTTGAACAATCGCATCGGGATCTCAGCCTGGTTCCAGGCGTCGACATAGTTGTTTAGCGTAAGGCTGCGGGCGATGCTGACATAACCGAGCCGAGCGGTCTCCCCGTATGGCCGCAACGATTCGTACACAGCCCACAGGATTGGGAAGAGCCACACAAGGGAAGTGAGGACCAGGAACGTGTATAGGGCCGCCCGGCCAAGTCGTTGACGTCGCCTGCGACCGACTTGGCGGATGCTCGTTCGTTCTCTGGCCACTCCTGTCACGATGGCTCCTCGTACGTTCGTGTGAGGAAGAGCAAGATCGGACCCAAAGAGATGAGGAGCAGAACAACAGCGATGGCCGATCCGAAGCCGATCCGCGACGAGGCGCCGAGGATGTTCTCTGTGATGAGAACGGAAAGCAACTCGAGCCCGTTCTGGCCGCGGTTGATTACGTAGACGATATCAAACGCGCGCAGGGACTCGATGATCGTGATCACGACGACGACGATATTGACCGGGCGCATGACCGGCAGGACGACCCTGAAGAACGCCTGCAATTCGGACGCGCCGTCAATTACGGCTGCCTCTCTCAGCGATGGGTCCACGCCTTTCAGTCCCGCTAGGTACAGGATCATGACATACCCGATCTGCCGCCAACTCGCGGCCACCAGAACGGCCCACAAGTTGAGACTCGGGTTACCCAGCCAACTGATCTCATTGGTCTGGACGGTTCTGCCAAGGACGTTGTTGATCACGCCTTGTTCCGGAGCGTACTGCAGCTGCCAGATGAATCCGATGATGGCCAGGGACAGGACGAAGGGCAAGAACAGCGCGCTTTGGTAGAAGCGTGTCCCTCGAATATCCTTGTCCAGCAGGACAGCCATGAAGATGCCGATGGGCGTGGCAACAAACGCGAACACTATCAACCAGATCAGGTTGTGTTCGAGCGCTGGCCAGAATGGCGGGTACACGGTGACCAAGTTCACATAGTTGTTAAGGCCCACGAACTTGATCTTGTCGAGTCCGCCGATACCGTTCCAGGTTGTGAACGAGAGGAGGAGGGAGCAGACCGTCGGGACCCACACAAGGCCGATGTGGAGTGTGGCTGGAACGCCAATCAGGAATCCCAGTACGATCTTGTCCTGCCTAGAGAGAAGGGAGAAACGCCGCCGACGTCCTGCAGTGTCGGCGGCGTTTCTCTTTGCTGCCACCCGTTAGACCTCTTGCAGCATGTCAGCACAAGTTGACTGCAATCGTCAAGAGATACCGAGAGAATCCCAGAAATTCTGGATGCTTGTCAAGAAGCCGCTCATGTCTTGCCCAGGATGAAGTAGCCACGTCTGCAGAAAACTCTGCATCTGCGTTGCGAAGGCCGGATCAGTGTCGCGGTCAAAGAACTGGGCGATCGCGCCGGATGCCCCGATGATCTCGGCCATTCTCGTCTGGAATGGCACGTAAGCGCTCGTGTCTGCACCCTTGGCAGCAGCTACGAAGTTGGGGTTCGCCGCCAGGAAATAGCTCTGGGCCTCGCCACTCGCAAGGTATTCAAGCCAAGCCTTCGCAGCGGCGGCGTCGTCTTTGAGCGTCGGCGACTTGGCGCTCATGAGCATACCATTGATGGGTGCATCGATGGCGCTCTCGGAGTCGAATGCCGTCCCCAGGGTGGGAAAAGGAAAGAAGTCGAGGTCGGCATGGTCTGTCGGGTTCGTCGCCTGGGAACCACCGAAGGTTCCGAAGAACATCATCCCAGCGGTCTTGTTGATCAGGAGGTTCGCACCGTCCTGCCAGGTCCGTCCGAGCGCTCCCGCAAGGTCTCCGCAGTAGGGCAGAAGGTCGTTCCAGGCGGCGAAGACGGCCGCAACTCGGGGGTCGGTCCACTTCGCCTTGCCGGCCAACAGGTCGATGTGGAACTGATAACCATTGGTCCGCATGTTGATGATGTCAAACCAGCCCATGGCGGGCCAGCCGTCCTTGTCGGCGAATGCCAGCGGGACGAGGCCGTCTGTCTTCATCTTGTCGCCGAGCGCCTTGAACTCGGTGATTGTCTTGGGAATCGTGTAATTCTTCTGGGCGAAGACGCTCTTACGGTAGATGACAACCCATGGGTAGTTGTAAAAGGGAATCAGGTACTGGTTGCCGTCGGTGCCCGTGGATGCGGCCTTGAATGCAGCTGTGTAGTTCGCCCCGATCGAGGCCCAGACATCGTTGGTGTCGGTGAGCAGTCCCTGTGCCGCATAGAAACGCATCCGGTAGCCGGCGTACCAGGTGAACACATCCTGCGGTGACGCCTGCAGGTAAGACGTGATCTGTGTCGCGAATGTCGCGGTGTCGACGTTGTTGAACTTGACGGCAATCCCGGTCTTGGCGGCGAAGCGGTCGGCCACCTTCTGGAGGGCCGGGGTGTCTCCCGTCTGCGTCTGCGCGAACGTGACCGACCCCACTTCCATGGTCGGTGCGATAGTCGCCGCCGTCGATCCCGCCGCGCTGGCGGCTGGAGCCACAGTCGGAGTTGACGTGGCACCCGCTCCGCACGCGGTGAGGAACGCGGACACGCCCGCGAGCCCGGCGACGCCTGCCACCCCCTTCAGGACGGTCCGCCGGGTAACCTGGGCCTCGCTGAGATCCGGGAGCGCCGGCCCGCGCGGGGTGTCGCCTGAGCTGGCCATAGGTTCCACCTCCTCTTCCTGGGTCCCCAACAGAAAACAACAGATCCGAACGGATTGTCGGCCGGAAAACGTCGTCTGTCAAGAGTTCCAACACGATCAGTCGGATTGGTCTATCGGTTGCGTTGACTTATGTGGGACCGCGGTGCATGCTTGAAGAGGAAGCCGAGTGGTGAGGTAGGGCGAGAACGTGACGAGGAGGCGGGCAGGGACGTGGCCCGCGGCCTGCGTCCCGGGAGGGCCGGGGACGTGCTAGCGAGACAGCGGCAGGCGCTCATTCTCGAGCGGATCCGCGAGGACGGCGCGGTGCGCGTGGCGGACCTCGTGCGGGAACTCGGCGTGTCCGATATGACGGTCCGGCGGGACATGGAGTTCCTCCATGCGCGGGGCCTGATCGAGAAGGTCCACGGGGGTGCCACCGCCGTTCCCGGAAGCGCGCTGTTCGAGCCCGGGTTCGCTGCCAAGTCCGCCCTGCAGCAGGCGGAGAAGGAGGCGATCGCCGAGGCCGCCGCCGCCCTGGTGCAGCCGGGCGTCGCGGTCGGTATCTCTGCCGGCACCACCACCTACGCGATCGCGCGGCGGCTGGTCGACGTCCCGGGCCTGACGATCGTCACCAACTCGATCCGGGTCGCCGACGTCCTGGGCGACCCGCGGCAGGCCGGCCAGACCGTGGTCCTCACCGGCGGCGTGCGGACCCCGTCGGACGCGCTGGTCGGACCCTTCGCGGTCTCGGTCCTGCAGAAGGTCCACCTGGACCTCGTCTTCATGGGTGTCCACGGCATGGATGTGCGCGCGGGGTTCACCTCGCCGAACCTGCTGGAGGCGGAGACGAACCGGGCCATGGTCGAGGCCGCGCGGCTGCTGGTGGTGGTGGCAGACCACACCAAGTGGGGCGTGGTGGGACTGAGCTCGTTCGCGAGGCTGGACCAGGCGGACATCCTGATCACCGACTCGGGCCTCGAACCGGCACCCCGGGAGGAGCTCGCCTCGCACGTCCGGCAGCTGATCACGGCCGAGCCACGGGCTTCGCTCGGGCAGCGCAGTCTCTCGGTGGTCGACGCGATCGATGACCGCCGCGCGAACGGCAGTGGCTCCGCGCCGCCCATCGCCGGCACCCGAGGGGTTGAGGTGTGACCGACACGATCACCAGGGCCGAGACGACCCGCCGTCGCGGCCCGCGCTCGCCGGCGATCTTCGCGCAGCCGCACCGGCGCTACAACCCGCTCCTCGACGAGTGGGTGCTCGTGTCGCCGGAGCGCACCCGACGGCCCTGGCAGGGCCGCGAAGAGACGCCCCCGCCGGAGCACCTGCCCGCCTACGACCCCAGCTGCTACCTGTGCCCCGGCAACGCGCGGGCCAGCGGCAAGCGGAACCCCGCGTACGACGAGACGTTCGTGTTCACCAACGACTTCGCCGCGCTGCGCCCCGACGTCTCATCCGAACGCGTGGAACGGGGCCTGCTGGTGGCGGAGGGAGAGCCGGGCACGTGCCGCGTCATCTGCTTCTCCGCCCGGCACGACCTGACCATGGCGCGGATGAGCCAGGCCGAGGTGCGCAGGATCGTCGACGTATGGGCGGGTCAGACTGCCGAGCTGGGCGCGGAGTACCGCTGGGTGCAGGTGTTCGAGAACCGCGGCGAGACCATGGGCGCGTCGAACCCGCACCCGCACGGGCAGATCTGGGCCGGGACGGCGCTCCCGGTCGAAGGCGCGCGGGAGGACACGGCGCAGCGTGGCTGGCATGACGCGAACGGGACGCGGTTGCTGCTCGAGTACGCGTCGCAGGAGCACGGCGGGCCGCGCGTGGTGGGCGAGGACGACGACTGGCTGGTGCTCGTGCCGTTCTGGGCGGTGTGGCCCTTCGAGACGCTGGTGATCCCGAAGCGACCGGTGGGGCGCCTCCCGGACCTCGACGATGGGCAGCGGGAAGCGCTGGCGCGGGCGCTGATCGACCTCCTCGGCCGGTACGACACTCTGTTCGGGGTCCCGTTCCCGTACTCGATGGGATGGCACCAGGCGCCGTTCGACCCCGCACCCCACGACCACTGGCAGCTGCATGCACATTTCTATCCGCCGCTGCTCCGGTCGGCAACCGTGCGCAAGTTCATGGTCGGCTACGAGATGCTTGCGGAGACGCAGCGTGACCTGAGCGCCGAGGACGCGGCGGCCCGACTGCGCGCGATTGCGACCGTGGCATCGCCGGCCCCATCGCGGCGCAGCCAGACGGCCGTCACGCGCTGACGGGATCCCGCCGCCGCGGCCCCAGCGCCGCCCGCGCTCAGCCGGCGGAGGTGTGCGCCAGCCGCGATCCTTCGCCGCTCCCGCGCCGCGCGACCCGGCGGAGGGCTGCGCGGTCGCGAACCTGGCCCTGTCCCTACGCCGCGGCGAGCTGGCGACTCGCCAGCGAGAGGCCGCTCGCGTCGTCGAAGAGGTGCACCCGGTCCATCGAGACCCGCAGGTCGAGCACGTCGCCGGGGCGCACGCGCGCCGACGAGCTGACCAGCGCGATGATCTCCTGGGAGCCGGCCGTCAGGTGGATCTGCTCCTCGTCACCCAGGTACTCCACCACGTCGGCGGTGGCGCGCAGCGTCGCGTCGCCGGGCTTGGCCTCCCCCAGCTCGAGGTGCTCCGGGCGGACGCCCACGGTGATCCTGTCACCCGCGATGGCGGCTACCGAATCCTTCAGCCGATCGGGCACCGGGAACGTGAAGTCCGCGTTGGTGAGCTGGACGTGCCCCTCGCGGCGGGTGGCCGTCATCTCGATGAAGTTCATGGCCGGCGAGCCGATGAACCCGGCGACGAACTTGTTGACCGGGTGGTCGTACAGCTCCTGGGGCGGCCCCACCTGCTGCAACAGCCCGGCGCTCATGACGGCGATCCGGCTGCCCATGGTCATGGCCTCGATCTGGTCGTGCGTCACGTACACGAACGTGGTGGCCAGGCGCTGGTGGAGGCGCAGAATCTGGGCCCGCGTCTGGGCGCGCAGCTTGGCGTCCAGGTTCGAGAGCGGCTCGTCCATCAGGAACACCGCGGGCTCGCGCACGATGGCGCGCCCGAGGGCCACGCGCTGGCGCTGGCCGCCGGAGAGCTGCTTGGGCTTGCGGTCGAGCAGCGTGCCGAGGTCGAGGATCTTGGCTGCCTCCTGCACGCGGCGCTCGATCTCGGGCTTGGGCACCTTGCGTAGCTTCAGGCCGAAGGAGAGGTTGTCGCGCACGCTCATGTGGGGGTACAGCGCGTAGCTCTGGAACACCATGGCCACGTCGCGGTCCTTGGGCGCCAGGTCGTTCACCACGCGGTCACCGATCTTCAGCGTGCCCTCGGAGGCCTCCTCGAGCCCCGCGATCATGCGCAGGCTGGTGGTCTTGCCGCAGCCCGAGGGCCCCACCAGGACCAGGAACTCCTCGTCGCGGATGTCGAGGTTGAGGTCGCTGACGGCGACCACGTCACCGTAGCGCTTCCACACGTGGTCGAACGTCACCGTTGCCATTGACGCAACCTCATCGTCACGCTGCTGTGCAGGACCCGGGGGTCATCCGCGGGATCGTACCACGTGGTTCCACTGGCCCAGCCGTCGCCTGCGCAGGCACCCTCGCCGGCGCGGGCCTGCGCCGACGACGTCCGCGGCCGGCTCCGCTCACGCAGGCTGCCGCGCCGATACACTGCCGGGCGGAGGGTCGCGCATGCTCGATATGGACCTGGTCGGATGGATCGTCGTCGGCTTCATCGCCGGCGGGTTGTCGGGGCTGCTGGTGCCCGGGCGAGCCGCCCGTGGATGCCTCGCCAACATCCTCGTCGGCGTGCTGGGCGGGATCGTCGGCGGGTGGCTCGGACGGCAGCTCGCCTTCGGGGACCCGCGGGGCTTCCTCGCCGCGGTGGTGGTCGCGCTCGCGGGTGCCGTGATCGTCCGTCTCGTCATCGAGGCGCTGGCGCCCCACGACGGCCGGCGCTGAGCCCCATGGCTGCGTGCGGGAAGGACGCGGCGACGCCGGCCGGGCATGTGCCTGCGGGGCGGGCACACGGGCCTGCGAGGCGGACATGAGACCGCTTCGCATCGTGCCGGGGTCACCCGTGGCCGGGGAGGCCGTGGGAGCCGTGCTGACCCGCGACGTGATCGTGGGGGGCGAACGCTGGTCGAAGGGTCGGCGCCTGTCGGCGTCGGACGTTTCACGGATCGCGGATCCGGCGACCGGCGCCGACCTGGGGGCGCGCGGGCGCGAGCCGGGTGCCGCGCCGGGGTTCACGGCGCTCATCCTGGATCCCGACGAGGTGCACGAGGACGAGGCAGCCGCGCTCCTGGCGCGGGCGGTCGCCGGTGCCGGGGTGCAGCTGCGGGGTCCGGTCGAGAGCCGGGTGGACCTGGTGGCATCCGCGGACGGAGTGCTGCACGTGCGTGCCGCGGACCTGGAGCGGCTGGACCGGATCGACCCGCTGCAGGTCTTCACGCTGTATGACGGCCAGGCCGTCCACGCCGGCGACGTGGTCGCGAGCGTCAAGATCGGCCCGCATGCGGTCAGCCGGGCCGTGCTCCGACGTGGCCTCGGACTGGTGGAGCGTGGCGGGCCGCTGGTCCGGGTCGCGCCGTTCGTCTCGCGCCGCGTGGCAACCGTGGTCAAGGAGTCGGTCCGCCCGCTGGCACGCGAACGGTTCGAGCGCGGGATCGCCGCTCGAGTCGGATCGCTGGGCTCCGGGCTGGCCGGGATCGGGTACGTCGCGGACGATCCGGACGCGGTGGAGGCGGCACTACGGCCGCTGGTACGGGGCTCCCGGCGCGTGGACGTGATCCTGACGGCTGGAGCGGCCTCGACCGATCCGACCGACCCGTTCTTCGTGGCGATCGACCGACTCGGAGGGCGCGTCGTGCGACACGGCGTTCCGGCGCACCCCGGCTCGATGGTCTGGCTCGCCCGCATCGGCGCGACCGACCTGCTCGGGCTCCCCACCTGCGGGGCGTACTCGAAGGCGACGGCCGCCGACCTGCTGCTGCCGCGCCTGCTGACGGGGGAACGGGCGAGCGCGCGGATGGCGGCGTCGCTGGGACACGGCGGGGTGCTGGTCCGGGCGATGCGGTTCCGCTTCCCGGTGTACGTGCGGGAGCTCGACGCGCCGGAGGCAGGGCCGGCGGGATCGCCGGGCCACCGCCCGGCATCAGGCAGGATCGATGGCGGTGCGCCAGACTCATGGCCTGGTCGCCACCGGGAGGCGCAGGCATGAAGGAGCTCGTCGACACCCTCGCCGCATGGCGGGCCGAAGGGGCGGAGATCGGCCGCGCGGTCGTCGTGCGGACGTTCGGCTCGTCGCCGCGTCCCGAGGGCGCGGTGCTGCTGCTGGCGTCGGACGGCCGGGTCGCGGGTTCGGTGAGCGGCGGGTGCGTGGAAGGCGCCGCCGCCGAGCAGATCGAGCAGGCGCGGGCCACCGGGCGTTCTCGGGTGATCCGCTACGGGATCAGCGACGAGCAGGCCTGGGACGTTGGGCTGGCCTGCGGCGGCACGATCGACGTGCTCGTCGAGCCGCTGGTGCGGCCCGAGCTGGTGGAGGCGGCCCGCGTGGCAGCGGGGTTGGAGCCGAACGGGATCGACGGCGCGCGTGCCGTCATCACGCCACTTCCCGGGGACACGCCGGTTCCCGAGGTCGGGCCCCTCGAGCCCGTTCCCGGTGAGCTGCCGGCGCCGGTCCTGGTCGCCTGGGAAGACGGGCGCCTGGATGGGACGGTCGGCGATCCGTCGCTTGACGCGGAGCTGGTGCGGCTGGCGATCGATGCCCTCGCGCGGGGCACGTCGCGGACCGTCTCGCTTGGTGGCCGCTCGTTCTTCGTGGAGTCCTTCCCCGCACGCCCCCGGCTCGTCGTCGTCGGCGCCGTGCAGGTCGCGATCCCGCTCGTGGCGATCGCCCGCACCCTCGGCTACGAGACGGTCGTGGTCGACGGACGGCCGGCGTTCGCCACCCGCGAGCGCTTCCCGGACGCGGACCGGCTGGTGGTCGGCTGGCCGGACGAGGTGGCCGACGAGATCGGGCTGGGGCCTGCGGACGCGGTGGCGGTCCTCTCGCACGACGTGAAGTTCGACGAGCCGGCGATCGTGGCGGCGCTCGGTCGGGGGTGCCGCTACGTCGGGGCGGTCGGCTCTCGGAAGACGCAGATCGACCGGCGGGCGCGGCTGCGCGCGGCAGGCTGCACGGACGAGGACGTGGCCCGGCTGCGCGGACCCATCGGCCTGGACCTGGGCGGTCGAGCGCCGGCCGAGACGGCGCTGGCGATCATGGCGGAGGTGGTCGCGGCACGGCACGGCGGCACCGGCCGGCCGATGGTGGAACGGGCGGCGAGAGGCGCCGCGCCACCGTCCCCACAGCCCGCCGAGCAGCCCACGGCGCGGCCCGCGGCTGCCGGCTGAGATGGACCGGGTCCGGGTCAGCGCGCTCGTCCTGGCCGCCGGCGCGTCCGAGCGGTTCGGGGGCGTCAAGACGCTGGCGCGGCTGGGCGGCCGACCCGTGCTCCAGCACGTGCTCGACACCGTGGCCGCGATCGGGTTCGGCGACGTCGTGGTGGTGCTCGGCGACGCGCCGGCGCAGATCGAGGCGGCGATCGGGTGGCGTGGCGAGCGACGGGTGTGCAACCCCGACCCCGGGGCTGGGCTCTCGAGCTCGCTGCGCGTCGGGATGGCGGCGCTGGCGGAGGGGACGGAGGCCGCGCTCGTGCTGCTGGGTGACCAGCCGCTCGTGCGAGCCGACGTGATCGAGGCGCTACTGGGCGCGCTCCGTGACGGCGGACGTCCGGTGGTGGTTCCTCGGTATGCGGGCGGGGGTGGCGCGAACCCCGTGCTGATCGCCCGCGCGGCGTGGCCGCTCGCGCTTGGGGCCACGGGCGACCGCGGGCTCGGCCCGGTGCTGCGCGTCCACCCGGAGCTGGTGCACGAGGTGGCGGTGCTGGGCGCGAACCCCGACGTCGACACGCGGGGGGACCTGGCGGCGCTCGAGTGGGCCGAGCGCGTGCGTGCCAACCGCGAGCAGGTCGACCGGGTGCGCGAGGTGCCGGACGACCCGGACTTCTACGCGCCGCTGACCGCCCGGTTCCGCGACGACCCGCGGCGCTCGGGCGACGACGTCCTCGACGTGCTCCGCTCGCTCGTCCGTCCCGGCGAGACGTGGCTCGACATCGGCGCGGGAGCCGGCCGGTACGCACTGCCGATCGCGCTCCTCGCGCGGGAGGTGATCGCGGTCGATGCGTCGGCCGGGATGCTGGCTGCGCTGCGCGAGAGCATGGCGGAGCATGGGATCGGAAACGTGCGGATCGTGCACGCCCGCTGGCCGCTCGAATCGGGTGGGCCGGCGGCAGGCGGACCGGACGCCGCGCCGGTCGGACTCCTCGCCGACGTCGCGCTCATCGCCAACGTCGGCTACGACATCGAGGCGATCGGATCGTTCCTCGACGCGATGGAGGCCTCCGCGCGGCGGATGTGCGTCGCCGTGCTGATGGATCGCCAGCCGGCGTCGATCGCCGAGCAGTTCTGGCCGGCCGTGCACGGCGAGGCACGGGTGCCTCTCCCCGGCCTCCCCGAGTTCCTGGACCTGCTGCACGCCAGGGGTGCCTCCCCGGCGCTGGCGGCGCTGGAGCGCGCGCCGCGTGGCTTCCCCGATGAAGAGACGCTCGTCGAGTTCATCCGCCGCCAGCTGTGGGTCGCCGGCGGCGGCGCGAAGGACCGCCTGCTGCGCGAGCTGATCCGGGCCCGGCTCGTCGGTCGGAATGGGGGCGTCGGGCTCCGCGGGCAGCATCCGTCGAGGGTGGCCGTCGTGCACTGGGGTCCAGGCGACGGAGGTCCGGGCCAGGGATCAGCGTGACCGCCGATGCGGTCGATGCGACGGCGTCGATGGCCCTGGTCGACGGCACGGACGGCTCCACGGTCATGGACTGGGTGGCGGACGTCACGATTGCCGGTACTATCACCTCCGTCGGTGCGCGCCTGATCGAGGGACGGCGAACAAGATGATCGGCCAGACGTTCGGCTGCATGCGGGCGAAGCTCGAGGAGCCGGCCGCGCTTCCGGCGAGCTGAGCGCCTCGCGCCGCCGCACGCTGGACGAACCGACCGCCGCCATGGCCACGACCCCCGCCGGCCTGGACGACCGTCCGAGCGACCGTCTCGGCCGTCCCCTTCACGACCTGCGGATCTCCGTCACCGACCGCTGCAACTTCCGCTGCACGTACTGCATGCCGCGGGAGGTCTTCGGCCGCGACTACGCGTTCCTGCCGCGAGCCGAGATCCTGACCTTCGAGGAGATCGCAAGGCTGGCCCGACTGTTCGTCGGCCTCGGGGTGAGCAAGCTGCGCGTCACCGGCGGCGAGCCGCTCGTGCGCAAAGATCTGCCTGACCTGATCCGCCAGCTGGCCGCGATCGGCGGCGTCCGGGACCTTGCGCTGACCACCAACGGCGCCCTGCTCGCGGCCCAGGCGGGCGCGCTCCGCGAGGCCGGCCTCCACCGCGTCACGGTCAGCCTGGATTCGCTGGACGACGCGGTGTTCGGCGCGATGAGCGGGGTTGACTTCCCGGTGGCGCGCGTGTTGCAGGGGATCCGCGCCGCGCAGGAGGTCGGGCTGGAGCCCGTCAAGGTCAACGCGGTGGTGAAGCGCGGCCTGAACGAATCGGGCGTCCTGCCCCTGGCGCGGTACGCGCGGGACCACGGCCTGATCCTGCGCCTGATCGAGTTCATGGACGTGGGGCAGTCCAACGGGTGGCGGCTGGAGGACGTGGTGCCGGCCGCAGAGCTCGTCGAGACGATCGACGCCGAGTTCCCGCTCGAGCCGGAGCCGCCGTCCTACCCGGGCGAGGTCGCCGCGCGCTGGCGGTACCGCGACGGGGCGGGCGAGATCGGCGTGATCGCGTCGGTGACGCAGCCGTTCTGCGGCGCATGCACGCGCGCGCGGCTGTCGGCGAAGGGCGAGCTGTTCACGTGCCTGTTCGCGGCCTCCGGGGTGGACCTCCGGGCGCTGGTCCGCGGTCTCGCTTCGGACGAGGAGATCAAGGCGGCGATCGCCGGGAGGTGGCGCAGCAGGGCGGATCGCTATTCCGAGCTGCGGTCGGCCGAGACGGCCGGTCTGCGCCGGGTGGAGATGTTCGCGATCGGGGGCTGAGGCGCGCGGGCCTCGGCCGTCGCGCGGTTGACGGCGAACGCGTCAGCGCCGAAGCTCGATCCATGGACGCCGACGACCCGGTGCCGCAGGCTCTCCTCGAACGATTGGCCGCGGACATCCGCGCCGTCCTCGGGGGTGACCTGGTCGGGCTCTACCTCTATGGATCGTCGGTGTCGGGTGGCTTCGATCCGGGGGTGAGCGACCTCGATCTGGTGGCGGTGACCGCGGATGGGATCGAGGGGATCGACCTCGTCGGTCTCGGGCGGATGCACCGCGACTTCGTGCGCCGCAACCCTGAGTGGAGGGAGCGGATCGAGGTCGTCTACGTCGGACGGGCGGCGCTCTGGTCATTCCGGACGAGCCCCGGTCCACTCGCGGTGATCAGCCCCGGCGAGCCGTTCCACGTTCGAGAGGAGCGGGTCGTCGCGTGGCTTCAGAACTGGTACCTCGTGCGGGAGACCGGGATCACCCTGTACGGGCCCTCCGCCGCGACGCTCGTCCCGCCGATCGTCTGGACCGAGTTCGTGGCGGGGACGGTGCGCTATGCCGAAGAGCTTCGTGACCGGGACTTCGAGGAGGCCAGTCCCGGGGCCCTTGCGTACGCCGTGCTGGCCGTGTGCCGGGCGCTCCGGACCGTCCGCACGCAGACGCACGGCTCGAAGCAGGAGGCCGCCGCCTGGACGCGGGAGCGGATGCCTGACTGGGCCTGGCTCATCGATGCCGCACTTGGCTGTCGGCTGTCACGAGGAGCGTCCGGCTTCGACGACGTGCGGACGCGCGCCGCCGGCATGAGGTTCATCCGGCTCCTCGGCGACGAGATCACGGGCACCGCCTGGGCTGGACCGCCGCAATCGGCCGCGTAGGACCGCCGCCGCGACGCATCGCCAACCGGTGCGACGCGCAAACCCGGGCCACCCGCCTGGCGAGAAGGACCGGCGCCGGAGCGACGTCGGGCCGACCCTCAGTCGGTGCAGCGCAGGCCCGCCCGGGGAACCGTGCGGTAGAGCAGGTACGCGTCCACCGCGTCGCGCGCGCACGCGCTCACCAGGTACCCGGTGTGCCCCTCGCCGACGCGGGTGACCAGGACCGCGGAGGGGAGCTGCCGCGCGACGTCCTGTGCCCAGGCATAGGGCGTGGCCGGATCGCCGGTCGATCCCACCAGCACGATCGGCGGGGCGCCCGGTGCCGTGACCGGGGCGGGGACCCGGTCCGGTGGCGTGGGCCAGTAGGCGCACTCGACGTCGTTGAACGCCAGCAGCCGCCCGACGCGCGGCGCGACCGCGGTGAACCGCGTGGCCAGCGTGCTGTAGGCGGCGGGGTTACGGGGCGACGGCCAGTCGAGGCATGTGACGGCGTAGTAGGCGTCGACCAGGTTGGAGTACGAGCCGTCGGGGTTGCGGCCGCGGAGCGGGTCGCCCAGGAGGAGCATGAGGCTCGCGTCGCCGGCCCGCGCCTGCGCAAGCGCTTCGGCGAGCACGGGCCAGGCCGCCTGCGCGTAGAGCGACTGGGTGACGGCCTCCCACGCCTGTGTGGGTCCGACGGGTTCGCGGTTCGTCAGCCGCGGCGTGGGCACGGGGTGCCGGTCGATCTGGCGCATGAGGGTGTCGAACGCGGGTCCCGGCCGCTCCCCGGAGTAGAAGGCGCAGGTGGGGTGGGCTGCGCAGTCGGCCAGAAACCGGTCGAGCGCCCCCTCGAACGCGACGGCCTGGTCCTGACGGAAGGTGGCTTCGCCGAGGCTCGGGTCCACCACGCCGTCCAGGACGAGGGCGCGGATGTGGGTCGGGAAGAGCGACGCGTAGTCCTCGCCGATCAGCGTCCCGTAGGAGAACCCCAGGTAGGTCAGCATCGTGTCTCCCAGCGCGGCACGGACCTGGTCGAGGTCGCGGGCGACGTCCGCGGTGGAGAGATACGGCAGGAGGTCGGCGTTGCGCTGCCCGCATTGCTGGGCGAACGCCTTCGCCCCGTCGAGCAGGTTGGCCAGCTCGGCCGGAGTGTCCGCGGTCGAGTCCTCCGGGATGAAGTGGTCCAGGTTGTCCACGCAGCGGATGGGAGTGCTGGCGCCCACGCCGCGTGGGTCGAAGCCGACGACGTCGAACCGGGCGAGGACCTCGGGCGGGAAGATGGCGGTGGCGTCCTGCCGCACGAAGTCGATGCCGCTCTCGCCGGGCCCGCCCGGGTTCACCACCAGCGAGCCGATGCGGTGCGCCGGATCGGTGGCCGGGAGGCGGACCAGCGAAAGGCGCACCGTGGGGCCCGCGGGGTTGGCGTAGTCCCGCGGGACGTCGACGATCCCGCACTGGAATCCGTTGCCGCAGTCGCTCCATGCCACGGGCGGCTGGGGCGGCAGCGTCGGAACGGGGGTGGGGGAGGGGGAGGAGGCCGGGCCGGCCCCGGTCGAGGCGCCCGGTTGTGTCGGCGGCGGCGACGTGGGACGAGCGGTGGACGTACAGGCCGTCGCGAGCAGCGCCACCGTGACCACCAGCGCACCGAGCGCCGGGCCGTGCTTGCCGGGACGCGTGGCGTGACGCATGGGCCGACTGTACGCGATCGTGGCCGTGCTCGGCGACGTTTCAAACGCGTTGCAGGTGACGCGGTCCGGCGGCGTATGGTGCAGGATCGTGGCCGTCTGGAGGGAGCGCATGACGCAGGTTGCATTCGCGATCGTGGGGACCGGGTGGCGCAGCCGCTTCTACCTGCGGGTCGCACGTGAGCTGCCCGAGCGGTTCCGGGTGACCGGGGTCCTCACCAGGGACCCGGCGCGTCGCGATCTCCAGGACGCGTGGTCGGTGCCGCCGCGCGCCACGCTCGACGAGTTGCTGGCGGACCGGCCGTCGTTCGTGGTGGTGTCGGTACCGTGGTCCGTGACGCCGGCCCTGCTCCGGGAGCTGGCCGATCGCGGGATGCCGGCCCTCGCCGAGACGCCGCCCGCACCCGACCTGGACGCGCTGGAGGCGCTCGGCGACCTGGCTCGCCGCGGGGCACGCATCCAGGTCGCGGAGCAGTACCAGTTCCAGTCGATGATCGCGGCGCAGCTTGCGCTGGTCGCGTCAGGTCGCCTGGGGGCGGTGAGCGAGGCCCAGGTCTCGATCGCGCACGGGTATCACGGCATCGACCTGCTGCGGCGCTTCCTCGGCGTTGGGCTGGACCCCGCGACGATCACCGCGCGGCGGTTCAGCGCGCCGATCGTGGCCGGCCCGGACCGGGCGGGACCACCGGCCACGGAGCGGATGGCACGATCCGAGGAGATCATCGCCTGGCTCGACTTCGGCGGACGGCTCGGAATCCATGACTTCGCCGACGACCAGTATTTCTCGTGGATCCGCGGCCGGCGCCTCCTGGTCCGGGGCGACCGGGGCGAGATGGACGGCACGGCGGTCCGCTACCTGCTGGACGCTCTCATGCCGGTGGAGCTGGAGCTGGTGCGCCGCGACGCGGGGCGTGACGGCAACCTCGAAGGCCTGCACCATGTGGGCGTCACGGCCGGGGCGGAGTGGCTCTACCGGAATCCCCTTGCGCCGGCGCGCCTCGCGGACGACGAGCTTGCCGTCGCGTCCTGCCTCGAGGGCATGGCGGGGTACGTCGACGGGGGTCCCGGTTTCTGCGGCCTGGCCGAGGGCGCGCACGACCACTACCTCGGGCTGATGATGGCTCGCGCGGCCGACGAGGGACGGACGCTCACCGCCCCCGGGCTGTCATGGACCCGGGGCCTCGATTCGCCGCGCCGCTGATCCGGCCGGACCGCTCCGGGCGGATCGGTCAGTCGAGCCCGTAGGCCGTGAGCTGGCGCAGGCGGGTGGCGTGCGCCGAGCGGCAGAGTGCTCGGGCTTGCGGTACAACGGGGGCATGCGGTGGCCGCCTGGCGCACCGCCAGCCGCGAGAGGTTCGACGACGTGGCGCAACGCGGTCGACCCGAGCGATGTGTCTTCTGCGGGAACCCGATCGGGCCCGACGAGCCAGCGGCGGGGCATGGCGAGTCGGCGGCCCACGCCTCCTGTGCCGACGCGGGCCTGGGCGACGAGCGCCTGTGGGATGGGATCGCTCGCGCCGTCGGCGATGACGGCTTGGCTTCCGGTGACGACGGCTCGGTTTCGGCGGGTGGTCCGGGGACCCCCAGGGCAGGCCGGGCTGGCTGCGCCATGCTCGGGGTCCTGCTGCTGGCCACGGCATCCATGGCGTGGCGGGTTCGCCGCTGACGCTGCGGTCAGGTTCGTGCAGGCCGGCCGGGCCGCCGCCGGCCTGCGTTCGCCTCCCTGGCCGGCGGCGCGCAGGATGGCACCGGCGGCGAGGTCTGCCTCGGTACAGGCGCGCCCCTGCCGGTGGCCGCGCGCCTCGACGCGGGCGGGGTGACCGTCGGCGGGTTACGCTGGCCGGCGATGTTGCTGGGCATCGACCACCTGGTGATCGCGGTCGCGGACCCGGACGACGCCGCAGCTCGGCTCGAGCGGGAGCTGGGCCTCGCGGCGACCGGGGGCGGCCGCCATGACGCGCTCGGGACCTTCAACCGGCTGGTCTGGCTTGGTGACACGTACCTCGAGCTCCTCGGGGTCTTCGACCGGGCGCTCGCCGAGCGGTCCTGGATCGGTGCGCCGGCGGTGGAGATGCTCGAGCGGGGTGGCGGACTCGCCACCTGGGCGATCGCGACCGGCGCGCTCGCGGCCGATCTGGCCGTGCTCCGCGCGGCGGGCTCCGATCTCGGCGATTCGACCGCCGGTGAGCGGCGGCGCGCCGACGGGGCCCTCGTCCGCTGGCGCCTTGCCGCACCGACGCGCCTCGGGCCGACCGAGCCGCCCTTCCTCATCGAGCACGACGCGACGGCGGCAGAGTGGATGCCCGCCGACCGGGCAGCTCGGCTGGCCCTGGTGCACCCGATCGGCGGGCCGGTGAGGCTCGAGGTGCTGGAGCTGGCGATCGACGACGTCAACCGCACGAGCGTGCGCTACACCCGCACGGTGGGACTGCGGTTCCGGCCCTCGCTCGCCGGCGCTGGCTCCCGCGACGCGGATGTCGGCGCCCAGACCGTCCGGCTGCGCCCACGGCGGGGCGGGTCCGGGTCGGCGGTCATCCACCTCGTCGCGCCCGTCCCCGAGGAACGGATCGTCGATCTCCTGGGCTGCCGCTGGGTGGCGCGTCCGGCCCGCTGAGGCGACGTTCGAGCCGACGACGGGCCTCGCCATCTCGCCCCGGACGTTCAACAACTACTTCGCCAGCAAGGCCGAGGCGTTCCGCAGGCAATAACGCGTGTTACCATCCCTTGCCGCAATGCCCGAAGCAGTGATGCCCCCGCTTTCGCGTGGGGCGCCGCTGCGGCGGCCGCAGGACCGTGCTCTGTACGCCGCCTATGTCCTGCTCGTCGCCGCCGCGCTGGCGACGTACCTCGCGACCGACGACGGGCGGCTCCGGCTGGTCGCCTTCGGCACGGTCGGCCTCGCCGCGCCGCTGGCGTTGCTCGTCGGCCTGGTGCGGTTCCGACCGCGCCGCCAGCGTGCCTGGCTGGCCCTGCTGGTCGGGCTCAGCCTGCTCATCGCGGGCGACCTCACAGAGCTGCTGCTGCGCGGCGCCCCGGCGACGTTCGACCCGACCCCCGCCGCGTTCACGTTCCTCGGGTACGGCGCCCTCCTGCTCGGCGTCTACGGCTTGTCCGGGCCACTGGAGCGGGTCTCACCCGTGGCTCTGGTCGACGCGGCGATCCTCGCGCTCGCGGCCGGCTTGATCATCTGGCTCGTGCTCCTCGAGCCAGCGGCCGGGCATCTCCGCGGCCTCGCCGGCGCGCTCGCCATCGGGTACCCGACGCTCGACGCGGTGGCGCTGGCCAGCCTGGCACCGGCGCTCGTGCGGCGCGACGCGCGATCGGTCGCGGTCGCCGTGCTTTGCGTCGGTCTCGTGCTGCTGCCGGTGACCGACGTGCTCGCGGGGCTCCGGGTCCTGACCCGGAGCTACCACCCCGGAGCCCTCCTCGACGTCGGGTGGCCGCTCGCCTACGCCACCCTGGGCGGCGCGGCGCTGCACCCGACGATGGGTTCGGTGGGCGAGGGCCGAGCGCGGTCCGCGGCGGAACCGGCCGGCGTTCGGCCCGGGTTGCTGGCCGCCGCCCTGCTGGTCCCACCGGCCCTGCTCGCGGTGCGCGCCCTCGGCGGGTTGGACCGCGAGGACCAGCTGCCGTTGTCGCTCGCCTCGCTCGCCCTGACCTCCCTTGTCATCGTGCGCCTGTACCTGACGACCAGCGCCCTCGCGCGCAGTGACGCCCGGTTCCGCAGCTTCATGGCGCACCCGGGCCTCATGGCTTTCATCAAGGATGCCCGTGGCCGGTATCAGTACGCGAGCCCGGAAGTCGAGCGGGTGAACGGCTGGCCGAGCGCCGAGGCGTGGGCCGAGCGGACCGACCGCGACCTGTTCGCACCCGACACGGCGGCCGCCTACGGGTCCGCCGACGAGACCGTGCGCCGAACCAGGACCCCGCTGATCCTGCAGGCGCAGCACGACGAGCCCGACGGTCCGCATGTCTGGCGCCTCGAGAAGTTCCTCCTGCCCCGCGATGCCGGGGCAATCGCGCTCCTCGGCGTCGACATCACCGACCGCGTGCGCGCCGAGGCGGAGTTGCGCAGGGAACGGGAGCTCCTCGCAGACGCCGAGGAGGTCGCCGCGTTCGGCAGCTGGGCGTGGGACGCGGCGAGCGCGCAGAGCCAGTGGTCGCCGGCCATGCGTCGCCTGGCTGGCCTGCCACCGGGGTTCGCGCCCCTCGACAATGCCGAGATCTATCGGGCGATTCATCCCGAGGACCTTGCCCGCGTGCAGGCCGCCGTCCGTGCCACCATTGCGACGTGTGCGCCGCTGGACGCGGAGTTCCGCATGGTTGGCCCCTTCGGGGACGTGCGCTACGTGCACCTCACCGGGCGCACCGAGCCGGCGGCGGACGGCACCGCCAAACGCGTGGTGGGTGTGGCGCGGGACGAGACGGCCACCCACGCGGCGAGCGAGCAGCTCCGCCTCCAGGCGCATCTGCTCGAGAGCGTGAACGATGCGGTGATCGCGACCGACGCCGAGGGCCGGGTGCGCTACTGGGGCGGCGGCGCCGCGGCCGTGCTCGGATACCGCGTCGAGGAGATGGTCGATCGGACCCTTGAGGGCGTCATTCTCGCCGATACTGTCCGCGAGGATGCCCTTGCCGCGGCGCTCCGCGCCGGCGAGACCTACGAGGGTGACTGGGAGGCTCGCCGGTGCGACGGCGCGCCGGTGTGGCTCCGCGCGCGCATCTCCCCGCTGGCGAGCGGAGCGGGAGAGTCCGCCGGGCAGCTCTGGATCGCCCGGGACATCGGCGCGCGTCGGGCGCTCGAGCTCCAGCTTGAGCGGCTCGCCACCGCCGTGGAGCAGGCGCACGAGGCCGTCGTGGTGACGGACCGCGAGGAGCGGATCGTGTACGCCAACGCCGAGTTCGAGCGGACGACCGGGTTCAGCCGGGACGAGGCGCTCGGGCAGCCCGCGGGCTTCATCTCGGCAGGCCGCCAGCCCCGCGCGTTCGGGCAGGCGCGTCGCGCCCTCCTCGACTCCGGTCGGCCCTGGCAGGGGGACCTGGTGGATCGGCGCAAGGACGGCGCGCTCATCACGACCGAGAACACCGTCGCGCCGGTGCGGGAACGGGACGGGGCCGTCAGCGGCTACGTGATGGTGAAGCGCGATGTCACGCGGGAGCGGGCGGCCGAAGCCGACGCGCAGCGCCGGGCCCGCGAGCGGGCGCTGATCGCCGAGACCCTGCAGGGCCTGGGTGGACATCTGGGGCTGGAGGACACGGCCGAGGCGATCGCCGTGCAGGTGCTCAAGCTTCGCGGCATCTCGCTGGCGGCGCTCGTGGCCCTCGATCCGGAGGGGCGATCGTTTCAGCTTGCGATCGTCAGCGAAGGAGGCACCCACCAGCGGTTCGACCTGCCGCCGTCCCGGAGCGCGTACCTGCACGACCGCGGGGTCCTGGGCCCCTGGGTGGAAGCATGGACCCCGCCAGCGGACGGGCACCCCTACGCGGGGCTCTTCGAATCCCTCGGGATCCGGGCCTTCGCCTACGTACCGTTCTCGGAGGGTGGCAGCCTGCTCGGTGTGCTCGCCGCCGGGTCGGCGGCTCCCGACGCGGGCGTGCAGCTCGCTGAGCACCTGCCGGCCCTGGTGGACTTCGCCGCCATCGGCGGGGCATTGCTCGGCCCCGGGGTGCGCGGCCGGCAGCAGACGGCGCAGCGGCGTCTGCATGTCCGCGCGCTGATCGCAAACGGGGCCTTCTCGCCGGTCTTTCAGCCGATTGCCGCGCTGGGCGACGGCACCCTCGAGGGGTTCGAGGCCCTCACCCGGTTCGCCAACGGCACGCCGCCCGACGTCCAGTTCGCCGAGGCGCACGGGGTAGGCATGGGCCTGGATCTCGAGCTGGCCACCCTCGCCGCGGCGCTCAAGGCCGGCGCGCGACGCCCCACCGGGACCTCGCTGCACGTGAACGCCTCGGTCGCCCTGCTGCTGGCCGGGGACCGGCTGCGGACCCTGCTCGACGCGAGGGCGACCGGCCGCCTGCTGATCGAGGTGACCGAGCACGACCGGGTCGGCGACTACGCCGCGGTTCGCCAGGCGGTCGAGCGCCTCGGCCCGGGCGTACGGCTCGCGGTCGACGACGCCGGGGCCGGCTACGCCAGCCTGCGCCACATCCTCGAGCTCGCGCCGACGGTGGTGAAGCTGGACCGTTCCCTGGTGGCCGGGATCGACGGGGACCCGGCCCGGCAGGCAGTGGTCGAGGGGATGCAGCAGTTCGGGAGGCGGGGTGGCTTCGTCCTCGTGGCCGAGGGCATCGAGACCGAGGCTGAACGCGACACGCTGCGCAGGCTCGGCGTTCCGCTCGGCCAGGGCTACCTCCTCGGGAGACCCGGACCGTTGCCCTGAACCGATCAGGGGACGGCACGTTGATCCAGTCGAGCCTGCCTCTGCACCTGGGGAGGCTCAGGCCATGACGAGCCGGTTGCGTCCGTTCCCCTTGGCCGCGTAGAGGGCGCCGTCGGCCAAGGCGACGAGGGCATCGGGTGAGTCGGCCGCATCCCGGTAGGTCCCGCCGCCCAGGCTGACCGTCACGCCGACCCGCAGCTCGCCGTCGTCGACGCACGTCTCACTGACGGCGCGCCGGATCCGCTCCCCGACCTGGGCGACATCGTCCGTGCCGGCACCCGGGAGCAGGACCAGGAACTCCTCGCCGCCGTAGCGGATGAGGACGTCCCCTTCCCGCACGACGCGCCGGCAGGCGCCAGCGACAGCCCGCAGCACCCGATCTCCGACGAGGTGTCCGTAGGTATCGTTGACCGCCTTGAAGTGGTCGAGATCGAGCATCAGGATCCCGAGCGGGTTCTCGGCTCGCACCGCACGGGAGAACTCCTCGCGCAGTCGGGCGAGCCCGAACCGCCGGTTGTAGGCCTCCGTCAGCGGATCCACCGCCGCAAGGCGCTCGAGCCGATCGTGCGCGAGCGCGTTGTTGACTGCGAGGCCGAGGTCGGCCCGCAACTGCTCGAGCAGCCCGAGATCATCGCGCTCGAACCGTCCCGGCGTGGCGAGGATGATCGCCCCCAGGGGTACGCTCTTGAACGTGACCGGCGCAATCACGATCTCGCGGGCTGCCTGGCCGACGAGGAGCGAGTCGACGATCACCCCCGGTGCCTCCACCCGCAGCTGCTCGGTGCGCCCCAGGCGCAGGACCCGCCGGACGTGGTCGCTCCCGGCGAACCCGTCGGCACCGCGCAGGCCGTAGCTCGCCAGGGGCTCGATCCTGTCTTCGCGCACGACGAAGATCGCCCCGGCCTCGGCTCGCGTGATGCGGAGCAGCCCCTCGAGGGCCGCGTCGCCGAGGCCCTCGAGTTCGAACTCGGTCGAGAGCACCGCGCTGAACTCCCGCATCGCGCTCTCGACCGCGTGACTCCTCGCCAGCGCTCCGATCAAACGGTTGAAGGCACCCGCGCTGGCGCCGACCTCGTCATCGGAGTCGACCGGAAGGGCGCATCGCTCGGGCTCGCAGGCGCTCCAGTCGTGGCTGAACACCGCCTCGGCCAGCTGCTCTGCGACGGTACCCATCCGCTCGGCAAGGACCCGAAGTCGGCGGCCGACGACGAGGTGGGAGAGCTCGAAGTTGGCGATCCCGACAACGAGCCCGGCGACCATGGTTGAGGCATAGAAGAGCGGCGTCATGACTCGCGCATTGGGCAGTCCCAGGAGCAGGCAGAACGGCGGGAAGACCAGGCCGACGAGCAGCCCGAACCCCATCATCCAGATCGAGAGGTCGGTGAACACGCGACTGGTCAGGCGCGGCATGGAAGGCACTCCATAGGCGGACAGGCGGGACGTCACCGTCTCGCAGCATCGAAGTGGCTGCCCAGGACGGCCATGGCCAGAAAGTCCGGTGCGGTCCGGTCCGATGCGCTCTGGGTGCCCCATCAACACTTGCACGGCGATGCGTGAACCCGGTCGGCCCGACGCCCCCTGACCGGCCCATCGCCGCGGCGGTCTCCATTGCAGAGCTTCGTCGACGAGGTTCAATTCGACGAACCTGCTGCACGCCGCGCAGGCCGTTGTCCAACGGCACACACAGTTCCGTGCCACGAGGGTGGAGGGAATGGGGTGGCCTAGGGGACTTGAACCCCTAACCATCGGATCCACAATCCGATGCTCTGCCAGTTGAGCTAAGGCCACCGCGGAGGCGCCGGCGTCCATGCGACGGCACCACGTGACGCCACACCTCGGTTGGGACACAGGTGGGCGCGCCGAAGTCTACCCCAAACGGCCGCGACGGCGCGTCCGGTGCCGCGCCGGGCACCCTGCGGTCGCGGTCCCGGCGCGAGCCGGTCCCGGCACGACCCGGTCCGGGCCAGGTGAACCTCACCGGCCGTCGTGACGAGACGCAACTGGTACTCACGGCTGGCACCGCACCGGGACGTCCGGGCGGTTGGGAACACCGGGACCAGGGCCTAGCCTGCGGCCATCGCGTCCCCAGCGGACTCGCACGGAGGCCGTTCCACCTTGATCTCGCCGCGCCGCCGCTTCTCCCGGTTCGCCCTGACGGGCCTGGTCGCCCTCGTGATCGTCGGGTGGACGTTTGCGATCCCGGCGGCCTCGGTCGTGCGGGCGTGGGACGGGGGCACGTTCAGCGCCTCCGACGAGAGCCTGCTCTTCTCGCTGACGAACCAGGCGCGCGCAGCCGCGGGCCTGGCGCCGCTCCGCTGGGACAGCCAGCTCGGAACGCTGGCGCGCTGGCGGGCGCAGGACCTGTCGGTCCGCGATTACTTCTCGCACGACATCCCGCCCGGTCCCGGCTTCGCGTCCACCTACGAGCGCGTCTTCTACTACATGGACCAGCGCGGGATCCAGTACGTCCTGGCGGGCGAGAACATCGGCTGGGACAACGCGTCGGACGACCAGGCGACGCCCATGATCCAGCAGATGTTCATGAATTCGCCCGAGCACCGCTCGAACATCCTTGGGGCGTTGTGGGATTCGATGGGTGTCGGTGCCTACAAAGGGACCAACGGGGTCATCGAGTACTGCGTGCTGTTCAAGGAGACGAAGCCCGCCGCCACGCCGACGCCCACGCTCAGGCCGGCCCCGACGCCGACACCGCGTCCGGTCCAGACTCCGCGCCCCGCCCCGGCCGCGACCCGGGCACCGACCCCGGCGCCCACCGCGGCGCCCACCGGGATACCGGCACCGACCGAGACGCCGACGCCGAGCCCGAGCCCCATCGCCTCGCCCTCGCCCGCTGACCTGGCGCCGGCCGACACGACCGCCCCGGCCGGTTCCGCGACCGAGCCCCCGGCCCAACCGTCGAGCGCGCCGGCCGCGGCGCCGGTGGGCGCGACCAGCCAGCGCGTCGTGGATGATGCGCCGCCGCCGAGCCTGCTCGAGTCGCTGATCGGCGGCCTGCTGGGGGCGACTCCCGGCCGCTAGCCCCGCTCGCCCCCTCGGGGGTGACCGCGTCGCGCGCTCCCCGGTACACTGCCCGGATGCCGCCGATTCTCGAGGCACGTGACCTCACCAGGACCTATCGTGCCGGCGAGGCGGAGGTCCATGCGCTCCGGGGCGTCTCGCTGGCCGTCCAGCCGGGCGAGTTCGTCGCGCTGATGGGTCCCTCCGGCAGCGGCAAGACCACGCTGCTCCAGCTGCTGGGCGGGCTGGACCGGCCCACGTCCGGCGAGGTCGTTCTTGACGGCGTGACCATCTCTACCCTCGACGACGACCGGGCCACGCGGCTGCGCCGCGAGAAGACCGGGTTCGTGTTCCAGGCGTTCAACCTGGTCCCGCTGCTCTCGGCCCGGGAGAACGTCGCCCTGCCGTTCCTGCTGGCCGGTCGCGATCCGCGCGCCGGCGATGCGGGGACGCGGGTCGACGAGGCGCTCGCGCTGGTCGACCTGGGGTCCAAGGCCGACCGCCGGCCCGACGAGCTCGCGTTCGGCGAGCAGCAGCGGGTCGCGATCGCGCGGGCCATCGCCGGCCGGCCCGCGATCCTCTTCGCCGACGAGCCGACCGGCAACCTGGACTACGCCACCGGCAACGAGATCCTCCAGTACCTCTACCGCTCGTGCGCCGAGCGTGGTCAGACAGTGGTGCTGGTCACGCACGACGCGCAGGCGGGCGCCTATGCCGACCGGGTGCTGTTCCTGCGGGACGGGCACATCCTCGATGAGATCGGGCTGGGGCGCCGCGCGGAACACCCGGCGCGGCCCCTGATCGAGCGGCTCGCACTGCTGGGGCAGTAGCCGCCGATGCGCGATCCGCGAGGGCTGGGCTGGCGGGCACTCCGTCGCCGGCCGCTGCGCACGGCCCTCACGGTGGCCGGCATCGCCATTGGCGTCGCGCTCGTCTTCGCCGCGCTCTCGGTGGACGCCGCGGCGTCCAGCGGTGCCGCCGGCTACGCGCGGGAGATCTCCGGCCGTGCCGACCTGGTCGTGCGGGCATTCGGGGAGGGGACCCTGTCGTCCGCGAGCCTGGCCGCGGTCTCCGGCACACCGGGTGTGCTCGAGACGTCGCCGCAGGTCCGGCGCCCCACGTTCGCGTCCGGCCAGGGCGGGCCACTCGGCACGGTGACGCTGGTGGGCGTGGATCCAGCCGCCGACCGTGCGCTCCACGACGAGGCGCTGACCACCGGCACCCCGCTCTCGGTGGGTGATCCGGCAGGCGCTCTCGTCCCCGCGTCCTGGGCGCAGGACCACGGCCTGTCGGTGGGCTCGCGGATGACACTCGTCGGCGGTGGCGGCGAGCACACCTTCACGGTGCGCGGCCTGCTCGCCGGTTCGGGCCCGGCGCTTGCCGATGACGGCCGTCTCGTGTTCACGACGATCGACGCGGCGCGGTCCCTCTTCGCGGTCGACGCAGGGGCGGCCGACCTGGTCGAGGTGCGCGTGGATCCCGCGGTCGGGGTTGCCGAGGTCGAGACGCGGCTGGAGAACCGCCTGACCGCGCAACCGTACCTGCTGTCGACGGCGGCGGACGAGGCGGCCGCGCTCGGGGGAGCCACCCAGGACGTCGGGTCCGGGCTGCTGCTCGTGGCGGCGATCGTGCTCTTCGTCGGCGCCCTGCTCGTGGCCGACGCGCTCGCGATGTCCGTTGCCGAGCGCACCCGCGAGGTGGGGCTGCTCCGGTCGGCGGGCGCGACGCGCGGCCAGGTGCACTGGATGGTGCTGGAGGAGGCGCTGTGGCTGGGGGCCGGCGGCACCGTGCTGGGGGTGGTGCTGGGGGCCGCGGCCGCCGCGGTGCTCGCCTCGATGGTCCGGTCGCTCACAGGTGCCCCGATCGGGGGCGCCGGCCTCGATCCGACCGCGCTGGGGATCGCGGTCCTGCTCGGGCTGCTGGTCACCCTCGGCGCCGCCCTCGAGCCAGCCTGGCGCGCCGGCCGGGTGCCTCCGGTCGAGGCGCTGCGCCGGGGGCCCGCGCTGTCCGCACCAGCCCCGCGACTGCGGCGGCTGGCGGTCGCCGGCACCGGGGCCGCGCTGGTGGGGCTGGCCGTACTGGTCGCGGGTGGCTGGGCGGGCGCCGGCGCCCCGGCCGCCGCCGGCTCGAGCCCCGGGCCGCTCGGAGCCCAGGAGCTGGTGGCCATCGGGGGAGCGCTGGGCATCCTCGTGTTGCTGCTCGTCGCCGGCCTCGTCGCCCCGGTCGTGCTGCGCATCGCGGGCGCACTGGTGGCGCTGGTGGCCCTGCCGTTCCAGCGGTCGGTACGCGCCGAGTTGCGCCTCGCCCGCGGGGCGGTCTCCCACGATCCCGGGCGCATCGCGGTGACGTTCGCCGCGCTCACGGTGGGGCTCGCGCTCGTGGTCGCGCTGGCAGGCGTCGCGGAGGGGACCCGGCGGGCCGGCGAGGCCTGGCTGTCCGACGTCGCCCCGGCCGACCTGGCGGTGGTGGCGATCTCGCCGGTACCGGTCGACTTCGGCGGCGACCTGGCCGCAGTGTCCGGCGTCGGGTCCGTCACGCCCGTCCGCCTCTTCGATGTCGCGATCGCGGGCCGGCAGGCGTCGGCCATGGCGGTGGACCCGAGGGCGTACGACGCACTGGGCGCGCTGACCGTGGAGGGCGGCGACCGGCAGGCGGCGTTCGCGTCGCTGCAGGCGGGAGGGGCGGTGCTCGTGCCGCGCTCGGTTGCCGACCGATTCGGGCTGCGCACCGGCGACCTGCTGGGCCTGTGGACCGCGCAGGGCGTTGCGCAGCTGCGCGTGGCGGCGATCATCGAGCACAGCCTTCCCGGATCGGCCGGCGAATCGGTGGTGGTGTCGCAGACCGACGCCGTCCGATCCCTGGGGATCGCGGGCGCATCGATGTTCCTCGTGCGCGCGGCGCCGGGTGGGGCGCGGGGACTCGACGCCAGGCTGTCGGCCGTTGCGGGACAGTACGCGATGTCGGTCGTGAGTCCGTCGGCCGTGGGCGGGGCGATCACGGGCGCGCTCGACCGGACGTTCGGGCTGCTGGATCTCCTCGCGCTCGCCGCGGTGCTCGTGGCCGCCCTCTGCATCGTGGACGTGCTCGCGATGGACGTAGCCCAGCGGGTCGGGGAGCTGGGGATCCTGCGGGCGGCCGGCCTGACCCGGCGGCAGGTCTGGCGTTCGGTGGTGGTGGAGGCGGGCATCCTGGGCCTGGCGGGTGCGCTGCTGGGGATCGTGGCGGGCGTCGCGGTGTCCGTCGCCGTGCTGGTGCTCGGCGGGACCTCCGGCATCCACGCCGCGCTCGAGGTGCCGTGGAGCGCGATCGTCCTCGCGCTGGTGCTCGGCGTCGGAGGTTCGGTGCTCGCGGCCGCCTACCCTGCTCGCCTTGCGGCCCGGATCGAGATCGCCCGGGCGCTGCGCGTCGAATGAGCACGTCCGCAGGGAGCAGCGCGCCGCTCCGGTTTGTCGCGCACCCGGGAGCCGGCCGTGGCGCCTTCGCGCGCCGGTGGCCGCCCATGGCCGCCGCACTGTCTGCGCAGGGCGTGGATCACGTCGTGGAGCTCACGTCGCGGGCCGGCGAAGCCAGCGAGCTGGCGCGACGGGCGGCCGACGAAGGCGCGCGGATGGTGGTGGCGGTCGGCGGTGACGGCACGCTGCACGAGGTGGTCAACGGACTTCTCTCCAGCGGCCGGTCGCCGGGGGATGGGCCGCTGGTGGGGCTGGTCCCGGCGGGGCGTGGCAGCGACTACGCCCGTGGCATCGGGCTGCCGGCAGATCCGGGCGCGCTGGTCGAGCGCATGGTCGCTGCGCTGCGCGGCGATCCGTCTGCCGTGCACGCCGTGGACGCCGGGGAGGTCCGGTACCGACCCACCCACTCGATCGCGGGCCGGCCGGTCGACGGCGCGGCGAGCGAACAGGCGAACCGCTGGTTCATCAACGCGGCGGGGACCGGATTCAGCACCTTTGTCGCGCAGCGCGTCTCGCGCTTCCCGGGGCGCCTCGGTGCGTACCTCTACACGGTGGCCGGGCTCGTCACCATCGTCGACTGGCGCGACCGGCTCGTCGAGCTCGGTTGGGACGACGGGACGCGCGACGAGGTGCGGGTCGAGTCGGTGGAGGTCGCGCTGGGGCCGTACGAGGGCGGCGGGATGCGGGTGGCGCCGGAGGCCGATCCGTCCGACGGGCTGTTCGACGTGGTCACGATCGGCGCGATCAGCCGGCTCGAGATGCTGACGTTCTCCTGGCGGATCCGGTCGGGCGATCACCTCCGCAGCCCGGCGGTCTCGACCCGACGCACGCGATCCCTGACGATCCGGGCGCTCGACGATGCCGGGGCGCTCTTCCTGCAGGCGGACGGCGAGCTGCTGGGGCGCGATCCGTTCCGGTTCGACATCGTCCCGTCCGCAGTGCGGTTCGTCTGGTAGGCTTCCGCCATGTTCGCCCAGCCTCGCATGCTCCGTGTGCCGCCGTACGAGCGGGGCATCACCCTCGGCGATTTCTTCCTGCCGATCCGGATCGGTGAGCGCACCTCGGTCCGGCAACACCACGTCGCGCTGGTGCTCCTGGGCGTGGCGGTCATGGCGCTGTCGGCCCAGGTCGCGATCCGCGTCCCGGGGACGCCGGTGCCGATCACGGGCCAGACGTTCGGCGTGCTCACGACCGCGACCGCGCTGGGCTTCCGGCGTGGCATCGCGTCGGTCGGCCTGTACCTGGTCCTGGGCTTCGTGCTGCCGATCTACGCCGGGGGTGCCTCGGGGATCGGGCACATCCTCGCGTCGCAGGACGGTCGCCTGGTGCTGGGTCCGACCGGGGGATACCTGCTCGGGTTCCTGCTGGCCGCGGCCGTCGCCGGGCGGCTCGCCGAGCTCGGCTGGGACCGGCGCTACGCCGGCGCGCTGGCCGCGATGCTGCTCGGCAACGCGCTGATCTACGTGGCAGGGCTGCCCTGGCTCGCGATGGCCACAGGGATCTCGACCGGTGAGGCGCTGCGGCAGGGACTGTACCCGTTCGTCGCCGGGGACGCGATCAAGTTCGCACTGGCCGCCGCAGTCTTCCCGATCGGCTGGTGGGTCGTGGGGCGCCGCCCGAGCGATCGGTGATCCGCGGTCGCGGATCGCTCGGCACTCATCCTCGACGACGATCCGCCCGGCCGCCGCGGTAC
>JAJYNP010000027.1 GCA_021786265.1 Chloroflexota bacterium
ACGGCGAGTCGCCCGGCGCGTCGATCCGGGTGCGCCGACTCGAGGTGACCCGGTGACGACCGGGCAGCCCGCCCTCTCCCCGCGCCAGGAGCAGGTCCTGCTCCTGCTCGGCGACGGGCTCGGCCTCGGCGAGATCGCCGCGCGGCTCGGGATCTCCGAGTGGACCGTGCGGACGTACCGAGACGAGGCGCGGCGGCGGCTCGACGCGCGGACGACCGCGCAGGCCGTGGCGATTGTCGTGCGGGGGAGCGCGGCGCGATGAGCGAGGCGTCCCGCCCCGCGCCGCCCCGGACCGACCCGCTCGCCGCGGCGCTCGCCTTCGCCATCCGGGAGGCCGTCCGCCTCGAGTCTGAGCGCATGGCCTTGAACGCGGCGCCGAGCAGAGCAAATGTCGTCGTCGTGAAGCCCAAGCCGGAGGCGAGCGCCGCGTGACCGCCCGCGCCCTGCCCCGATCGCTCGAGGACCTCCGCGGACGCCGCGCCGCGCGCTGGGTCCGGGAGAGCACGGCCGGGCAGGCGGACAACTTCGGGCCGGACGCCCAGGCGGAGCAGCAGGCGCGCGCCATCGAGCGCTGGGGCCTCGTCGACACGGGCGCCGCCTGGCAGGTCGCGCACTCCGGGCGGACGATCGCCGCGACGGGCCAGTGGGCCGAGATGCTCGACGGCGCGGGGCGAGAGTGGGACGTCCTGGTGGTCGGGTACGTCAGCCGCTTCGCCCGCGACCTCCGGACGGCGGTCAACGCCCGCCACGACCTCCACGACCGCGGCGCGGTGATCCTGTTCGCCGACGAGCGGGTGCTCTCGTCGGACGAGGACGAGTGGGAGCGCTGGGCGCGGGAGGCGGTCGAGGCCGAGGCGTACAGCCGCCGGCTCGCCAAGCGGATCCGGGAGGGCTACGCGGCGAAGCGGCGACGCACGGGCGTGCCGGGCGGCAACAAGGCGCCGTTCGGGACGGTCAGAGAGGGGCGGACGCTGCGTGTCGACCCGCCGTCACTCGACGTCGTGCGCCGCGTCTACGAGCTGGCGGCGGCGGGCCTGACCGACCGGGAGGTTGGCGGCGCGACCGGACTGGCGCTCAAGCATGTCGCCGAGATCCTGACCAACCCCTTCTACGTCGGACGCCTCTGGTCGGGCGAGCCGTCCGCCCTCGGCCCGCTGGTCGACCTTGCCACCTGGGACCACGTGCAGGAGCTCCGTGCCCGGTACAGCCGCCGACACCGGGGCGCAGTCACGCGCCGCCAGTACGCGCTCGGAGGCCTCCTGGCGTGCGGGGCGTGCGGGCGCCGCCTGACCGGCCACGTCGGCCGGTACCGCCACATCGACGCCTGCGCAGCGTACAAGGCCGCCGCGCCGCGGCGCCACCGGCGCAATGCCAGGACGAACCTCGACCACCGCGTTAAGGGCGAGAGCTACAAGGTCGAGGTGTACGAGGACGCGATCGGGCTCGCCCTCGGGCGCGTCGCCGTCTCCGCCCGGCTGAGGGCGGACGCGGTCGCCGAGACGACGAGGACGGAGTCGGACGGGCGCGACGCGCTGCTGCAGGCCCGCATCAGGCGTGAGCGCGAGCGGGCCGCCCTACAGTTCGCCAAGGACCGCGACCTCGGCCGCCTGGAGGCAACGATGGCCCGCCTCGATGCCGAGGCCGAGGCGGCCGTGGTTCGCCCGTCACGCGTCCCGACGGCGGCAGAGGCCCGCGCCTACCTCGAGTCGCTGCCGGAGCTGTGGGTGAAGACCTCCGACGCCGGACGCCACGCCATCGCGGAGGCCGTGTTCGAGCGGATCGATGTGCTGGGGGCGAACGACTTCACGTTCACGCTGACAGCCCGCGCGAAGGCCCACGGATGGGATGCAGCCTTCGGGGCTGGGGACCAATCAATCTCGATTGGTCGATCTGGTCGGGGCGAGAGGATTTGAACCTCCGACCTCATCGTCCCGAACGATGCGCGCTACCAAGCTGCGCCACGCCCCGACCGAGGTGCCGGCGGCGACGAACGCCGCACGAGCCGAGAGAGTATAGCGGAGCCCGGGCAGCGCCGCGGTCGGCAACGCACCGGAGGTGGAGCCCGGCCTCCCCGCGTCCTACGCCAGTGCCGGCAAGGATGCTGCCGCGACCGCCTGGCCGTGCCGCTTGTCGCGCTCCGAGACCTCGTGGAAGGTGATCGACTCGGCGGCCACCGGGTCCTCCACCCGCAACACGCCTCGGGCTCGATCGCGGATGATCGCGCCGCCGCTCCCCGTCATGACGCGGCCGAGCAGCAACACGTGCCGGTAGTCGTAGAGATCGTGGTACTCGAGGAGCGCGTAGCCCAGGTAGACCCCCAGCGTCTCGTAGACCAGCGCGGTCCGCTCGTCGCCCGCCGCCGCGAGCTGCTGCAGCCGGACCAGCCGCTCGGGCAGCGTCGCGGATGGATCCACCTCGATCCCCGCGGCCGGCAACAACCGCCCCACCGCCTGCTGCGACAGGTACTGCACGCCGCACCCTCGGTCGCCGGACCACTCATCCACGGGTGCGTCGGGAGCCGCGTCGATCGGGACGAACGCCAGCTCGTTCAGCCAGGACGTCAGCCGTCCATCCGGAGTGACGTAGCCTGCCGCCTCGCTGGATCCCATCGCGACGCCGAGGAGCCCTCCCACGCCCGACAGCATGGCCCCCGCAAGCGCGGTCACCTCCCCGTCGTTCATGACCACGAACGGCACGCCGCCCCAGGCATCGCGCAGCTCGCGGAAGATCCCGCGGATGCGCTGCTCGAACCGCTCGCGGGGCACCCCGCGGAACAGCGACGCGAGGCGCACCTCGCTGTCGACGTACACCCCCGCTGCGCTTCCTCCGATGGCATCCACCCGCGGCAGGTGCGCCGCGGCGCTCCGCAGCGATGCCATGATCTCGTCCACGTGCCACTGCGGGTCGTCGTGGCCGGCCGGATCCCAGCGCACCTCTTCGCTGTACACGACCCGCCCGTCGATGACCGCGGCCACCTTGCGGTCGCTCGCGCCGAGGTCGAAGCCGATGCGGCACCCGTCCAGGTGGCGCCCGATGGGGACGGTCGACTCCCGGGAAACCGGGAAATCTGCGCGCCGGGCCGGGACGACCTCGAACGGACGTCCGTACACCTCCTCGCCCATCACGCGGGCGTCGAAGCTGCCCGTCGGGTCGGTCGCGTAGTGCCGACGTATCGCCTCCACGAGATCGTCGGGTCCGTCCACCCAGACGCGCGGCCCGCCGCGCGACCAGAGCATCGCCTTGAGGAGACGCTCGGCCGCCCGGTGGCCCGTGGCCGCCTCCGGGTGCCCACCGGGGAAGACCCACGTGTCGCGGGCCAGGACCGCCCCACCCGGCTGCTCGACAGCCACCGAGGCAGTGGTGCCGCCGGACTCGCGCGCCAGCCGTTCGACACGCCGCCGCGCCGGCGTCAGCGGCCGGAACCGCGTGTCCAGCGGCGGAACGACACCGGGCGCCTGCAGGTACCGCTCGACCTCGACGCCGGGGGCCATCGCCTCCGCCCTTCCTTGCATGCCGCGTTCCATCAGCGCCGCGGACCGCCCTCTGCCGCCGGCCCACCCGGCGCGCCGGCGGGGGCGGCGTCGGGCAGCGGGATCTCGGCTACCCGGTGGCCGAACGGCTGGATCATCGGGTGAGCGTCACCTTCGAGAGGTTGCGTGGCGCCTCGGGGTCCAGGCCCCGGGTCCGCGCGAGGTGGTAGGCGAAGAGCTGCGCCGGGATGATCGCGACGAGCGGCGCCAGCCACTCGGGCACGCCGGCGGGGAGCGGCACGCCGTCCCCCAGCGCCAGGGTGGCCGGATCGTCGGACAGGATCAGCAGCCGCGCGCGCGCGTCCCGCAGGCGTCCCAGGAGCTCGACCATCCCGGGGAGCGCGGGGCCGGCCGTGGCGATGGCCAGCACCGGGAATCCTTCCCCGACCAGCGCGATCGGGCCGTGCTGGAAGTCGGCCGCGGAGTACGGGTCGGCGAGGACATAGGCGAGCTCCTTGAGCTTCAACGCCCATTCGCGCGCCGTCGCGTACTGGAACCCGCGGCCGAGGACCACGCAGCGGTCCTCCGCCGCATACGACCCGGCGAGCCGCTCCACCTCGCCCTCCGCGAGCAGCGCCGTGCGCAGGGCGCCCGGCAGCGCCCGCAGCTCGCGCCGGGAGCCGCCGTCGCCCGAGAGCGCCCCCGAGAGCATGGCGATCACGGCGATCTCGGCGAGGTACGTCTTGGTGGCGGCGACCGCCCGCTCGGGGCCGGCCTCCAGCTCGACCACGTGGTCCGCGGCCGCGGCCAGCTCCGAGGCGGGAGCGTTGGTGATGGCCACGGTCAGCGCTCCCTGGCGGCGCGCGTCCGCCAGGACCGCCACCACGTCGGGCGAGCGGCCGGACTGCGAGATCCCCAGCACGAGCGCGTTGCGCAGCCGCGGGGGCGTCCCGTAGATCGACGCGAGCGAGGGCGCGGCCAGGGCCACCGGGAGCCCGTTGCGCGCCCCCAGGATGTACTGGGCGTAGATCGCGGCATGGTCGGAGGTGCCGCGGGCCGCGATCACCACCAGGTCGATGGTGCGGGTGCGGACGGCACGGGCGACGTCGTCGATGGGGCCCACGGCGCCGTCCAGCAGCCGCTCGACGGTCGCGGGCCCCTCCCCCAGCTCGGTGCGGGTGGTCATGTGCGCGGCTCGGGAGACATGGCGGCATGCTAGTCGGAGGGCGAGCCGCCTGCAGGGGCATCCGTCGCGATCCGCGTGGAGTGCGGGACGCGCCGCTACACTCTCGCCGGATGGGACGCCACACGGAGGGAAGGATGGCCGAGCAGGACGGACGCGAGCGCTGGGCACTGGTTCTCGGGGCGAGCAGCGGGTTCGGCGCCGCGGCCGCGATCGCCCTCGCGCGGGAGGGCTACGGCATCGTCGGCGTCCACCTGGACATGCGCAGCAGCCTGGCCGCGGCCGACGAGGTCCGCCGCGCGATCGAGGGGGCCGGCGTGCCCGTCGTGTTCCACAACGTCAACGCGGCAGACGAGGAGAAGCGGCACGCGGTGGTCGAGGACATCGCGCGTCGGTTCGCGGAGCGGCGGGAGGCCGGCGTCGAGCCGTACATCGCGGTGTTCCTGCACTCCCTCGCGTTCGGCGTCACGCTCTCGTACATCACCACCAATCCTGCCCGCAAGGAGGTCTCCCAGCGGCAGCTGGAGATGACCGCGGACGTCATGGCACACTCGATGGTCTACTGGGTGCGAGACCTCTTCCACGCCGGACTGATCGCACGGGGGAGCCGCCTGTTCGCGATGACCAGCGAGGGTGCCGTCAAGGTCGTTCCGACGTACGGTCCCGTCAGCGCGGCGAAGGCGGCACTGGAGTCGCATTGCCGCCAGCTGGCACTGGAGCTGATCCCGCACGGCATCACGGTCAACGCGATCCGGGCCGGCGTCGCGGACACGCGCGCGTCGCGCGTGATCCCGGGTCACCAGGAGCTGTTCCAGTACGCGCGGGAGCGAAACCCGGCCGGCCGGCTGACCACGCCGGAAGACGTGGCCGAGGCGATCGTGGCGCTCGCGTCGCCGCGCCTGCACTGGATGACCGGCAATACGATCGGGGTGGACGGCGGGGAGCACATGGGCACCAAGCAGGTGGACGATTGACCACGCCCGGCGCCTCGGAAGCGGGGGACGCGCAGCCGGCCGACGGGCCCGGCACGGCCGGGGAGGCTGCGCCGGAGCCCCCCCCGCCACCGCCCGTCACCCTCACGTTCCGCCTCGTCAACGCGGGCGTGCGGATCCTGATGGCGCTCGGCCGTGTCCGGCTCGTGGTCGAGGGACTCGACCAGCTGCCCGACCGACCGGGCATCATCCTGGCCAGCAACCACCTCTCGTTCGCCGATCCGGTGCTGCTCGCGATGGTCGTCCACCGTGCCGTCGGACGGCGCGTCCGGCACATGGCCAAGGCGGAGGCCGTTGCCGTCCCCGTGTTCGGGATCCTCCTCCGCGACTACGGCGGCTTCGCTGTCCGACGGGGCCGGCCCGACCGCGAGGCCTTCCGGATGGCGCGCGACGTGCTGGCCGGCGGCGACTGGCTCGGGCTGGCGCCCGAGGGAACACGCAGCCGGACCGGGACGCTCGGAGAACCGAAGCCCGGGGTCGCCCTGCTCGCGGACCGGAGCGGCGCGGAGATCGTGCCGGTCGCGCTCTGGGGCACGGAGGACCTGTGGCCCGTGGGAGCGCTCCTGCCTCGCCCCGGCAGGACGGTGCACATCCGGTTCGGGAGCCCGTACCGGATCGAGCCGGTCGCGGAGCCGGAGACGGTCGGGCCGGATTCCGCGCAACGTTCCGCATCGGCGGCTCGCCACGCAGCCCTCGACACCGCGAGCGAGGACCTCATGCGCCGGATCGCGGCCCTGCTGCCGGAGTCCTACCGGGGCCGCTTCGGGTAGAGCCGGGGGCCCGGGAGACGGGTGGCCGGTGGGTCGTGTCGCCCGGGCGCAGCGGAAAGGGCGACCGACCCCCGGACAGGACCCGTCTCTCAGAACTGCTCGAGGTAGCGGTCCAGCTCCCAGCTCGTGACCTGCCCCCGGTACTCGTCCCACTCGGCCCGCTTCGCCTCGACGAAGTGGTTGAGGACGTGGTCCCCGAGCGCCTCGCAGATCACCGGGTCCGCCTCCAGCTCGTCGATCGCCTCGCCGAGCGTCCCGGGCAGCTGCCGGATTCCGCGCTCCGCGATCCGTGCAGCGTCCATCTCGTAGAGGCTCTCCTCGACGGGCTCCGCGAGCTCCATTCCCTTCTCGACCCCGTCGAGCCCGGCTGCGAGCATCACGGCGAAGGCGAGGTACGGGTTCGCCGACGGATCCGGGCAGCGCAGCTCGACGCGGGTGGCCTCGATGCTCCGCCCCGGGGAGACCATGGGCACGCGGATGAGGGCCGAGCGGTTGACGCGGCCCCACGTGAGGTACGTGGGCGCCTCGTAACCGGGCACCAGCCGCTTGTACGAGTTCACCAGCGGCGCCATCACCGCGATCATGCCGCGGGCGTGCGCGAGGATGCCGGCCATGTAGGCCCGTGCCAGGTCCGACAGCCCGTACTTGTTGGACGGATCCGCGAAGGCGTTCCGTCCGGCCTTGACGTCGTACAGGCTCTGGTGCGTGTGCATGCCCGAGCCGTTGATCCCGAAGAGCGGCTTCGGCATGAACGTCGCGTACAGGCCGTGCATCTGCGCAACCGCCTTCAGCGTGAAGCGGAAGGTGATCGCGTTGTCCGCCGTCTTGAGGGCGTCCGAGTACTGGAAGTCGATCTCGTGCTGGCCGGGCGCCACCTCGTGGTGGGCGGCCTCGACGTTGATCCCGAAGGCCTCGAGCGCGTTGACCATGTCCTGGCGCACCTCCTGCGCCAGGTCCGTGCTGAAGTCGAAGTACCCCGCCTGGTCGTGCGGGAGCGGGCGGATGGCGCCCTCGTCGTCGCGCCGGAACAGGAAGAACTCGAGCTCGGGCCCGGTGTTGAACCGGTACCCCAGGCGCTCCGCCCGCGCAACCTGGCGCCGGAGCACGTAGCGCGGGTCACCCACGAACGGCTCGCCCTTCGGCGTATACACGTCGCAGATCAGGCGGGCGGTACCGCGCCCGCCCATCGGGCCGCCATCGCCATGCCCGGGCTGCCACGGAATCTCGGCGAACGTGCTGAGGTCGGGCTTCAGGTACTGATCGCTCTCGGCGATCCGGGTGAACCCCTCGACGGAACTGCCGTCGAACCAGGTCCCGTGCTCCAGCGACTCGGCGAGCTGGTGCAGCGGGATGGTCACGCTCTTGACCGACCCGATGATGTCGGTGAACTGCAGCTGGACGAAGCGGATCCCGTGCTCCTGCGCCGCCGCGATCGCCGCCCTGGGATCGTCGCTCCGGACCTCGATCGTCATCGCGTCCCTGATCCTCCACCTGCGATGGGTACGCCATTGCGCCACTGCTTGGGCACCCTGCACAACATCGTGGAGTCTAGCCGACGGCAGTGCCCCGGAGACGACCGTCTCAGGCCGATGTTGCTCCGATCTTTTGGTCATTCTGCACAAGTCTGACCGCCACGGCGAGCGCAAGCCGCAGCTCCGGGTCGTCCAGGCGCCAGCCCGTGAGCGCCTCGATCTGGGCGACCCGGTACTGCAGGGTGTTCCGGTGCACCCCGAGGGCCTCGGCGGCGGCGGCGGCGGCCGGGTGCTCCAGGACGGCCCGCAGCGTCGCGAGCCTCCGGCGGCGCCGGGCCGCGGATCCCTCGAGGAGTGGCGCGAGCAGCGTGGACGCGAGCCGGGCACCGTTGGGAAGGTTGTGCAGTTCGCCCAGCAGCCGGTACGCGGCGAGACGTTCGGCGAGCACGACCCGCGGTGATGAGCCGGCGGGATCGTCTCCCGTCGCCGCCCTCCCGACCGACGGCCGGCCGGGGAGCGCCTCGACCGCCTCCAGCGTGGACCGCGCCTCCGCCTCTGCCGCGGATCGGTCCTCCGAGCGCGTGAAGGGTCGCGACACGGCGACGTCCCGGCCGGTCGCCCCGGCGATCCGTGTCGCGATGGCCAGGCCGCGGGGATCATCCGAACCAGGAGCCGCCACCACGCGGTAGTCGACGCTGGTCACGTCCCCGCGCAGGAGCAGCCGGCGTGCCGGCGCGAGGCGGACCAGCCGGTCGCGTCGCCGGGCCCGCTCCTCCGCCGGGACCTCCTCGCCGGACACGATCTGGCGGGCCACCACCACCACCCACGGGGGCCCGTCGGGCGGCAGCGTGTCCGGCGCGCCACCCCGGGAGCGCCGCGCCGTCTCGCGCCCCATCTCCAGGGCGAGGATCGGCGCGACACGCTCCGCCACGGCACGGTCCAGCTCGCTCGCGGCCTGCGCGCCCAGCAGGGCAAGGAACCCGACGCCCGGAAGCGCGACGCGCAGTGCCGCCTGCCGGGGCTGGGCGAGGTAGCGGGCCGCGGCCGCCGCGGCCTCGGGAAGACCCTCCGGCGCGTGGACCGTGACGGGCGTCCCCCGCTCGTCCTCGATCGCCACCGCGCGTCCGAGCGATGCGCCCACCGCGCCCGCCAGCGCCTCCAGCCCGCGCCCCTCCAGCGCCAGTCGCTCGACCGTGGCGTCCACCTGGGCCGCCTGGCGGTCGAGCTCGGCGCGGCGGTTCACCAGGTAGCCGACGAGCGAGCGCTCGAGCATGCCCGGGTCGCCGCCGCCGAGCCGGAGCACCGGGAGCGACTGCGTGCGGGCGCCCTCGACGAGCCCGGCCGTGCTGGGGCCCGGCGCACCGTCGCCGACGAGCAGGAGGGCGGAGACGCCGGCGCGCGCCATCTCCGCGACGACGACGGACGGATCGGCCCCGCCGGCCACGAGCGCCGTGAGCGCCGGCTCGGGGACGATCGCGAGATCCCCGGGCTCCAGGCCCTCGAGCGCCGGCACGCGGGCACGGAGCACGCGCACCCAGGCGATCTCGGGGTCCGGGGCAGGGCTCTTCGGTCCCACGTCCGCAGGTGAAACCCACGTCGCGGTGGGCACCACGTCCCGCCAGATCTGCGTCAGTGTCGGCACGCGGCCATGGTCTCACGCGGCTCCCATCGGTGGGATCCCCCACGCACCGGGCAGCGGCACGCACCCCCCGACCGGCTCAGCTCACGGACGCCGCCCGCAGATCCCGCACGAACTCCCGCAGCTCCCGCGGCGCGTCCACGTACCGGTCGGCGAGCAGCGCGACCTCGGCCCGCTCCGGCAGGATTCGCACCCACACGCGACGCCGGGGGAAGTAAAACGTCAGCACCAGCCCGCCGAGCAGCAGCAGGAACGCGACCCAGACCAGCGCCTCGCCGGGGTCGCGCCGGACCACCAGCCCGCTGAACGCCGACGTGCTCACCCACCGGATCGCGTATCCCGAGGTGGTCGCCGTGTCGCTCGTCTGCCCCACGCCCAGCGACTGCATGAACACCGTCTGCGTGCTGGCACCCGAGGGATCGGCGGTGAGCCCCTGGAGCGTCAGGCGAGGCGCCCCCGAGGCGCTCCGGTCCAGGACCAGCAGCAGCCCGAGGTTGGAACCGGGGATCGTGAGGAATCCCTGCGGCAGCCCGACGAGGGTGCCGGCAAGGAGGACCGGCCCGGTCCAGACCAGCCGCCCGGACGCGTCGTGGATCTCAAGGTCGGCGGCCGGTCCGAACGTGTTCTGGTGGATGACGAACCCGTCGACCGTGAGCGGATCGTTGACGTGGATCGTCTTCTGCGCGATCTCCCGGCCGTCCCGGTACACCGCCACGTCGGTCGAGAAGTCGATGAACGAGCCGTCCGGCCGGGTCGGCGCCGAGAACTGGACGTTCTTGACGATGAGGTTGCCGGGCGTCCCGACGGGCTGCACCGGCGCCGTCTGCCCGTCGCCCAGGGCCAGCACGGTCTGGAACCCGAAGGCCCCGGTGATCGCCGCGGCGGCCAGGAACAGCACGAGGCCGGCGTGGGTGAGGAGCGTGGCCAGCCTGAAGTACCGGTTCCGATCCCCGTAGACGATCCCGTCGACCTGCCGCACCGCGTAGCGGTGCCGCCGCAGCACCTTCGCGACCCGGTCGTCCGCGAGCGGGATCGCGATCGCGGTCCGGTTGGGGAGGCGCGCGTCGAAGAACCCGGACGGCTGCGCCACCCGGACCTCGCGGACGCTCCGCCACATGCGCGGCGTCCGGTCGGCGGTGCAGACCACGATGCTCACGGCCAGCAGCGTGAGCAGCGTGGTGAACCACCACACGCTGAAGACGTGCAGCAGGCCGAGCCGGTCGAACAGGTCCACCAGCGTCGGGCCGATGGTGAGCCCGAAGAGCGACAGCCCGGCGTACTGGGCGTGGATCCCGGCGATCTGCTGAGCGTACTGGGAGGAGTCCTGGACCGCCGAGGCCGGCATCTGCGGCAGGATTGCCCCGAACACCGCCGCGACGGCCACGGCGATGATCTGGATGACCGCGAACCGCACGCTGGTCAGCAGCCGCCAGGCGCGGAAGCCCAGGCCGGCCAGCGGGTCGGACAGCCGCGCCGGGCCCGACCGGGCGAAGGACGCGGTGGCCACGGTCAGCGCGCTGCGCGGGCCGCGTCGAGTGCCCTGGCCACGTCACCGAGCACGTCGTCCGGGTCCTCGAGCCCGACCGACACGCGGACGAGCCCCGGGGCGATGCCCGCGCGGTCGAGCGCCGCGGCGTCCAGCTGGCGGTGGGTGGTCGACGGCGGGTGGACCGCCATGGTGTGGACGCTGCCCAGCGACGCGGTGCGCTCGCCGACCTGGAGGGCGTCGAGGAACGCTGCCCCCGCCTGCCGGCTCCCGAGATCGAAGGCGAGCATCCCGCCACCGGCCCGCAGCTGGCGCCGGGCGACCTCGGCCTGGGGGTGTCCGGGCAGCCCTGGGTAGTAGACGCGGGCGACGACGTCGCGCTGCCGGTCGAGGTACTCCGCGAGGACCTGGGCGGTCGCCGAGTGGCGATCCATCCGCACCGCGAGCGTCGTGAGCCCCCGCAGGACGAGGAAGGCGCTGAACGGGGCCACGATGCCCCCCGTGTCGACCTGGAGCGCACGGACCGCCGCCATCCGCTGCGGATCGCCGCAGACGATCCCCGCCAGCACGTCGGAGTGGCCGCCGATCCACTTCGTCGCGGATTCCACCACCAGGTCGGCGCCGAGCTCGGCCGGGCGGCACAGGTACGGGGAGGCGAAGGTGTTGTCGACGATCAGCGCGACCCCGTGACGGTGGGCAATCGCCGCGAGACGCTCGATGTCGGCCACCACGATGGTCGGGTTCGAGATCGTCTCGACGTACAGGACGCGGGTCGACGGCGAGAGGGCGGCCTCGACCGCGTCGTGGTCGGTGGCGTCCACGTAGCGCGTCGTGACGCCGAACCGGCGAAGCCCGTTCTCGACGAGCGATCGGGTGCTGCCGTACAGCGCGTTCGACGCCACCAGTTCGTCCCCGGCGGAGAGCTGGGAGGCGAGCGCGGCGAAGATCGCCCCCATGCCCGTGCCGAACGCGAACCCCTCTGCCGCCCCTTCGATCTCGGCGACCGCCTCCGCAAGCGCGGCCGCGGTGGGATTGGCGATGCGCGAGTAGGCGTAGCCGGGACGGCGACCCCCGAGCACGTCGGCGAGCTCGGCCGGGTCGGCCGTCCGGAACGTCGCCGTCTGGTAGATCGGGACGGCGGTGGGCTCCTGGTCCAGGCGGGGAGACCGGCTGGCGGCCCTGATGGCGCGGGTGGAGAAGCCACGCCGCTCGGCATCGTGCTGCATTGGCCGGCATCGTACACCGGGGCCGGATCGGGGCCCGGCGGACACCCGACGGAGCCGGGCGTGCAGCGGTGCCGCGGGGCGCTCCCTATGCGAAGCCCGATGCGTCGGGGCTCGCGTGCTGCGAATCCCGTTGTACCGAACCGCCAGGACCTGCTACTGTCGAACCGATGGAACCGATCCGTTCACGGGCGCTGACGGAGCGAATGGGCGACGAGCTCGCCGACCTCGACAAGCGCATCATCGAGCACCTGCAGCAGGACGGCCGGCGGCCCTTCACCCAGATCGCTGCCGACCTTGGCGTGAGCGAGGCGGCGGTGCGGGCGCGCACCAACCGGCTGATCGAGCGCGGCATCCTCCAGATCGTCGGCGTCACCGACCCGCTCAAGGTGGGGTTCCACCAGATGGCGATGATCGGCGTGCGCTGCGACGGGGACAAGCTGGTGTCGGCCGCCGAGGAGATCGCCACCCTGCCCGAGGTCTCGTACGCGGTCATCACCGCGGGCCACTACGACATCCTGGTCGAGACGGTGTGCGAGGACAACGAGGCACTGCTCGCGTTCCTGGTCGACCGGCTGCGCCACGTCGATGGCGTGCGGGACACGGAGGCGTTCGTCTACCTCCGCATCGTCAAGGAGACGTACCAGTGGGGCACGCGCTGACCCCGACGCTCAACCCGCCAGGCGCGCCTGCAGCTCCAGCACGTGCTCCCACTCGTGCTCGAGCATCTTGCGCAGCATCCGGCGCGCGGTCTGCGCCGTCTTGCCGCGCTGGACCACCCGCGACCGTTCATCGTCGGTCAGGGTTGCGAGCCGCTCCCGGACGATGGCGCGCTCCAGCGCGAGTGCCTCCCACGGACGATCGCCCGAGCGCTCCACGGCGGTGGCGGCGGCGCCGAGCCCGGCGACGGATCCCACCAGCGCGTTGAGGTAACCTCGTTCCGCGCCGGCCACGTGGGCGAGGATCTCGCCCGCCGACCGTCCCCGACCACCGGGGCGATCGGTGAGGCCGCTGGGCTGTGTGCGCGCGGCCTCCACCAGCTCGTCACGCGACCACTCCAGCCACCGCAGGTCTCGCCGGAGCTCGTCCGAGTCGACCGCGACGCGGTCGGCCGCGAACGACACGGCGCCGTAGCCCAGGAAATCGCCGCTCGTGTCCATCTCGGTCACCACCAGCTCCAGCGGGTCCGGGTCCGGGAACGGCTCACCGTGACGGCGCAGGAACGCGATGCGGGCCTGGATCGCCGTCGCGAGCTGCTCGATCGCGTCGTCGACGGTGGGGCCCATGGCCGTGGCGCCGGGGAGCGTCACGGCATGGGCCATCGTCTTTCGGTGCCGGGGACCGGTCTCCAGGCAGACGTCGAAGCGCATGGCCCGACGAGGATACCGCCCTCCTAACGCCCGCCGTGCGCGCCGCTCGGGCCGAGCTGCGGCGCACGCGGCCGCTCGTCCCGCACGTCCGCGGGCACGCCCGCGATCTCGCTCAGCTCCTCGGAGACGAACCCGCTGGCCACGCCCCAGTAGTAGCACACGATGCCGACCGCGATCTCCACGATGTCGCTGACCGGAAACGCGAGTGCCGGCTTCGTGAGCGGCCCGTACTCCCCGTAGTACGAGATCAGGAACGTCACGAGCAGCATGGCGATGAGCCAGGCCGAGCGCTCCACGTGCATGCGTCCCGTCGCGTTGCTGAACCACCAGACCGCGGCGGTGAACACGACGAGCGTCGCCGCGAACAGCACGAAGTAGGCCGGGAAGCTCAGGGATCCCGGCGCCGCGGTCGAGCTCGTGGTGAGCACCCAGCCGCCCAGCTTGTTGACGATCACCCACGCGACCAGGAAGAGGATCCCCAGCACGGCACCCACGTCCCTGCGGATCCAGCCCTCGTTGGGCGCGAAGTACCAGACGAAGACGGCGAGCCCGACGAAGACGGCGGCGTAGACGTTGACCAGGGTCTGGAAGCCCGACCAGTAGACCACCATGAGCGCCGCCAGGAACCCGAGCGGCGCGATCAGCTCGGCGGCGGGCAGGCGGAACGGTCGCGACAGGCCCGGCGCGGTCCGGCGCAGGACCGGCAGGCCGATGCCACCCATGATGTAGGTCAGCACCGTCGCGGACGTGATGAAGCCGACCAGGCTGTACCAGCTCGGCAGCGGCGCGAAGAACAGGCAGCCGACCACGAAGGCCGCCGCCAGTGCCACCCACGGGATGCCGTAGCGGTTGATGCCCTGGAACACGCGCGGGAAGTACCGGTGCACGCTCATCCCGTAGACGCTGCGTGTGCCGGCACCGAGGTAGATCCAGCCGGTCCCGGACGGCGAGATCGCCGCGTCGATGAGCAGCAGCGTCGCGAACGCCCCGAGCAGCCCGATCCCCGTCGCGTTCAACGCCGAGTACAGCGGGCCGCTCGCCCAGCTGCTGCCCTTCAGCGCCGCCCAGGCCCCGGGCGCGACTCCGGCCTTGCCAAAGTCAATGGCGCCCGTGAAGGCGATCTGCAGCAGGACGTAGATCACCATCCCGATCACCACCGACAGGATGGTCGCGATCGGTACGTCCCGCTGCGGATTGCGTGCCTCGCCGCCGTACTCCAGCGCCTGCCGGAACCCGAGATAGGCGAAGACGATTCCCGAGGTGGCGAGCGCCTGGAAGATGGGTGATGGACCGAGCGGGGTGAAACCGCCGTAGGCCGTGAAGTTGGAGCCCTTGAAGGTGAGGAAGAGCAGCAGGAACGTCAGCGTCGGGATGATCAGCTTCCACCAGGTGATCCAGCGGTTGAACTCCGAGAGGAAGCGCACGCCGATGACGTTCACGACGAAGAACAGGACCATCAGGAGGACGGCGAAGACGATCCCGTTCGGCCAGGCCAGCACCTTCACGCCGCTCACCGTCGCGGTGAAGTCGGCGCCGGTGAACTTCGTCGACAGGTAGGTGACCACCGCCTCGGCCTCGATCGCCGCCACCGAGACGGCCGCCAGCGAATAGGCCCAGCCCAGGATGAAGCCGGTGAAGGCGCCGTGCGTCAACGCAGGGTACCGGACGATCGCGCCAGAGCGCGGCAGCATCCCGGCGATCTCGGCGTAGGTGAGCGCGATCAGCAGGACGAAGATGCCGCCCAGGATCCACGAGACGACCGAGGCGGGACCCGCCGTGGCGTCCGCACCCAGAACGGCAAACAGCCACCCGGAGCCGATGATGCCGCCCATCGACAGGAACAGGAGCTGCTGGAGCGGCATGCTCCTCCGCAGCTCCCGGTCGGATGCCTCGAACTCTCCGATCCTGGCATTCTGCTCGGACATCGATCTCATCCCCTCTGGCGCGGCCGCGCCCTGCACGCCCGAGAGGTCGCCCGGCACGGCGCCGGCCGCCATCGAGCTCAGCGTTGCCTCTCGTTATTCGCGCCAGCGCGTTGTCCGGGCCGCACACGGACGTGCGAAGACCTTGAAATCCCATGCCGAATGACGGGGTCGGGCCAGGCCGCGACGCGTCAGAGCTGCCGGTAGCGCGGTCCCTCGCCGCCCTCCGGTGGCACCCAGCGGATGTTGTCCTCCGGGCACTTCACGGTGCAGGTCATGCAGTGCAGGCAGTTCGACGGACTCAACACGATGTGCTCGCCGTGCCAGCGGTAGACCTCACCCGGGCAGAAGTGGGTGCAGGCGGCCTCGTACGCGCGGCCGCAGGCGGCGCACCGCGCCGGGTCCTCCAGCGTCACGTGCGACGGCTCGTCCTCCCGGTGCGAGGTGCCGCTCAGGCTCAGGAAGACGGCTCCATCGGTCCGTGCCGGCGGCCGCCGCCCCAGGCGCGCCCGGGGCAGGGTCGCCTGCCGGTCGGGCGGCATGCGCAGGTGCAGCGGCAGATGCTCCCCGACGAGGGACAGCGCGGCCCCCGGAAGGAGCCCCCAGCGGAACCCCTGGCGGTAGTTGCGGGCCCGCTCGAGCTCGGCCAGGACCCCGTGCACCTGGAGCTGCCGCAGATACCGCGCCCCCACGCCCGCCATGGGCTCGTCCGCCAGCAGGGCGTCGGCGATCGCATCGGCCGCGCAGATGCCACTGCGCATCGCGCAGGACACGCCCTTGAGCTTCGCCTCGTTGACGAAGCCCGCCGCGTCACCGACCGTCAGCGCCCCGGGCACCTGCAACGGACCGAGCGCGTAGTAGCCGCCCTCCGGGATCGTCCTGGCCCCGGCGGCGACCAGGGTCGCGCCCTCGAGCAGGCGGGCCACGAACGGGTGCGCCCGGAACGTATCGAACTCGGCGCGTGGATCGAGATCGCCGTAGCGCCAGTCGAGCCCCAGGATGAGCCCGATGGCCGCGAGCCTGGGACCCATGCTGTAGAGGAAGCCACCACCGAAGATCCCACGCCGGGTGGGGTACCCGAGGGTGTGCACGACCCGGTTGTCACCGAACGGGTTGGCGCCCGCAAACTGGACCACGGCCTTGACCCCGAGCCCGTAGACCTGCGGGTCGCGGGGCTCGCCGTGGGAGCCCGAGGCTCCCGCTTCCAGCGCCGCGAGCCGGGACGAGAGCACGCCGTGCGAGCCGTCGGCCAGGATCGTGACGGCCGCCGGGATGTCTTCGCCCAGCAGGTAGTTCGACTTCGGGCGGCCATCCGCGTCGCGGCCGACATCGCCCAACCGGACTCCGCGCACGATCCCGGCCTCGACCAGCAGCTCGCGGGCGGCGAAGCCATGGTGCACCTCGGCCCCCAGGCGCGCTGCCTGCTCGGCCAGGAACGCCGTCAGGCGCGACACGGAGAGGGTGACGTCGCCCGGGTGGCGCATGGCACGCGGCACGACCGCTTCCGGAAGCCGCACGGCGCGCCGCTCCGTGAGGAGATACAGCTCATCGCGCTCCACCGGCCACACATGGTCGCTGAATCGGCTGCGGTCGTTTCGCCAGTCGGGGAGCAGCTCGTCGAGGACGCCCGGCTCGACGATGGCGCCCGAAAGGTTGTGGTAGCCCGGAGCAGCAGCCTTGTCGAGCACCACCACCGCCGCCTCCCGTCCGGCGGCCGCCAGCCGTTGCCGGAGCCGGATGGCGCTCGCGAGCCCCGCCGGGCCCGCCCCGACGATCAGGACGTCAATCGCCGACATGGGCCGGCACCTCCGTGGCTCGCGCCGGGACCTCCGTCGCGCGGATGAGGGCGGGCCCCACCTCGGCGATGTCGCCGATCAGGCCGAGGTCGGCGTAGTCGAAGATGCGCGCCCGCGGGTCCCGGTTGATGGCGACCACCAGGTCGGCATGCTGCATGCCCGAGATGTGCTGCACCGCGCCGGAGATCCCGATCGCGAGATAGAGCCGCGGCGTGACGGTCTGCCCCGTCTGCCCGACCTGGCGCTCCCGGGGGGCGAACCCGTCCTCGACTGCCACGCGCGACGCGCCGATGTCGGCCCGGGCGCCCAGGCGCGCCCCCAGGTTCCGCGCCAGCGGCCCCAGCAGGGCCTCGAACTCGGCCCGGGAGCGCAGGCCCCGGCCCCCGGCCACGATGACCTCGGCGTCCCGGAGCGACGAGGCCGCGGCCACCCGCTCGAGCGCGACCAGCTCCAGCCCGATCGACTCCTCGTGCAGCTCCGGCACGAGGCGGATGATCTCGCCCACTCTGGCCGCGTCCCGCTGCGGCACGCCGAAGACGCCCGGTCGCACGGTGGCCATCTGGGTCGGCGAGGCGCGGGTCAGGATGGTGGCCATGACGTTCCCGCCCAGGGCCGGCCGGGTCTGCTTGAGGATCGCCACCAGCGACACGCCGCCCCTGGTGTAGTCGCCGATCTCGAGTTTCGTGCAGTCCGCGGTGAGGCCGCAGTCCGAGGCATAGGCCACGCGGGGCGCGAGCTCCCGCCCCCACGGCGTGGCCCCGAACAGCATCACCTGCGGTCGGTCCGTGCGCACGGCCCACGCAATCGCCCGCGCCTGGACGCTCGGGACGCCGAGGCCCAGCAGGGGATGCTCCAGCGCGTACACGCGGTCCGCCCCATACGCCAGCAGCTCCTGGGGGAGGCCGCCGCGCTCGGCAACCGCCAGCACAGCACCCACCGGCGCTCCCAGTGGCGCGGCAAGCCGGCGCGCGGCGCCCAGCAGCGCCAGCGAGACCGAGTGGATCCCGTCGCCCGCGCGCTCGGCGTAGACCCAGAACTCGCCCTTGTAGCTGGGCGTTCGGTCGTCCAGCGCGTAAGGGGCCTCCGCATCCGCCGCCACGTGCCTGGGGCCGCACCGGAAGGCGGTCTCGATGCGGGCGACGAGCTCCTCCACGCTGCCGGCAACCACACAGCTGCGCGCCTTCCCCTCGTGGGGGGAGAAGAGCTGATAGACCTGGGTACGAGAGCCGCGCAGCCCGATGCGTCCGGGATCCGCCTCCACGGACGCTGCGCTCCACTCGTGGATCGCGACCGCGCGGGCCGCGCGGGCGCCGTGGAACGAGCGATACAGCGGCTCGGTGCAGGCAGTGAGCGTCAGCAGCACGGGAAAGCGCCGCGGCCGCACCGTCTCGGTGCCCTCCGGACCGATGCGCCGCACCTCGAAGGCCGGCCCGAGCTCGGGGCTGTTGACGTAGGCGATCTGCTCGATGCCGAGCTCTTCGGCGATCTGCGGCGGCACCTGCGCGGTGTCGCCGTCCACGGACTGCATGCCGGCCACGATCACGTACTCGCGGCGGCCGTCGAAGAACTCCCGCTCGATGCGCCGGATGGCACAGGCAAGGGAGTAGGCCGTGGCCACGGTGTCGGCCCCCGCAAACCCGCGATCGGTCAGCAGCACGGCCTCCCCGGGGGCGCGTGCCATGCAGTCGACCAGGACCTCGCGCGCCTGCGGTGGCCCCATCGTCAGGTACACGGTGCGCGATCCCGGGTGGGTCTCCGTGATGCGACGGACGAAGGTGACCGCGTGGAGGTCGAGCGGGTTCAGGATGCTCTCGAGCATGCCCCGCTTGAGGGTGCCCTTGTCGGTGTCCCAGGCATCCTCCGGGATGTTCGAGACGTCGGGGACCTGCTTGACGAGGACGATGCAGTGCATGCGCAGCTGGCGAGAGGGGGGGCCGGCGGAGGCGGCGGCCGGAGCCTGGTCAGGATCCGTGCGACGGTCGCGCGCCGTGCCGGGCGGGCAGGGCTCGCGCCGTGCAGACCGGTCCGCGCACGAGGCCCAACCCGGTCCTACCGGACCCCGGCCGGAACCGGCGCGGGAGGGAGACCCAGGACCTCGCGGGCTCGCGCATCGTCGTCGACCGTGAAGGCCAGCTGGGTTCTGCCCTTGTGGTGCCCCACGGTCAGGATCCCCGTGACGTTGACCCCGGCCGCGGCCAGCCGCTCGGCCAGGTCCGCGATGCTACCCGGACGATCCTCGACCTCCACGTGCAGGGTATCGCCCTCGACGAACGGCAGGTCCAGGCTCCGCAGCACCTCGCGCGTCCGTGCATCGTTGTCGGTGATGATCCGGGCGCACATCTTGTCACCGGCGCTCGTGCCGACCACATGCTCGACGTTGACGCCGCCCGTCGCGAGCGCGCGCGTGACGTGGGCGAGCTCGCCCACGCGGTTCTCGAGCTGGATCACGAACGGCCGACCCACGGCTAACTCCTTCCGCCGCTCACCCACCGGGATCTCCGGCTCCCCTGGCCACGGTTCCCCGCCCGCCATCGACCCAGGGTGGGACCGACATCATGGGAAGGCGCCGACAGCGTGCCATAGGGTCCCATGACGCAAGTGGTGAGGGCCAGATGACCGTGCGATACTCGCCACATGGCCCGCAGGGTGTCCCGGCCGACAACCCTCATGCCGGCGCGGCGGACGGGCCGACCGCAGTTGGCTGAATGGTGCGTAGAGCGCATCATCAGGCTTCCCGGCCAGCCCGCAGGACGAGCTCTACGAGATCCAGACGCTCGCGCCCGACGGCACCTTCGGCCATGAGACGGCGTTGCAGCTGTACGGCCTGTCGGACCTCCTGCCGCGGACGACACACCTCACGGTCCCGCCCGGCACAGGCTTCAAGCCGCGGCCCGGCCTCACGATCCACCACATGCGGCTTACCGACGACGAGCGCGTCCTCCGCGACGGCCTGTGGCTCACCTAGCTGCCGGGGACACTCCTCGATGCAGCTCGCGCCGGGACGGACCCAGACCAGCTGCTGGCCGCGGCGCATGACGCGCGGGATCGCGCGCTCCTGTCGCCGGCCGCGATCGCCCGTCTCGCCTCGCGGTACCCGTACTCGATGCTGACCGCCGCGTGAGCGACGACCGTACGTCGCTGCTCGGAGGGCGGCTATGCGAACCAGCTCCGGGGGCCGGCCGAGATGGTGGTGGTCGGGGCGGCGGGATTCGGACCCGCAACCTCGTGCTCCCAAAGCACGTGCGCTACCGTTGCGCCACACCCCGACGGTCGCTAAGCGTGAGTTTCGCACAGCAGGGGCAGCCCCAGCGTACCTCGTTCCGGCCGAACCTGAGGCCGGAGCCCGGGGCGCAGCGAAATGGCGTATACGCTGGCCGCACGATGCATAGTCTGGAGATGAAGCGCATCCAGGTTTGCATCGTGGATGCCGTCGACGAGCTGGTCTACCGCCGGTGAGGTTCGGCGACACCTCGTTCTGGGTGGCCTACCGCTTTCGCCGTGACGGGCACCACGAGGCAGCGCTGGCGCTGTGGCCGACCGGTCACAGCCGCTCGCCACGACGAACCTCATCGTCGGCGAGACGTGGACGTTCCTGCGCCGGAGGGTCGGGCACTCGGAGGCGGTTGGCTTCCTCGACAACATCGAAGCGAGCAGCCGGCTCTCGGTCATCCGGGTGGATGCGCGCGCGGCGGAAGCAGCGTGGGCGTGGTTGCGCCGCCACGACGAGTGGGACTACTCGTTCGTCGACGCGACCAACTTCGAGGCCATGTGCCAGGAGCGCATCGCGGAAGCGCTGGCGTTCGACGGCGACTTCGCTGCCGCGGGCTTCATCGAGGTCCGCCCGTAGCAGATCTGGATGCACGATCGCGACTTCCGACGGTTCCGGGAGATCGAGGCCGGCGATCGCCCTGGCAGAGCCCCACGGCGCGACCTACCCGCCCACCAGGAACGCGACACCCGCCACCACCAGCACCACCTCGATGAGGGCGACGAACACCCGCTCGGGCAGCCGGTCGAGAATCCGCTTTCCGAAGGCGGAACCTGCGATCATCAGCGGGCCCATGGCAACGCCGATGGCCAGCGACCGCGCCGTGAGGATCGACGCCTGGCCGTAGGCGATCAGCTTGGTCACGTGCATGACCACGGTGCACAGGGCCTCGGTCCCGATGTAGGCGCCCTTGACCAGGCCGTAGGCGAGGAAGAACGGCGCCATCAGCGGCCCCACGCTCCCGAGCAGCGCCGAGAGGAAGCTGAAGAGCCCGCCGATCAGGACGAACCCGCGCAGCGGAGGCCGCCGGGGCGGGCCAGGGCGGAGGTGCCGCCACGCGACCGTGACGAGCAGGAACGCGCCGAGCAGGCGCGTCAGCGGCGAGAGCGGCGCAGAGGCGAAGAGGAGCCCGCCGGCGAAGGCGAGTGGCACGGCGCCGAGCGCGAACCAGCCGACCACCGGCAGCTGCAGCTCGCGCCGGTTGAACCAGGCGCGGCTCCCGTTGCCGATGAGCTGGGCCACCGTCAGGATCGGGATGGCGTCGCGCACCCCGAAGGACGCCACCAGGACCGGCAGCAGCACCGCCGCCCCGCCGAAGCCGGCGACCGCGGCGAGGGTCGCCGCCACGAAGGACGCCGCGGCCACCAGCAGGAGATCGGGCAGGCTCACCCTGCGGGCCCGTCAGTACCCGCGGGCCCGCAGGACCCGGCGCATCGCGCGCGCGGCGGCGGCACGGTGCGAGACCCGGTTCTTCTCCCTGGCGGAGTACAGCCCGACCGTCCGGCCGCCTGGCGGCTCCCATTCCGGCTCGAAGATCGGGTCGTAGCCGAACCCGCCGGTGCCCCGGGGCTCGGTCGCGATGCGACCCTCGAAGGTGCCCCGGCGGACGACGACGCCCGACGCTCCCGATGCGCCCGGCCGTCCCGGCGGACGACCGGGCTCCACCAGCGCGAGGACGCACCGGTAACGGGCTCCCCGGCGGGCCGCGGGCAGCCCCCGCAGCTCGTCGAGCAGCTTCTCGTTGTTCTGCTCGTCGGTCGCACACTCGCCCGCGTAGCGCCGCGTGCGGACCCCGGGCCCGCCTCCGAGCGCGTCGACCTCCAGCCCGGAATCGTCGGCCAGCGTCGGCAGGCCCGTCCGCTCCGCGTAGAAGCGCGCCTTGAAGCTGGCGTTCGCGTCGAACGTTTCGCCGTCCTCCGGCGCTTCGTCCGGGACGCCCGCGTCGTCCAGCGACACGAGCCGGGTCGCGGGCAGGTGCAGGAGCTCTCGCAGCTCGGCGAGCTTGTGGGGAGAACGGGTCGCCACCACGAGGGTGCGCATCGGCTCAGGGCCTGGCCTGGGCGAGCGCCTCCGCCTGGGCCGCGAAGAGCGCGCGCAGGCCGTCGTCCGCGAGCGCGAGCAGCGTCGCCATCGAGGCCCGGTCGAACGGCTTCCCCTCGGCGGTCCCCTGCACCTCGACGTAGGTGCCCGCGTCGGTGCCGACGACGTTGAAGTCCACCTCGGCGTGCGAGTCCTCCTCGTAGTCGAGGTCGAGCACCGGGCGCCCTTCCACGATCCCGACGCTCACCGCGGCGACCCGTCCGCTGAGCGCCCCCTCCAGCCCCCGGCTGCGCAGGGCCAGGACCAGCGCCACGTATCCACCCGTGATCGACGCGGTCCGCGTGCCCCCGTCCGCCTGCAGCACGTCACAGTCGATCGACACCGATCGCTCCCCGAGCTTCGAGAGGTCGACCACGCCCCGCAGCGAGCGACCGATCAGCCGCTGGATCTCCTGGGTGCGGCCGCCCTGCCGGCCCTTCACCGCCTCGCGCGGCGTCCGCTCGGCGGTGGCGCGGGGGAGCATCGAATACTCGGCCGTCACCCAGCCGAGCCCCTTGCCCCGCAGGTGGGGCGCGGTGCGATCCTCCACCGTCGCGGCACACACCACGTGGGTGTCGCCGACGCGGATGAGGCACGACCCCTCCGCCCACTTCTGCACGCCCAGCTGCAGCGCGACGGGCCGCAGCTGGCCGGGCAGCCGGCCGTCGTGACGATACGGCGCGGCGCCGATGCTCATGCGTGTTCCTCCCCGCTTCCGGTCGTGCGCTCGACGGCCTTGGCTCGATCCCAGAGCTCGTCGAGCTCCTCGAAGGTCATGGTATCGAGGGCGCGGCCACGCTCCTCCGCGAACCGCTCGACGAGGGCGAAACGGCGCGCGAACTTGGCGTTGCCGGCACGGAGGGCAGACTCCGCGTCGACGCCGAGCTTGCGCCCCAGGTTCACCAGCACCAGCAGCAGGTCCCCGAACTCCTCGGTGCGCTCGGCATCGGTCCGCGCCTCCAGCAGCTCCACGGCTTCTTCCTCGAGCTTCTCGATGACGCCCTCGACGTCGGGCCAGTCGTAGCCGAGGGCCGATGCGCGCCCCTGCATCTCCTGGGAGTACGCGAGGGCCGGCAGCGAGCGAGCGAGTCCGGCGAACGCGGCGGGGAGGGTCGGGGTCGCGCGCGGCTCGCCGCCACGCGACGCACGCTCGGCGGCCTTGATGCGTTCCCAGTTCTGGATCACGTCCCCGGCGGTGGCGGCCTGCGCGTCGGCGAACACGTGAGGATGGCGCCGCACGATCTTGGCCCCGATGTGCCGGTAGACGTCGTCGAGGTCGAAGAGCCCCGCCTCGGCGGCGATCTGTGCATGGAGCACGATCTGGAGGAGCAGGTCGCCGAGCTCGCCGGCCAGGTCGGGCGTGGCGCCATGCTCCAGCGCGTCGTAGACCTCGTACGCCTCTTCGAGAAGGAACGGGCGCAGCGACCGGTGGTCCTGCTCGCGGTCCCAGGGGCAACCGCCCGGGGCGCGCAGTCGGGCCGCGATCCAGGGCAGGCCGTGGGGGCTGGCCACGTTCGCCAGTGGGTCGAGCGCCGGCAGCAGGTGGGGACCCGATGCGAGGGACGCCGCGTCGAGCGCGCCGATGGTGGAGTCTGGCGCGCCTCCGAGCCCGAGGACGGGATGGGCGGCGGGATACAGGGCGGTCAGCACGGCGACCGGCGAGGCACCGTACCCGGCTCTCCCGGGCAGGACCGCGGGCTCGAACGCCGGATCGTCGGCGGAGGGTCGGCCCGCGGGTACGGGCAGCACCGGAGCGTCGCCGGGAGGTCCGGCGGTCCCGACCGAGTCCCCCGGGGCGGCCTCCGGGTCCGGCAGGAGGAGCAGCGGCCAGGACGGGTCGAACGCGCGCCGGGCGAGCGCCGCGACACCGACGAGTTGCACGCCGTCCGAGGGGCGGAGCCCGTGCCGCTCGGACGCCTCGGCGAGGATCGCATCGATCATCGTTCGCTCCGTGCCCTAGCCGGCCGTCACGGCCGGGACGTCGGGCGATCGCCAGATGCTGGCCTTCGCCCGCTGTGCCTGGTACCAGCTGGTGAACGCGCTCGCCTCCAGTGCCGCCTGCTGCGTCGCGTCGACGGGGCGCCGCGCCCGTTCGCTGACCATGTAGAGATAGCTCCCATCCGGCCGCGCGATGGGCTGGCTCGCCTGCCCGACCTTCAGCCCGAAGAGGACGTCCTGCACCGCAGGGGCGAGCTGATAGGGGGCGATCCAGCCCATGTCGCCGCCCGAATCGGCGTCCGGCGCGTCCGAGTTCACCCGGGCGACCGCGGCGAAGTCGGCGCCCGGTTGCGACAGCGCCTGCTCGATCGTCTGCACGCGTGCGGCCCCGGAGCCGGGCGCGATCCGGATCTCCCAGGCGTGGACCTGCTCGACGTTGCCCGTCGTGGCGTCCGCCAGGATCCTCGCCTCGAGCTTCTGCCGGACGAGATCGCCGCGGACGGCGTCGCGGTAGGCGGCGAGGCCGACCCCCGCCTGCGCGAGCTCCTGCTGGTAACGCGGGTCGGTCGTGGCCGGCACGATGGCCGTGACGTGGCCGATGCGGTACGTCCCATCGGCCCCCTGGATCACGCCGGTGGTCCCGTTGAGCGGCAGGGCGAACACCGCCGTGACCCAGGCCGGATCCACGGGATCGGTCGCCGCGATGTACCCGTAGTCACCGCCGTTGGAGGCGCTGGCGTCGGTGGAGAACTCCTGCGCCACCTGGTCGAACGGCGTGCCAGCCTGGAGCTGGGCGAGCGCCTGGTCGGCCAGCGACTTCGCCTGGGCCTCCTGGGCGGCGGTGGGGCCGGCGGCGGACGCGCCCGGGGACGCGCTGGGCGACGGGGACACGGTCGGGCTCGGGGCCGGGGACGCCGTCGCTCTGGGGGACGCCGTCGCCTTCGCGGCCGGGGCTTTCGTGGCGGGAGCCTTCGTGGCGGGAGCCTTCGTGGCGGGAGCCTTCGTGGCCGCCGGCGATCTGCCCGAGACCGGGGAGGCGCCGGCGGAGGGAGCGGGGCTGGAGGCCACGCCTGCCCCCGGACCCGTGGTGCCACTCGGAGCCGCGCCCACGGCGGGGTTCGCGCCCGGCGCCACGAAGATGGCAAGCACCCTGCGCTGCTCGGCCGTGGTGGCCTCCTTCGCCAGCTGCGCGTCGACCTCCGCGCCCGAGACCGTGATCCCCATCTGCGTCGCCAGCTTCTCCTGCAGCACGCGGTCGATCAGCTCCTGGACGGAAGCGGACGGAATAGCGTCGACCTGCTGCTGCACGTACTGGAGGTCCTGCTGCGCCGTGGCCCGATCCAGCTGGCCCGCGGCCTCGGCGCTGGCGATCTGCCGCTTCAGGACGGAGTAGCGGAACGCGTCGACCTTCTGCTGCGCGGCCCACTGGTCCCTGCTGATCCCGGTCCCGTCGACGGTCGCGATGGCCGAGAGGTGGTCGGCGTAGTAGGTCGCGCCCACGACGCCGACGAGCATGAGCACGACGACGATCGGCAGGGCGACGAAGCCGAGCGTCACCATGACCTGCTGCCGGCGATCGTCCTGGGCGGGGAAGCGCCGCACTCGGCGCGTGACGGGCCGGGCCCGGAAGGTCATGACGAGAGACGTGCTCCGTGGTCCACTGAAGAGCCGGCCGCGCCGTCCCCGCAGGAGTCGTCAGGGGGACTCGACCGCCGGTCGGACGCCGTAGTCTACCCCATCGCCGTCCGGGACCGGCACAAGACGAGCCGCCAGGGCCAGCAACGGACGCACCTGGACGTCCCAGCGATACACGTCACGGTGCAGGGCGAAGGCGCGCGTGCGCCGGCTCGCGCGAGCTTCCGGTGGCGCATCGAGCACCTCGCGCAGCGCCCGCGCAAGGTCGGCCGGGTCGGCCGGGTCGGCTACGGCGCCGAGATCGTGCGTCTCCACGATCTCCCGCATCACGGCGAGGTCCCGGCCAACCACCGGCGGGACGCCCGCCGCCAGCGTCTCCCAGAACTTGTTGGGCGTGGAGAGCCGCTGGTTGAGCGAGTCGCCCGGCACGGCGATCAGCGCGGCGTCGGCTCCGGCGGCCCAGCGCGGTACCTCGTCAGGGTGCACCGGCGGCAGGGTCACGTGGCGGCCGGCGAAGCGCGGGTCCGTGTCGAGCGCCCGCATCCGCTCGTACCAGGGCCCGAATCCCATCGCGACGAACGCGGCGTCGGGGAGGCGCAGGACGGCCTCGCCGGATTCGAGCAGCCCGCGGTCGGCGCCCAGGATGCCCAGGAACAGGACGAGCCGGGTCCTGGAGGGGAGCCCGGTCGCGCGCCGAAGGTCGTCGGGGGGAGGGACGCGTGGCGGATGGTACGGGGGGCAGTTGCGCACCACCGCCGGCACATCGGCGAGCGCCCACCGGCGGCGCAGCTCGGCGGCCAGTGCCTCGTTCACCGTCACGATGCCGTCGGTGCATCGGACGAGCGCACGCTCGCGGCGCTCGTAGAGGCGCTTCAGGGGCCGGGGCATGGTCGCGTAGGCGTTTCCTTCGAGGAACAGGTCGATGACGTCGTACACCACGCGGCCAGCGTGTCGGTCCGGCTCTCGGCCGCCCGCGGCAGCCTCGTCCCGCGACCCGCGTCCCCGGGCATCACGAGCCAGCTCGGTGGCGGCCACGAGCGCGGCGATCCCGCAGGCGTGGTACAGGTCCGCGGGGGGCAGGGCGCGGCGGAGCCCCTCGGTCCAGGCGCGCGCGGGGAGCGGCCAGCGGAGGATGCCCAGCACGCGGCGCAGGGTCGGGGTGCGCGCTGCCCGGAGCAGTCGCAGGCCGGGGATTCGAGCGAGGAGCCGGCCGGCGGCGCCGATGATCGCGTCTCCGCGCGCGACCAGGGACGCCGGGCGGCCACGTGCGGGCTCGACGAAACCGGCGAGCGGACCGGCGGGGCGGACACGAACGATGCGGATCGTCCCATCCAGCTCCTCGCCGGGAAGATCCGTGCGCGCGGTTCCGGCGATCAGGACCTCCCAGCCCTCGGCTTCGAGCGAGCGGGCGATGCGGAGCGCGCGGGAGTACGGGGCCACCGGGTTGTGCACGAGCACGATGGCCCGGCGTCGGGCGATCACGGAGCGAGTGTAGTCGGGCAGCCGCGGGCCAGGCGGGGGCGCGTGGCACAGGCTGGCCACCGGGGCGCCGAGGCATGCCGCCTGCCGGACGCCGGCGCGTGCCGCGGGCCGAACCTCGAGGTGCCCGCGGCTCGGACGTCGGACGCCGGCGCGTGCCGCGGGCCGTACACTGCCCGCCATGCCGCCGCTCCGCGTGCTGGTCGTCGCGCGCTGGTACCCCGCCGTCGACGACCCGGTGCGCGGCTCGTTCGTGGCCGACCAGGTCGACGCCCTCGTCGCCTCCGGGCACGTCGAGCCGCTGGTCGCGTCGTTCGAGTTCGTCCGGCTGAGCCGCGTGCCCGAGCGCCGCGAGCCCGAGCGGCAGGCGATCCATGCCCGCTGCAGCGTGCCGGCGCGGGATCGCGCGGATGCCCTCACACCGGGGGGCTGGCCGGCGGTGGTGGGCACGTGGTGCCATCTCGAGGACGTTCCCGTGGCGCGGTTGCCTGTCGCGTCGGGGCCGGAGGATTCGCCGGCCGGCGAAGGGGACGACCACCTCGCCGCATTCGTGCCGTTCGTGGAGGGTCTGATCGATCGCGGTGCGGCCTTCGACCTGCTGCACGCGCACACCGGGTTCCCCGACGGCGAGCTCGCGGCCAGAGCGGCCGGCATGCTCGGGATCCCGTACGTCGTCACGGAGCACTCGTCGCGCACCCGCGACCTGCTCCGCGACCCCGACGTCCGCCGCCGGTATGCCTCGGTCGTGCAGGGGGCCGCGCGGATCGTCGTCGTCTCGGAAGCGCTCGGCGCCGAGCTGCGCGCCGCGCTGCCGGATCTTGCGGGCGTGCTCGACGAGCGGCTGGAGGTCGTGCCGAACACCGTGCCGGTCGAGCTGTTCCGTGCGCCTCCGGCCTCGGAGCGGCGGCACGGCGAGCTGCTCTACGTCGGCACGCGCAAGCCGGACAAGGGGATCGGCACCCTGCTCGAGGCGTTCGCCCTGGCCCGCGCGGAGCGGCCCGACCTCACGTTGCGGCTGGTCGGCCGGTCGCCCACCCGCGAGGACGAGACTGGCTGGCACGCGCGGGCGGCGGAGCTGGGCCTGGCCGGCGCGGTGGCGTTCGATCCCGCCGTCGACCGGGCCGGGGTGGCCGGCGCGATGGCCCGGGCAGACGTCTTCGTGCATCCGAGCCGGTACGAGACCTTCGGGGTCGTGCTGGTCGAGGCACTGGCATCCGGACTGCCCGTCGTGGCCACGCGGTCGGGCGGCGCGGAGGGGATCCTCGGACCCGACCCGGCCGCTGCGGGCGCGCTCGTGCCGGTGGACGACCCGCGGGCGATGGCCGGCGCGATCCTGGAGACGCTGGCGCGCCGCGAGACGTTCGATCCCGCGGCCCTTCGGGCGGTGGTCGAGGCCCGGTTCGGGGCGGCCGCGGTCGCGCGGCGCCTGGTGGACGTCTACCGCTCCGCTGCCGGATCGGCGGCGGGCCGGCACGGCCCGGTGGAGGCGGTCCCGGGGGAAGACGTCACGGCGGCGCCCAGCAAGCCCGTGCCACCGGGCGCCGCCGATCTGCCGGGCGCTGCCGATCTGCCAGGTGCCGCCGATCTGCCGGCTCGCCGGCACCGGCTACCGCTCGTGGTCGGGTTCAACCGCGTGCAGGCAGCCCGCCTGCTCGCTTCACTCCCCGGCGGACTGCTGGAGCGCCTGACCCTGGTCACCATGGACGATCCGGGGGACCAGCCGCTGCCGGCAGGGATCGGCACCATCGTGACGGCGGACCTCGACGCCGGCTACCAGGCGGCCCTGCGGGCGGCCCGCCCGGCGCAGCAGCCAAAGGGGCTGGTGGGTCGAGTGATCCGCTTCGCGCGTGACCCGGGAGCCTCCGACCGGATCGCCGCCGTCCACGCCGACCGCCCCCGCTACCGCCTCGAAACGGCACAGCGGCGCGTCATCGAGACGGCGCGAGCGACAGCGCCGGCAGTCGCGCCGGCAGTCGCGCCGGCACCGGACCTCGGCGCCGTCGAGCACGGCGCGCTCCCGGACCTCCTGTGCATCGACGGGTACGACATCCTGGCCGCGGGACCCGCGATCGATTCGGGCGCTGCGCGGCTCGCGCCCGGCGGCATCCGCTGGCTCGCCGACCGCTGGGCGGCGGACCGGGTCAGGCCCCCGCGAGCCCCCTGATCAGCGCGACGTACCGTTCCGCCTCACGCTCCCACGACAGCGCCCGGACACGTTCGGAGGCCGCCGCGACGGCGGCCTCGCGGAGGCTCGAATCGTCCACCAGCCGCCGCACCGCCGCGGCCAGCGAGGACGGATCGCCCGGCGCGAAGTAGGCGAGCGCGTCCGGCCCGAAATATCGCTCGACCGTGGGAAGCCGTGAGGCGACGACCGGCTTCCCCATCGCCACGTACTCGAAGATCTTGGTGGAGAGGCTGAAATCCGTGAACGCGTCGCGGCGCGTCGGGGCGAGCCCGATGTCTGCCTCGGCGATCCGAGCGGCCACCTCCTCGACCGGAACCCGGCCGTGGAACCTGATCCGATCGCCGATCGCGCGCTCGGCCGCGAGGGTCCGCAGCAGTGGCTCGGCGTCGCCCCGCCCGTACAGGTCGAGCGTCACATCGAGAGGCGCGGCCGCGCCCCGGCCGGCACCGCCGTCCGCGCCGTCGTCGCCCCCGCGGACGAGCAGCGAAACCGCGTGCACCACCACGTCGAGCTGGTACAGCGGCGTGAGCGCACCTGCGTAGACGAGGCGCAGGCGGCCGTCCGCCATGAACCCGCGAGCCGGGTGCGCAGCCGGATCGAACCGGTCGGCCCTTGGGCTGTTCAGCACCACCGTGACCTTCGACGCCGGCACGCCCAGCGACACGAGCCGGTCGCCCAGCGCGTCGTTCACCGTCAGCACATGCGTCGCGAACGCGATCGACGCGCGTTCTGCGGCCAGGAGCCCGGACCGCACCACTCCACGGGACGCCGCCGGGAAGCGGCTCCGGAAGAACTCCGGCATCGCCTCGTGCAGGTCGAGGACGACCGGAACGCCGTCCAGCCGCAGCGGGGCCATCGCGAAGACGAGCGGGTCGGGCAGCGTGGCGACCTGGGCCAGCGCGTATCGCCGCCGCGCGTGCAGGCTCGCGGCCGCCACCGCCGACCGTGCGAAAAAGGCCGCATACTCGGCCAGGTAGGTCCCGATGCCGGCGCCCTGGTGGCGCTGCACGGACAGCCGGCGCACCTGGACGCCGTCGATGCGCTCGCGCGCGGACGCGCCCGGCTTCCACAGCCCCAGCACATCGACCGCCAGCCCCGCGGCAACGAGCCCCTCCGCCTGCCGCCGGACCCTGGGGTCCTCCTCGTAGTAGGAGTGCGTGACGATCAGGATCCGGGGATGCGCGCCGGCAGGGGTCACGGCGGGCATGCTACCGCAGCCATCCAGGGGAGCCAGGCCGGCGGCGCGCTACGAGGAGGCGAGCTCGTCCAGCGTGACCGGCGGCGGCAGCACGACCGCCTCCCTGGCGGCCTCTTCCTCGGCGAGCCGCGCCTTGCGCTTCCGGACGCGATCCTTGTAGAACTCGACGGTCGCCTGCGGATCGCCCTCGTAGAGCACCTGCCCGAGCTCCATCAGGATCGCGCGGTTGCAGTACTCCGACACCGAGTTGAGGTCGTGCGTGACCAGGACGATCGCCCGCGCTCGCCCGACGAGGTCGCGGATCCGCTGCTGGCTCCGGGCGCGGAAGTCCTCGTCGCCCGTGCCGAGCACCTCGTCGAGCAGCAGGATGTCCGGGGCGATGGCGGTTGCGATCGAGAAGCCCAGGCGCGCCCGCATCCCCGAGGAGTAGGTCCGTACCGGCGCGTCGATGAACGGGCCGATGTCCGCGAACTCGATGATCGATGGGGTCAGCTCGCGCATGACGCGGTGGCGGATTCCCATGAAGGCGCCGATCAGCGCGATGTTCTCCCGCCCCGAAACCTCCATCTCGAAGCCGGCACCCAGCGTCAGCAGCGAGGAGACCCGCCCGCTCACCCGGATCGAGCCCTCGTCCGGGGCCAGGATCCCCGCGAGCGCCAGCAGAAGCGTGCTCTTGCCCGCGCCGTTGGGACCGAGCACGCCGAGCGACTCCCCGTGGGCGATCCTGAAGTCGACGTGGCGGAGCGCCCAGAAGTAGCGGTCGTCCCGCTGCCGGCGGCCGACCCATTCGGCGAGCGATCCCTTGATCGTGGTGCGCCGCGTCAGGTGCAGGTTGTAGCGGACGCCGAGGTCGCGGACGTCGATGGCGTAGGCAGAGCCAGGCATCAGAGGATCTTCGCGAAGCCGGTCTCGATCCGCTTGAAGACCCAGATCGAGAACATGAGGAGGACGAGGGAGACGATGAGCACGACGCTGAGCCCGATCCAGTCGGGGGACGTGCCGTAGTAGGCCACGTTACGGTACGAGGTCAGGATGTAGGTGAACGGGTTGAGGCCCAGGACGTACCCGAAGACGCTCCCCTTCAGCGCGCTGACCGCGTAGATCGCCGGCGACATGTAGAACCACACGCGGGTGACGTGGCGCAGCAGGTTCTGCACGTCCCGGTAGAAGGCGTTGACGCCGGAGAAGAAGATCGCCAGCGCCAGGGTGAAGGCGTACTGCACGGCGGCGATGACCGGGAGCGTCAGCAGCCAGGGGCTGAGGCGGCCGGGATACACGAGGTAGAGCACGGCCAGCGACAGCAGCCCGAAGCCGAAGGTGATCGTCCCAGCGAGGGTCGCTGCAGCCGGGAGCACGAGCTTGGGGAACTGGATCTGGCGGATCAGGTTGCCGCGCGCCGTCACCGACGTGGTGGCATCCAGCAGGGACGTCGAGAACCACTGCCACGGCAGGATCGCCGCGAACAGGAAGAGCGGCGCATCGGCGATCTGCTTCTGGAAGACCACCGTGACCAGGATCGAGTAGATGGCCATCGAGAAGAAGGGATCGATGAGCCACCACAGCTGCCCGATCACGGTGTCCGCGTGGGTGCGCTTCAGGTCGGTCCCCACGAGGTACTGGAGGAGGCGCCCCCGCGTCCGCAGATCCTGGAGTCCCCGGATCACGAGGCGGACGCCGTCGAGGCGCATGAACAGCTCGCGGAAGCCGGGGGGCCGTTGGGCCGCGGCGGGTCGGGCGTCGGGAGCCACCCGGGCGGGAGTCGTCATTGGCAGCCGGAACGGTAGCATGGGTGGCCCGGGCACGTCCGCTCTGCGCGGCCGAGTCGCCCCGTCCCGGCGTCGCCGGACCCGACGGCACGGGGCGGAGGCTCCGGCATCGGAGTACTGTGTCGCACTGGTCCCCAGGAAGGAGCGTAGCTGCGCGACATGGCATCACAGCGACCATCGGACGACACCCGCTTCGAGGGCATCGGCGACTGGCTGGTGAGCCGCGGCCAGGATGCCCTCGCCCACGGCGCTGAGAAGCGCCCGCGGGGGGCGGGTCCCGGTCGCACGGGACGCCGCCGCCCGGTGCGGGCTGCGGTGGCCGCGGTCGTCGCGCTCGTGCTCGTCTGGATCGTCCTCAACTTCCTGTCCGGGCCGGTGGCCGCCTACCTGTGGTTCCAGAACGTGGGCTTCGGCACCGCCTGGGCCGATCAGTTCGCGTACACCGTCGCGCTGTTCGGGGGCGGCCTGGCCGGCGGCGCGATCCTCCTGCTGGCGAACGTGGCCCTCGCCTGGCGCCTCGGCCTCGAACCGACCGACGCGGAGGTGACCGCGCACGGCCGGGCTCGACCCGGCAACGCGCGGGGCGAGGCATGGCTCGTCGCGGCGGCGAATCTCCCGCGCAGGACCGTCCGCCGGTTGCTGGTCCTGGCGACCCTCCTGCTCGGCCTGGCCCTCGGCTTCTACCTGTCGGGGTCGTGGCAGACCGTGGCGCTGTGGCTGCATCGCGTGCCGTACTCGCCGTCGGGGGCGGCCGTCGTCGACCCGGTCTTCGGCCTGGACCTGGGCTGGTGGATGTTCACCTTGCCGCTGCTGCACCTCGTGGCCGCGGTGGGCGGCGGCCTGCTCCTCGGGAGCCTGCTCCTGACCGGTGCCGCGTACGGCGTGGCCGCGGTGCGGGGAGCGGATGTGACGCGCCGCGGTCCCGTGCTGCACCTCGCCCTGCTGGGCGGCCTGCTGCTCGCGGCCGTCGCGGCGATGCAGTGGCTCGGCCGATACGACCTCTCGTACGCGCAGAACGGCTTCGTCACGGGGGTCGGCGCCACCGACGCTGCGGTGCGTCTCCCGCTGGCCGCGGTGACCACGGCATCGACCGCCGTCGCCGCGGTCGGGCTGGTGGTGCTGGCGGTGATCCACAACGCCCGGCTCGCGCGGCGCGCCGCCGTCGTGGGCGGCGCCTGGTACCTGGCGCTCCTCGTGGCGGGGACCGTGCTCCCCACGGCCTACCAGAAGCTCGTCGTGGCGCCCAGCCAGAACCTGGCCGAAGCGCCGTCCATCGCGAACAACATCGCCATGACCCGACGCGCCTTCGCGCTCGACACCTGGAACGTCGAGTCGGACCCGGGCCGCTCGAGCCTGACCGCGGCCGACGTGAGCAACGACCAGGCGACGTTCAACAACGCGCGCCTGTGGGACGCCCGTCCGCTGGCTGCGACGCTCGATCAGCTCCAGACCGTGCGCCAGTACTACACCTTCACGTCGGTCAACATCGACCGGTACGTCATCAACGGCCAGCCCACCGAGGTCATGCTCTCCGCGCGTGAGATGGCGCTGACCAAGAGCCAGCCCAACCCGTCGTGGATCGCGGCCCACGTCCTCTACACCCACGGATACGGCCTGGCCATGGTGCCCGTGAATGCCGTCGACTCGAACGGCCTGCCCCACCTGATCATCGAGAACCTGCCGGTCACCCAGTCGCCCGGGGCGCCGCTCGTGACGCAGCCGCGCATCTACTTCGGGCAGCGGCCGTCGAGCTGGGTGCTGGTCGACGCGAAGAGCAACGAGTTCGACTACCCGTCCAGCACCGGCAACGGCAGCGACGTCGACACGCGCTACACGGGGACGTCCGGGTTGCCGGTGGGTTCTCCCGCCGAGCGCCTCTTCTGGGCGTGGAACCTGGGCGACCTCAACCTGGCGATCAGCGACCAGGTGACCCCGCAGACGAGGCTCCTGCTGCACCGCAGCCTGGCGGATCGCCTCGGCACCCTCGCCCCGTTCCTGGCCCTCGACGGCGACCCGTACGTGGTGATCGCGCCGAACGGGCACCTGGTCTACGTGCAGGATGCGTACACCACCACGGCCGGGGTGCCCGACGCGACCGCGATGAACGACGCCAGCCTCGGCGCAACCTACGACTACATCCGCAACAGCGTGAAGATCACCGTCGACGCCTACGACGGCACCACCCACTTCTACGTCGCCGATCCGACCGATCCGCTGATCCGTGCGTGGGAGGGCGTGTTCCCGGGCATGTTCGAGCCCATTTCGACGATGCCGGAGGGCCTGGCCGCGCACATGCGCACGCCCGAGTCCATGTTCAACGCCCAGACGCAGATGTACGCCGCCTACCACGTCACCGACGTGGCCAGCTTCTACAAGGGCGACAACCTCTGGACGGTGCCGTCCGTGACCACGGGCGGTACCCAGGTCCTGCCTCCGCAGGCGTACTACGTCGAGATGCGCCTGCCGAACCAGGGCACGCCGGAATTCGTGCTGGTCCAGCCCATGGTGCCGGCATCCCGTCCGAACATGATCGCCTGGGTGGCAGCCCGGAATGACGGGACGGCGCGGGGCCAGGTGATCGTCTACGAGCTCCCTGCCAACACGACGATCCAGGGCCCCACGCAGATCGAGGCGCGCATCGACCAGGATCCGGTGATCAGCGCGCAGATCAGCCTGTGGAACCAGAGTGGCTCCCGGGTCATTCGCGGGAGCCTGCTGGTCATCCCGGTCGGCACGTCGTTCCTGTACCTCGAGCCGATCTACCTCCAGTCCACCAGCTCGGCGTTCCCGCAGCTGACCAAGGTGGTGGTGGCATCGTCGCAGACGGTCGGCTGGGGAGACACGCTCCGGGAGGCACTGCAGGCGGTGGTCAGCGGCGCCGGCACCGGCGGTCAGGCGACCACCGGCAGCGGGACGGGCACGGGCGGCGGGTCAACGGGCTCCGGTACGACCCCCAGCCCCTCGCCGGGCCCCGGCGGCGGCCTGCCCACCGACTCGGCCGGCCTCATCCAGTACATCGACACTCATTTCGCGGCGGCCAAGGCGGACCAGGCCAGCGGCGACTTCGTGGGGTACGGCAAGGAGATGCAGCTCGTTCAGTCCGCGCTCGACGCCCTGAGCGCGCTGAACGCCGGGTCTTCGCCTCTGCCGTAGTCCGCCGCCGCGAGCCTGCCGGCCGCGAACGCGTCGAGCCTGGCGCGGCGCGCTTGGGCGCGGCCCGCGTCACGGGTCCGCGTCGCCGGTCGACTCCCCGACGGGCTCCTGCCCTGCCAGCAGCGGTTCACCCTCGAAGGCCCACCACGCGGGGTGGATCAGGAACGAGAGCAGCGCGTCCCGCCGGTCGAACTCCGTGGACGCCATCTGCAGGGGCCGGTTCCAGCGACCATGCGAGTCGGTCAGGTAGTAGCGGTTCCTGATGAAGTTGGCCTCGTAGGTCAGGCCCAGCGAGGCCATCGATACCGGCCGAAGCTCCACCCGCAGCGCGCGCCCGGATGAGCTATCGGTGCAGGCGATGGTCCGCGATGGCGCTCCGTGCTCCGGGCGCGGCGCCTCCAGGAAGAGCTCGCCGTTGTTGTAGGCGCAGGTCCGGCAGAGTGGGTCGCCGTGGGCCGCCGTTCCCACCACGTCGAAGCCACGGCGCCGGAGGAACTGCAACTCGGCCGACAGGATCTCGACCGGATCCCGGCCGGTCTTCAGGCCGACCGTGATGGCGTTGTTGTGGAGGCCGATCTCGTGGCCAAGGCGCTGGATCCGCTCCAGCGCCCGCAGGACGTAGCGAGTGGGCGGGCCGGAAAAGCCCCGCCGGTAATACCAGTCCGTGTGCAGCACGTAGTAGCTGGCGCGGTAGCCGCGGGCGGCCTCCCATTCCGCGAAGCGCACCGCGTTGTCGATGTCGGCGTCGGTGTCGTGGCGCAGCACCACGAGTCGCGGCGAACGCCGCTCCGGCGGCAACTCGAACAGCGCGCGAACAGGTATCACGGCCTCCGCCTGGCGGAGGATCGCGTCGAGCCGCTCCAGGTCGTGAGGGCCGAACGCGCGCCGGCGGACGAGCACGCCCTGCCGATCCGCGAGGAGCGCACGGGGGACGCCGTCGGTCTGGCGCTGCGCGGCCAGGTGACTCCGCACCGCGCGAGCGAGGGCGCGGACCCGTGCGTCCAGGGTCATCGCGGCAGCACCATCTCGGGCATGCAACCACCTTCCACGGCGCTCGGCCGCCCTGTGCGGAGCGCCGCGGGTCCCCGAGAGCCGACGTACGCTAGCATGGCGTGCCCGGCGACGTCTCGGCGCGGCAGAGGAGGCGACGGCGCATGGGGGAAACGGTGAGCCGAACGGCAGTCACGGGCATGCGGCCGGCCGACCAGGGGCCGCACGTCTTCCCGCCGCTGACCATCAGCTTCCTCCGCGGCGACACCGCGGACCCCCACTGCGTCCAGTATCCCGACCGGTTCTACGCCCAGTTCACCGCCCCGAGCGCGCGCGACCCGCGGGCAGGGAAGTACGAGGATGGCTGCTCGATCCTGGTGACGCCGCCCACGTTTGACGCGTACTGGGGCTCGCCCCACGCGTACTGGGCGGCAGAAGGTTCGCCGGGCCGGCCGCGAAGGCTTCGTCTTCGCCCCGATCGAGCGTGACGCCCACCTCGACGACATCTTCGCCATCAACACGTCGATGCCGGAGCGCCAGGGCCGGCCCATGGGCGAGGCCTACCAGCAGCAGCCGGCGCCGCAGGGTCCCTCTCCCGACTTCTCGTGCGCGCGCCACGCGTTGCGTCACTACGGCGTGCTGCGCGAGGGACACCTCTACGCCTACGCCTGGGTCTACGTGGTGGGTGAGATGTGCCTCTTCTCGACCATCCTGGGCCACGGCGAACACATGAAGTCGGGAATCATGTCGCTGCTGGTGGCCGAGGCGGTGCGCGACCTGATGACGGTCGCGGGACTGCGTTTCGCGATGTACAACCTGCACGCCTCGGGCACCGATGGGCTGCGCTTCTTCAAGGAGCAGATGGGGTTCCAACCGTTCCGCGTGACGTGGGTGATGGGCGACGGCACCGACGAGGAGCGACGGGCGGCGCGCGCCCGGGCGGTGGAGGACGCGCTGCGCGCAAGGGCCGCCGGCCCGGATGCGTCGAGCGCAGGACCGGCCGCGCTCGGGCGGCTCATCCGTCGCCTCGGGCGGTTCGTTCCCAGGGGCTGAGGGTTCCGATCGGCGGCCCGCTCGCACCGAGCGAGCGCAGGACCCCCGCGTAGACGGCAGCCTGGCGCTCCCAGTTATAGGTGGCCCGGGCGGCCGCGAGGGCGCGGGCGCGGCACGCCTCGCGGTCCGCTGCCGAGGCGTCGAGCACCGCGAGGATCGCCCGGGCGATGTCGGCCGGATCGTCCGGGTCGCACAGCACGCCCGCGCCCGTCTCTCGAACGATCGTCGCCATCCCCGGCAGGTCGCTCGCCACGACCGGCACGCCCGCCGCAAGCGCCTCGAACAGCTTGTTCGGGGTGGTCAGCCTGTGGTTGAGGGTGTTGCCCTCGATCGGCATCGCGGCGACATCTGCGGACGCGACCCAGTCGATCAGGGACTCCGGCGGGACGCCCGGCACGACGTGCACGCGGGTGGCGTGCGGAAGAGCGGCGGCCTGCTCGCGGTAAGCCTCGAACCGCGGGCCGAAGCCCATCACCACCAGGTGGGCGTCCGGGACGCGGGCCATCGCCTCGAACAACCGCTCGATCCCCCGGTGCGGGAACAGGTACCCGTGGTACAGGACCACCGGCAGGTCCGGATCGAGGGCGAGCAGCTGGTGGAGACGGCGCGGCCGGGGCGGGCCTCCGGGCTCGCCCGGTGCCGGATCAGGTGGGGCGGGCGGGCAGTTCATGACGATCGCCGGTCGGAGGCCGAGCCGGCGGGCGAGCACGTCCGCGTAGGGGCGGCTCACGGTGATGACGGCGTCCGCGGATCGCGCCCAGCGGCGCTCGCGGCGCGCCAGCAGCCACCGCCATGTCCGCGGCAGCCGAGCGAATCGCCCGCTCTCGACGTGGATCTCGAGGGAGTCGTACACCACGCGTCCGCCGTGCCGGGCCCGCAGCCGCAGGGCGACGGGCAGCATCACCAGGCCGTCCGCCTGCCAGACGTCGGCGGGGGGCGCCACGCGTTCGACGGCCGCCGCCCAGCGGCGCACCACGAGTTCATAGCGCAGCGCCTGCAGGAGCCTGCCCGGGCCCTCGAGCAGCAGGCGCACGGCGGCCACGCGGCGGCGCGGCGGCGCGCCGGGAGCGGGCGATCGCGGCTCCGTGCCCGGCACGGGCAGGCGCGGAGCTGGCAGCCAGCGGGGCCCTCCGGGCAGTGGCACGCGGAGCAGGTCATAACCCTCTCGCGCCTCGCGATCCGGGAGCCCGGGCGCCGCGCGCGCGACCCAGGTGACCGGACAGCCGGCGTCGACGAGGGTCCGCGTCATGCGCAACGCCCGCGAGTTGTGCTCGGCGGTGCTGGCGAACAGGAGGATGACGCGAGGTCCCGGGGAGGGTTGGCCGCCCATCACCGTCCGCCGTCGCCCACCAGCTCGCGGTAG